>CALMOR010000131.1:2957-12586 GCA_937872165.1 uncultured Burkholderiales bacterium | reverse complement strand
AGGATGCCGCATGTCATGCCATTGCTGTGCCTACCAATTATTGGGACAGGACACTGGGCCGCGACGCCCGGCCCGTCAGCGAGGCGCCGCCGCGGCCTGCAGGCTCATGGCCGCGGAGGCCCGCGCCGGCGAGGGATCGGCCTGCGACGTCGTGATGGCTTGCGGCGACGCCGGCACCGGCTCGAGCACGCGCGTCGGCGGCGCGGCGGGACCGGCGAGTCCCGGATAGCCGTGCAGGATGTCCGCGCCGTAGAGCGGCTTGTACGCGCCCTGATGACAGGTCGCGCAGTTGAGCTTCGGCACGTCGCCGGTCGGTCCGAGCCGGTTCTGCGGGAACACGCCTGCGAGCGAGATCAGGTAGTCGTTGTTGAGCTCGCGCGCCATGCGGATGCCGTAGTAGGCGATGGCCCGCTGCGGCGTGCTCGACTCCCACGCCGCGAACGACCGGCTGTTGTGGCAGTAGGTGCAGTTGACGCCGAGGGCCTGCGACATGTGCATCATGAAGCCGTAGGTCGCCTCGGCCTGCTTGATCGACGGGTTCGGTCCGTCGGGCAGGGCCGTCGTCGCGATCACGCGGATCTCCTCGCCGCCCTGCAGGTAGGTCGTGAAGGGATCGTTCGGCAGCGACGCGTAGCCCACCTGGCTCGCCGGCGAGTTCTGCCCCGCCTTGTTGCCGAGCATCCCCGGTGCGTCCTCGCGATACGTGGACTTGTACCAGACGTTGGTCGGCACGTTGTTGCCGCGGTGGCAGGTGTAGCAGGTCACGCCGGTGTTCTGCACGTGCCCTTTCCAGTCGCTGTTGATGTGCTGGGTCATCTGCACCATGCGGCGCGCCACCTGCTTCGTGTAGAGCGAGTCGTCGGCGAAATTGGCGCCGACGTGGCAGTAGGTGCAGCCCTGCTCGGGCGCGACCCAGTTGGTCATGTCGACCATCAGGCCGGCGAACTGACCCACGCTCAGATCGCCGAGCACCTTGACGTTCTGATAGATCGCACCGGCCTTCGGACCGTCGGGCGACGCCGTCGGCGTGATCTGCGGCGGCTGGTTCTTCGATAACTCTGCCTCGACGCTGGCGGGATGGTAGACCTCCACCATGCCGGTCCCGCGATAGCCGCGCTGCACGGTGGTGACGGGCGGCGGCTCGCAGGCCGCGAGGACGAGCGTGGCGGCGACCGTTCCGAGGGCGAGGCGCATCGAACGCAGCTTCATGGCTTGACTCCCTGCAGCAATGCCGGGTCGGGCGTGTTGGGGAACACCGCGGGGTACATCGGCGCGACACCGTGCTTGACGGCCCACAGATACCAGTTGTCGACGACGGTGCCCGTCAGCAGGATGCCGATGCCGCCGCACAGCGGGCACAGCACCGCGAACCACCACGCCCACTTGTGGATCGACTCCATCGTCGCGTTGAACCCCATCGTCCACCGCCAGAACAGCGCCGCGCGTTCCGATGCCGTGCCGCGGAAGACGATCTGCTCGATCTCGCGCTCGCCGCCGAAGCGGCTCACCGCGAGGATGGTCCCGCCGTGCATCGCGAACAGCAGCGTCGAGCCGTAGAGGAACACGATCGACAGCATGTGGAACGGGTTGTAGAACAGGTTGCCGTAGCGGATCGAGAAGGCCGCGGTCCAGTCGAGGTGCGGGAAGATGCCGAACGGCACCGCCTCCGAGAAGCTGCCCATCAGGACCGGACGGATCAGGCCGAGGACGAGCATCAGCCAGATCGCCGAGGCGAACGCCCACGCGACCTGCGTGCCCATCCGCAGCGCGCGGGCGCGCCGGTACATGCGGACCCACCACAGCAACACCGACGTGGTCATGAAGAAGCCCGCGATGCGCCACCAGCCGCCCTCGTTCAACGGCGGGATCGACAGTCCGTACTTCGCCGGCGGCGGCTCGAGCGCGAGCCACGGCAGCTGGCGCACGAACTGCACCGGATCCCAGTCGACCGAGGCCCACATGTTGAGGCCGACGATCTCGAACGCGATGAAGAAGCAGATCA
Organism: uncultured Burkholderiales bacterium; assembly: GCA_937872165.1. GTDB lineage: Bacteria > Pseudomonadota > Gammaproteobacteria > Burkholderiales > Burkholderiaceae_D > CAHJXF01. The sequence continues at coordinate 10,584 of CALMOR010000131.1, read as the reverse complement.
GCGACGCGAGGCCGAACCAGCCGAGGTAGATCGGCCCGAGCTGCGCGTCGCCGAGCTTGCCGAGCCAGTTGCTGTGGATCGGCTTGACGTCGCGCTCGACGTCGTCGCGACCCACGCTGATGCCGGGCTCGCTCGGCGCCTTGACGACGACGGTCGTGAACAGGTTCTGGTATTCGAATGGCATGGATGCGCCTCCTCGTGTTCTTCAGTGCGACCAGATCGGAAGGTTCAGCCACCAGGTCCACCACTCGGGCCAGCCGCGAGTCCAGAAGGGGCCGCTGATGATGATGCAGACCGCGCTCCAGAAGCCCGCCGACAGCGCCAGGAAGAGACCGAGCCGGTGGATGCCGAGCGTGCCGATCGAATAGCCGATGGTGTCGCGAAAGAACGTGTTCTCGTGCTCGGCGGTCTTGACCGCCTCGCCCTTCTTCGGATTGGTCGCCGACAGGATCAGCGCACCGTGCAGCGACAGCGCGAAGGTGGTCGCGAAGAAGAAGCTCACGGCCAGCATGTGGGCCGGGTTGTAATGGAAGTGCAGGTACTGGTAGCCGGTGTTCGAGACCCAGTCGAGGTGGCTCATGATCCCGTACGGGAAGCCATGACCCCAGGCCCCCATCAGCAGCGGCCGGATCACCACCAGCGACACGTACGCGAAGATCGCGATGCCGAAGGCGAACGGCACGTGATAGCCGATGCCGAGCTTCCGGCAGATCTCGACCTCGCGCAGCATCCACGACACGAAGGCGCCGATCGCGCAGATCGTGATCAGCTGCCACAGCCCGCCTTCTAGCAGCGGCGCCATGCCGAGACCGTAGGCCAGGTCCGGCGGCGCGATGCTGATCTGCCAGAGGTTCCAGGTCGGGCCCTGCGACGCGCCCCAGACGATCAGCAGCGTGCCGACCACCGAGAAGAAGGCGACGGTGACGCCGAAGAAGCCGACGAAGAACGGCCCGACCCAGAAGTCGAACAGGTCGCCCCCGATCAACGTACCCCCGCGCACGCGGTACTTGCGTTCGAAGCTCAGCATGGCCATGGCCGCACTCCCGGACTGCTCTGACAACCGCTCTGTATGCGCATCGTTCCATCGCGGACCGACGCAGGGATTCGTGAGGAACCGGAAGAGACCGTCGGTCCCTCCCGTCCCCGGACCGCTCGACTGCCCGCTACTGTTTCGACGGTACCGACGCGGGCGTCGTCGCGCTCTGCGACGACGTCTGTCCTCCGACCGTGCGGCCCTTGTGGGGACCGTCGAGCCAGTTGAACCGGTCCGTGCTGAGCAGGATGAAATGGATCAGCAGGGCCAGCGCGAACAGGAACGAGAACAGTCCGACCAGCGCACGACGCGGATCGAACAACAACCAGATTCTCCACATGGTGGGTTGCTCCTAATTGAGATAAGACATGAACGTGTAGACCGACGTCTTCACGCCACCGACCAGCGACTTCTGCCCCTCGGCCCCCGGTAACCAGGAACGCCAGGGAAGGGCCACCATCTGTGCGCAGAGCGCGATCGTCAGGAACACGACGAAGCTGACGAAGAAGATCCCGACGAAGGTCACCGAATCGTTCCTCGGCTTCGTCGTCGGCAAGGCACCGATCCGCTCGTTCGCCAGTGCGTCCGCGAACTCATCTGCATGGGTCGTCATCGCATTCCCCTTCCGGATGCTTCTTCGCCTCTACAACCAGGGCCGCCAGTTCCACACCAGGATGTGGGCGACCACCGCGATCGCCGTGAACCCGAGGAAGCTGGTGACGAAGATCTTGTGGAACTCCTTCGCCTCCGGTTCCGTGAGGCCGGACAGCGAGCCCTCTCTATTCGCAAGCATATGAATGACTCCTTGAAATTGGCCTGTCGGCCGTCACCGCGCTTCTCCCGCGCGACAGGGACCCGCCGGGGCAGCGAGCCGCCTCGACAAATGCCGGGCCGCTCGACCTCGAACGGCGACGATTCGATCGACGGGAGGCGGTCATGCCGGCTCTCCCATGCGTAGCGCCTCGCGCGCTTCGGCTACGCGCCGCGCCGTGACGCGCTCTTCGCCGGCCTTCCGCGCATCGCGTTCCGCGCGATCGCGCAGGCGCTTGGCGGCCGAGATCCGGACCAGTACCGGCTCGTGCTCGACGAGCTCGCCGAGCAGCGTCTGCGCATCGTCGTCCCACGGCCGGTCCGCATCGCCTCGCATGCCGGCGCGCGCGATCGTCGGCTCGATGCGATCGAGGTCCGTGCCGAGCGGCAGGATGTGGAACAGCGCGTCGAACAACGCGTTGCAGAATTCCTGGATCAGGTAGGTCGCGCCCGCATAGCCCATGAAGGGCGTGCCGGTATGGCGGCGGACGATCGCGCCGGGGAAGGAGGCCGGGATGTAGGTCGGCCGCATCATCGCGCCGGCCGAGCTCTCGGCCAGGTACATGCGCTCGTTGTAGCTGCCGAACATCACGAGGGGCGGCTTGTCGCGACAGAGCGCGCGGATCGCCTGGTTGTCGGTCTTCTCGCCCGGCTTTCGCGCAACGGCGAAGTTGCACGGCAATCCCATCTCGTCCTCGAGGAAATGGCGCAGCCCGCGCGTGTAGGTCTCGCTGGCGACGACCGCGAAGCTCGCGGTCGCGAAGAAGTCCTGCGTGACCGAGCGCCACAGGTCCCAGATCGGCTTCACCGTCGTGTGCTTCTCGCGCTCGATGAACGGCTCGGGATCGAGGTGCAGCAGTTCGCCGAGCGAGCGCAGGAAGCGCGTCGTGGAATGCAGGCCGATCGGCGCCTGCAGGTAAGGCCGCTCCAGGGCCTCGCAGAGCATCCGGCCGAACTCGCGATACAGGCAGACGTTGACGTCGGCCTCGACCAGCCGCGACACGTCGGCGAGATGGCTGCCCAGCGGGAAGACCATGTTGACCTCGGCGCCGATGCCCTGCACGAGACGGCGGATCTCCGCGAGGTCGCTCGGCATGTTGAACGTGCCGTAGGCCGGGCCGATGATGTTGACGCGCGGCTTCTCGTCGGGCGCGCGATCGGCGAACGGCTCGCGGGCAGGTACCTTGCGCATTCCGTATTCGGACCACAGCCAGTGCATCGCGCGGTTGGCGCATTGCCACTGGTCCTCGTCGATGGTCCTCGGCAGGAAGCGCTGGATGTTGGTGCCCTGCGGCGTCACGCCGCCGCCGATCATCTCGGCGATCGAGCCGGTCACGACCACCGACGGCAGGTCCGGATCGAGCGTCGCGTGCGCACGGCGCATCGAGCCCTCGGTGCCTTCGCGCCCGAGCTGCTCCTCGGCCAGACCCGTGACGACGATCGGCAGCTCGTGCGGCGGCAACGCGTCGGTGTAGTGCAGCACCGACGTGACCGGCAGGTTCTCGCAGCCGACCGGCCCGTCGACGACGACCTGCAGCCCCTTGATCGCGGTGAACACGTAGACGGCGCCCCAGTAGCCGCCGGCGCGGTCGTGGTCGATGACGAACATCAGCGATGCTCCCCGGGCATCGTCGCGGTGGAGGACGGGGCCCGCTCGCTGGCAGCGACGAGCGAAGCGGATGCCGCCGCGCGCCGCGCAGGGACACGCGGCCGTATGACGCGGACGTCGATGAGCAGGCTCAAATCATCTCCTCGGCCTTGCGCCTCTTCGCGAGCTTCTCGACCTGGTGCCGCGTGAACGCCTTCCACTCGGGCCGGTCCTTCGGCACGTTCTCCCATACGCCGGCCGCGTAGTCCGTGCCGGCGCCGCCGAAGAAGTCGCGCATGGTCTCGAAGCGCGCCTTGTTGGCGATCGCCGCGTTGACGACCTGCGCGAGCGAGCCCGCGCCGGCCGGCCCCATCAGCGGTCGGGCGGAGATCAGGTTCGTGAAGTAGAGCGCCGGGATGCAGCGCTCCTTGGCGGCCTGCACCACCGGCGTCGTGCCGATCGCGAGGTCCGGGCGCCACTCGTGCATCGCGGCCAGGTCCTGTTCGAGCGATGCGCGGTACTGCACGTGCACGCCCCTCGCTTCGAGCCACGCGCAGTCGTCCGCGCTCCATGCGGTCCGCGGACAGGCGGTGCCGACGTAACGCAGGTCCGCACCGCTCTCGATCAGCAGACGCGCGACCAGCAGCTCCGATCCTTCGTAACCCGACAGCGTGATGCGGCCCTTGATCGGCGCCTTCTCGAGCGCACCCCTGATCGCAGGAAGCATGCGGTTCTTCGCCGCGTCGATCTTCTCCTGGGCGACGCCGGCGGCCGTGCCGATCGCCTGCAGCCAGGCCTCGGTGCCGTCCTGTCCCACCGGCCCCGACCCGACGATCGGACGACCTGCGCTCTCGAACTCGCGGATGCTCGCGGTGTAGAACGGATGGACGGCCGCGATCACCGCGCCGTCGAGCGCCGCATAGAGCTCGCGCCATTCGCGCGTCGGCACCACGGGTCCGGCCGCGAGTCCCATCGGCTCGAGCATCATCCCGATGATCACGGGGTCGGCGGGAAACATCTCGCCGAGCAGCGTCACCGTCGGCCTGTCCGCGCGGCCCGCGCGCGGCGCCGACACCGGTCCCTGCTCGACCTCGCCGCGCGCGTACTTCAGCATCGCACCGGCGAGCACGTCCTTGGCCTCGGCATGGGTCGGCACGCCGAAGCCCGGCACGTCGACGCCGATGATGCGGACGCCGTCGATGGCCGCGGGCAGGATCTGCAGCGGCACTCCCGAAGCGGTCGGCACGCACAGATTGATGACGACGATCGCGTCGTACTTCGCGGGATCGGCTTCCTTGTGGACCGCGTCTCGGATGTCCTCGAAGAGCTTGCCGGTCACGAGCGACTCGGAGTTGAACGGCACGTAGCCGACGCTGCGCTTCGCGCCGTAGAAATGCGACGTGAACGTCAGGCCGTACACGCAGCAGGCCGAGCCCGACAGGATCGTCGCCGTGCGTCGCATGCGCAGCCCGACGCGCAGCGAGCCGAAGGCCGGGCACATGCTCTGCGGCTGGGCGTGGGGACCCGCCGGGGTTCCGTCGTCGCGGTCGCGGGGATAGTCCTTCGCGTACTGCTCGAGCACCGCCGACTTGCCGGCCGCCTTCGCCGCCGCGAGCATCGCGTCGCCGCCCGAATGGCAGCCCATGCCGTCGCCGTCGACGGCCGTCGGCACGGCGAGCGGAACGATCGGGATGACGGTGTTCATCGGCGTCGACATGGCGGGGCTCAGACGTCGTCGTAGACGACTTCGAGCGTCTCCTTCACGACCTCGCGCCTGCCGCACATGTCGAAGGTCGTGGCCGGTTCGAGCACCACGTCGCGCCCGACCGACGCGGCGGAGAAGAGGCCGAGCAGGCCGTCCTGCGTCATCGGCGTCGGCCGCATCGGCTGCGACGTGTGCACGTTGCCAGCGAGCTCCGCGAACATCGGGCCCCAGGCCGACCCGGGCCGCCCGATGATCTCGTAGCTGGCGCTCTTGCGACGGATGTCCTCGTTGGCCGGAATCGTCGACAGCACCGGGATGCCGACGTGTTCAGCGAAGGCCTTCGCCTCGCCGGTGCCGTCGTCGCGATTGATGACCATGCCGGCCACGCCGACGTTGCCGCCGAGCTTGCGGAAGTACTCGACCGCCGAGCAGACGTTGTTGGCGACGTACAGCGACTGCAGGTCGTTGCTGGCGACGACGATGACCTTCTGGCACATGTCGCGCGCGATCGGCAGGCCGAAGCCGCCGCACACGACGTCGCCGAGGAAGTCGAGCAGCACGTAGTCGAAGCCCCAGTCGTGGAAGCCGAGCTTCTCGAGCAGCTCGAAGCCGTGGATGATCCCGCGCCCTCCGCAGCCGCGGCCGACCTCGGGCCCGCCGAGCTCCATCGCGTACACGCCGTCGCGCTTGAAGCAGACGTCGCCGATCTGCACCGCCTCGCCGGCGAGCTTCTTCTTCGAGCTGGTCTCGATGATGGTCGGGCAGGCGCGGCCGCCGAACAGCAGCGACGTCGTGTCGCTCTTCGGGTCGCACCCGATCAGCAGGACCTTCTTGCCCTGCTGCGCCATCATGTAGCTGAGGTTGGCGAGCGTGAAGCTCTTGCCGATGCCGCCCTTGCCGTAGATCGCGATGATCTGCGTGGTCTTGGCGGCCGGCGAATGCGAACGATCGACGACGGCGTCCGGCTCGATCGCAGCCTCCTTGCGCAGCACCTCGACGAACTTGATCGGCGATGCGGTCGGTGCGGACATGATTTCGGCCACGCTCATGGGCAAGCTCTCCAGTCGAGGACCATCTTCAGGCACGACGAATCGTCGAACGCGGTCGGATAGGCGCGCGCGGCGTGCTCGGCAGGCTCGCGATGCGTGATCAGCCCGGCGAGCGACACGCGTCCGGTCTCGACCAGTTCCTTCACCGCGAGCAGGTCGGAGCGGCGCCATTCCGCGGCGGTGCGGATGCGCGCCTCGCGCATGAACGCGGGCGCGAAGTCGAAGCCGAGACGGTCGGTGTAGAAACCCGCGAGCACGACCTCGCCGCCCTTCGCGAGCCGGGCGATCAGCGCGTCGAGCAGCGACGCGTCGCCGCTGACGTCGCAGATCGATCGATAGTCGCGGCGCTGATCGTCGTCCGGCCTCACGACCGGATAGCCGATCGCCCCGGTCGAGCGGGCCGCGTCGACTTCCCACACGGTCGGCGGCGCGAAACCGGCGGCCACCGTCATCCGCGCGATCAGACGGCCGAGCACGCCGTGGCCGACGATCAGCTCCGGCGGCGCCACCGCGTGGCGTCCGTCCCCGGCGACCGCGTGGTACGCGGTGGCGGCGAGCGCGAGCAGCACGCCCTCCTCGCCGACGGCCGCGTCGACGGTCAACGCCTTGTGGCCGGCCACGACGACCCGCGACGCGGCGCCGCCGAAGAGGCCGCGAACGTCGCCGTAGCAGCGCGCGCCAGGCACGTAGACGAAGTCGCCGACGGCGTGTCCGCTCGCATCGCCCGCGTCGGCGACGACGCCGACCGATTCGTAGCCCGGCACCAGCGGATAGCCCATGCCGGGGAACTGCGGCATGCGGCCGGTCCACAGCAGCTTCTCGGTGCCGGTGCTGATGCCGCTGTGCCGGACGTCGACGACGACGTCCGCGGGACCGGCCTCGCAGAGGTCGAGCCGCTGGACGGCGAGTCGCTGGGGTTGTCCGAAGACGACGGCGGTGCTGTTCATGCTGATCCGGGACGAAAGGGATCGTGGTTCAAGGTGTCATCATATTCTTACGTATCTGAGTGTCAACTTGAATTGACGTCGATCGATGCTGCGGTGCGCGGAGACGATTGACCGCCGTTGCGGCGAATGCCGTCACTTGCGCGCGACGACGAGCCCCGTCTGCAGCGGCAGCGTGGTGGCGAGCGGCTTGCTGCGGCGGAAACCCGCCCGCATCAGCATCGACGCGAGTTCGTCCGACGTCCGGGGTCGACCGCTGCCCATCGCCATCAGGTACATGCCGAAGTACGCGTCGCCCATCGCTTCGGCGCCCGCTGTCGCCGCCATCGGTTCGGCCAGCAGCAGCACGCCGCCGGGTGGCAGCGCGGCATGCACCGCGCGGAGGATGGCGAGGGCGACCTCGTCGTCGTGGTCGTGGATCACGCGCACCAGCGTCGCCAGGTCGGCGCCGGCCGGCAGCGGATCGCGCCCGAAGTCGCCGCCCGCCGTGTCGATGCG
>CALMOR010000131.1:2338-2947 GCA_937872165.1 uncultured Burkholderiales bacterium | reverse complement strand
GTGCGGCCAGCCCCTCGACCGCGATGCGCCGGCGCGCGCGAGCCACGACCGCGGGAAGATCGAAGACGGTCGCGTGCAGGTGCGGCTGACGACGGATCGCGGCCATCGCGAAGCCGCCTTCGCCGCCGCCGACGTCGAGCAGGCGTCGATGTCGGTCCATCGGATAGGCGTCGAGGATCTGGTCCGCGACGAGCGGCTGCGACGCGGTCATCAGCGCGCAGTAGCTCGCCACGCGACCGTCGTCGAGGCCGCCGGCCGCGTCGTTGGCGGCGTAGGCCCAGACCGCCCCGAGGCGCGTCGCCGGGGTGCTCGTCGGCCGTCGGCGCAACAGCGCCACCGGATCGGCGAGGTCCGCGTAGAGCGCCGCGTGGTGCTCCACCATCGCTGCGATCGCGGCGTTGCCGGCCATCGGCGCGCCGAGACGGCCGAGGCCGATGCGTCCGCCGCGCCGGCGTTCGAAGAGCCGGAGCGCGATGGCCGCCGCGACGAGCCGTTCCATCGCGGACTCGTCGACGCCCGCATGCGCGGCCGCTTCGGCGACCGTCCTCGGCCGTTCCAGCAGCAGGTCGAAGAGCGCGAGACGCACGCAGGCCAGCAGCACCTGCGAGT
>CALMOR010000131.1:0-2328 GCA_937872165.1 uncultured Burkholderiales bacterium | reverse complement strand
CCATCTCGGCCACGAGGTGAGCGGCCGCGTCGTCGAAGCCGGCGACGAGGTCGAAGAGAGCGCTCGCACGGCGGCGCGCGATGCGGCGCGTCGGCGCGAAGCGCGCCGCGCGGCGCTGGAAGGCCGGGCTCGCGATCACGCGGTCGCGCCACGCGAGCAGCCGGTCGAGCGCCGACGGCGAAGGACGTTCGACGACGACCGGCAGGCCTCGCGGGATCGGCTCGACGGTCGCCACGGCCGGGAGATCGGCCGTCCTCAGGCCGCGATGCGGTCCATGTCCGTGCACCACGAGGCGGGCACGAGCCGCGTCGCCTCGCTCTTGACGAGCGCGCGCAGATACGGCGCACCGGGACACTCGGGAATCGCCGCGGAGGCGTCGGCGACGAGGCGATCGAACTGCCGGATCGCCTCGTGCAGCCCGTAGCTCCGCGCGATGCTCGGCCGATCGAGTGCGACGTCGCGACCCACCGGCTTGCCGAGCACCTCGGGGTCGGCGACGACGTCGCGGATGTCGTCGGCTGCCTGATACGCGTCGCCGAGACTCTCGCCGAGCGCGCGCCACGGCGTCGCGTCGGCGCCGGCCGCCTGGGCACCGGCCATCGTCGCGGCCGCGAACAGCGCGCCGGTCTTCGCGCGGTGGTATTCGGCCAGTTCGCAGCGCGGTTCGCACTCCCAGGCCTGGCCGGCCGCGATCCCGAACGGTCGACCGACGCCGCTCGCGATCGTGCCGACGAGCGCCGCGAGACGGCACGGCGAGCGCGCGGCGCCCGCGGCCAGCGTCTCGAACGCGGCGACGATCAGCGCGTCGCCGGCCAGCACCGCCAGCCGTTCGCCGAACGCCACGTGCACCGTCGGCACGCCGCGCCGCGTCGCGGCGTCGTCGAAGCACGGCAGGTCGTCGTGGATCAACGACGCGCAATGCAACAGCTCGATCGCCGCGGCCGCCGAGTCGGTCAGCGACGCGTCGTCCTCCCCGCAGGCCATCGAGACCGCGATGCAGAGCTGCGGCCGGATGCGGGCACCGCCCGGGAAGACCGCATGGCGGATCGCCCGGCCGAGCCGGGGCGGGGCGGCGGGCGATTCGCCGCGCGCGACCGCTGCTTCGAGGGCACGCTGGATTCTCTGGTGCGCATTCACGACGATCTCCCGACGGATATCGATGATCGAGTGTCTTGTTTGCCTGACACTCGTCTATGTACGTTAGGATAGACACAATGAAACCGCAACGTCAATCGTCGTCGCGAGCGGGGGCGTCGTGAAGCCGTATCCGGTCGTGATCGTCGGCGCCGGCATCGGCGGACTCGCCGCGGCGCTGCTGCTCGCCGCCGAGGGCGTCGACGTCGTCGTCGTCGAACGCGCGGCCTCCGTCGGCGGCAAGCTGCGCACCGTCGCGATCGACGGCGAGCGGCTCGACGCGGGGCCGACCGTGCTGACCATGCGCTGGGTGTTCGAGGAGCTGTTCGCCGATGCCGGCGCGCGCCTCGCCGACGCGCTGACGCTGACGCGCGCGCGCCGGCTCGCGCGCCATGCCTGGAACGACGAGGCGCATCTCGACCTGTTCGACGACACGGCGAGGAGCGCCGACGCGATCGGTGCGTTCGCGGGCGCGGCCGAGGCGAAGCGCTACCTCGCGTTCTGCGATCGGGCCGCCGCGATCTATCGCACGCTCGAAGGGCCGTTCCTGCGCGCATCGCAGCCGACCCCCGCGTCGCTCGCCAAGCGCGTCGGACTGCGCGGCTTGCCCGCATTGATGCGCATCTCGCCGTTCGCGACGATGTGGTCGGAGCTGTCCGACTACTTCCACGACCCGCGTCTGAAGCAGCTGTTCGGCCGCTACGCGACCTACTGCGGGTCGTCGCCCTTCCTCGCGCCGGCCACGCTGATGCTGGTCGCGCACGTCGAACAGGACGGCGTCTGGCTGGTCGACGGCGGCATGCACCGCATCGCGAGCGCGCTCGAGGAGCTGATCGCGGCCCGCGGCGGGCGCGTCCGCTGCGGCGAGACGGTCGAGCGCATCGTCGTCGAGCACGGTCGCGCGTCGGCCGTGCTGCTCGCGGGCGGCGAACGCGTCGACGCGTCGGCGGTGGTCTTCAACGGCGACACCGCCGCGCTCGCCACGGGCCTCCTCGGCGACGCCGTCGGGCGCGCGGTGCCGGCGGTCCGTCGCGACCAGCGCTCGCTGTCGGCGATCACGTGGCACCTGCGGGCCACCGCGCGCGGCCTGCCGCCGCTGCGCCACAACGTCTTCTTCGGCGCCGACAGCCGGCGCGAGTTCGATGCGCTGTTCAGCGACCGCGCGCTGCCGGACGACCCGACGGTCTACGTCTG
>CALMOR010000130.1:32396-40545 GCA_937872165.1 uncultured Burkholderiales bacterium | reverse complement strand
CTGGCCGCGGCCGACCTGCAGGCGGCGCGGGAAGAGGTCATCGCCGGGTTCCGGGCGCTGGACCCGGACGAGGTCGTGCTCGATCTCCTGTCGCCCGAAGGCTGCGCCCGAACGGTCGCGCACGTCGCACCCGACTACGTGATCCACCTCGCCGGCATCAGCTTCGTGCAGCACGCGGACGCCGGCGATTTCTATCGGGTCAACGTCGTCGGCACGACGCATCTGCTCGACGCGCTGCTGCGCGCGTCGAAAGCGCCTTCGAAGGTCGTCCTCGCGAGCAGCGCCAACGTCTACGGCAACATCGGCGGGGCCCTGATCGGCGAGGCCCAGCCGATGGCGCCCGCGAGCCATTACGCGGCCAGCAAGATGGCCATGGAGAAGATGGCGGCCAACTACTTCGATCGCCTGCCGATCGTCATGACGCGTCCGTTCAACTACACCGGCATCGGCCAGTCGCCGTCGTTCCTCGTGCCGAAGATCGTCTCGCACTTCGCGCGCGGCGAACGGATGATCGAGCTCGGCAACACCGACGTGGAGCGCGACTTCTCCGATGTCCGCATGGTGGCCGACGTCTATCGCAGACTGCTCGAGTGCGACGCCCGCTCGGCCGTCTTCAACATCTGCACCGGCGTCGCCACGTCGCTGCGCGCCATCATCGGCATGATGGAAGAGATCGCCGGATACGAGATCGAAGTGGTCGTCAATCCGGCCTTCGTGCGCAGCAACGACATCCGGCAGCTCACCGGCGATCCTCGCGCTCTCACCGCGGCGATCGGCCCCCTCCACGTCGTTCCCGTTCGCGAGACGCTGGCTGGCATGTATCTCGCATCCCGCTGACCAGGCGCGAACGGGCATGGCGGGCCGTTTGTTATGATCGTGATTGGTGCATTGCACCAAGCATCGGTCCGCATCGTCGCGCGACAACCCCAAAGAGGCAATGGATGATCTTCGTCACCGGCGGCGCCGGCTTCATCGGCTCCAACTTCATACTCGACTGGGCGGCGCAGCGGCGCGAACCGGTGCTGAACATCGACGCGCTGACCTACGCGGGCAACGCGGAGAATCTCGCGGCCATCGCCGCGGCGAAAGACGACGGCACCTATCGCTTCGAGCAGGTCGACATCTGCGACGAGGCCGCCGTCTCGGCGCTGTTCGCGACGCACCGGCCCCGCGCCATCCTCCACTTCGCCGCCGAGAGCCACGTCGATCGCTCGATCCTCGGACCCGCCGAGTTCGTCCGCACCAACATCAACGGCACCTTCAACCTGCTGCAATGCGCGCTCGCCTACTGGAAGAGCCTCGACGCCGACGAGGCCGCGGCCTTCCGCTTCCTGCACGTCTCGACCGACGAGGTCTACGGCTCGCTCGGTCCCGACGATGCGCCGTTCAGCGAGACCACGCCGTATGCGCCGAACAGTCCCTACTCCGCATCGAAGGCCGCGTCGGACCATCTGGTGCGCGCCTACTTCCATACCTACGGGCTGCCGGTCCTGACGACCAACTGCTCGAACAACTACGGTCCGTTCCAGTTCCCCGAGAAGCTGATCCCGCTGACCATCACCAACGCGCTCGAAGGCGAGCCGCTGCCGATCTACGGCGACGGGAAGAACGTGCGCGACTGGCTCTTCGTCGGCGACCACTGCTCCGCCATCGCTCTGGTCCTCGAGAAGGGAAGGCCGGGCGAGGTCTACAACGTCGGCGGCATGAACGAGCGCACCAACCTCGAGGTCGTCCACACGCTGTGTGCCACGCTCGACGCGCTGCGTCCGAAGCCGAGCGGGAAGTACGCGGACCAGATCACCTACGTCAAGGACCGTCCCGGCCACGATCGACGTTATGCGATCGACGCGACCAAGCTGACGACCGAGCTCGGCTGGAAGCCGGCCGAGAACTTCGAGACCGGCATGGACCGCACGGTCCGCTGGTATCTCGACAACCAGCCGTGGGTCGCGCACGTCAAGGACGGCAGCTACCGCCACTGGATCGAACGACAGTACGCGGATCGCGGCGGTGCCGACGACGCGACGGTCGAGGTCCTCGAAGGACATCCCACATGAAGACGCGCAAGGGCATCATCCTCGCCGGCGGTTCCGGCACGCGGCTCTATCCGATCACCCACGCGATCTCGAAGCAGCTGCTGCCGGTCTACGACAAGCCGATGATCTATTACCCGCTCAGCACGCTGATGATGGCGGGCATCCGGGACATCCTGATCATCTCGACGCCGTCGGACACGCCGCGCTTCGAATCCACGCTCGGCGACGGCGGCCAGTGGGGCATCTCGCTCTCGTACGCGGTGCAGGAAGTCCCGAACGGTCTCGCGCAGGCCTTCGTGATCGGACGCGACTTCGTCGGCGGCGCGCCTTCGTCGCTGGTCCTCGGCGACAACATCTTCTACGGCCACGACCTGCCGACGCAGCTCGCCGGCGCCAACGCGGCGACCCACGGCGCGACGGTCTTCGCGTATCACGTCCACGACCCGCAGCGTTACGGCGTCGTCGAGTTCGACGCCGGTCGTCGCGCGGTGTCGCTCGAGGAGAAGCCCGCCAATCCGCGCTCGAACTACGCGGTGACGGGCCTCTACTTCTACGATGAACAGGTGTGCGACATCGCCGCCGACATCGCGCCGTCGCCGCGCGGCGAGTACGAGATCACCGACGTCAACTCGCGCTATCTCGAGATGGGCCAGCTCGACGTCGAGATCATGGGACGCGGCTACGCGTGGCTCGACACCGGCACGCACGACTCGCTGCTCGAGGCCTCGGCCTTCATCGCGACGCTGCAACGACGCCAGGGACTGATGGTCGCGTGCCCCGAGGAGGTCGCGTTGCGCCAGCAGTGGATCTCGACGGCCCAGATCGAGAAGCTCGCCGAGCCGCTGAAGAAGACCGGCTACGGCCAGTACCTGCTGCAACTGTTGACGGAGCCGGTGCTGTGAGCGCGCGCGCCACCGTCACCGAGACCTCGCTGCCCGGCGTCCTCGTGATCGAGCCCGCCGTGTTCGGCGACGACCGCGGCTTCTTCTTCGAGAGCTACAACGCGAAGACCTTCGAGTCGCTGACCGGGCAGTCGCCGTCCTTCGTGCAGGACAACCACTCGCGCTCCGCGCAGGGCGTGCTGCGCGGCCTCCATTACCAGATCGAACATGCGCAGGGCAAGCTGGTGCGCGTGACGGTCGGCGAGGTCTACGACGTCGCGGTCGACATGCGGCGTTCGTCGGCCACCTTCGGCCGCTCGTTCGGGGTCGTGCTGTCGGCGGCCAACAAGAAGCAGTTGTGGGTGCCGCCCGGCTTCGCGCACGGCTTCCTCACCGTGTCCCCGACGGCCGAGTTCCTCTACAAGACCACCGACTACTGGGCGCCCGAACACGAGCGCACGGTGCTGTGGAACGACCCGCACTTCGCGATCGAATGGCCGCTCGAAGGCGAGCCGATGCTGGCCGCGAAGGACAAGGCCGGTCGCTCGTTCGGCGACGCGGAGACGTTCGCGTGAGCGGGGCCGCCGCGACGCCGTCGATGCCGCGCGTCCTCGTGACCGGCGCCAACGGTCAGCTCGGACACGCGTTGCGCGCCGCGGTCGACGCAGGGAAGCCGGCGGACGCCGAGGTGATCTTCCCGACGCGGGCCGAGAGGGACATGACCGACGCGGACAGCGTCCGCCGCGTCGGCGAGTCGGTGGCGCCGCGACTCGTCGTCAACGCCGCCGCCTACACCGCGGTCGACAAGGCCGAGGCCGACGTCGAAGCCGCGACCGCCGTCAACGCGACCGCACCCGGCATCCTGGCAGCCTTCCTCGCGAGGACCGGCGGGGCGATGGTCCACGTGTCGACCGACTACGTCTTCGACGGCACCGCGCTCCGTCCGTACCCCGAGACCGCCGCCACCAATCCGCTGAGCGTCTACGGCAGCACCAAGCTGGCCGGCGAGGACGCGGTCCGCGCGAGCGGCGTGCCGCACTGGATCCTGCGGACCTCGTGGGTCTTCTCGGCGAGCGGCGCCAACTTCCTCAAGACCATGATGCGGCTCGCCGAAGCGAAGGAGACGATCTCCGTCGTCGCGGACCAGCACGGCGCACCGACCGATGCGAAGCGGCTCGCCCGCTTCATCGAGGAGATGCTGCGACCCGCCGGCAGCGCGTCCACGATCACCGCGATGATCGAGCGGGTCGCGGCCACGACGGGGACGTATCATGCGACCGCCGCGGGCGCCACGACCTGGCATGCCTACGCGAGGCACGTCATCGACGGCCTCCATGCGCGGAAGCCCGCGGGGACCTGGAAGCTCGCCTCGTCCGCGGTCCAGGAGACCAACACGGCCGGTTACCCGACCCCCGCGCGCAGACCGCTCTATTCACTGCTCGACCATGAACGATTCATCGCGACCTTCGGCATCGTGCCGCCGCCCTGGCAGCACGACGTCGACGCCTGTCTCGACGAGCTGGTCGGCGCACGGCGGGACTGAAGGCGCTCTGCCTTCCACGGCGGTCCGGGGCGCGCGCTGCGCGCACCCGCGATGAGACGGATGGGCGGTACGCTGTTCGGCGCCGGTGCCAACCTGCTCGGTCAGGGCGTCCCCTTCCTGTTGTTGTTGCTGGTGACCCCGGTGTTGTTGCGCACCCTCGGCCGCGAGACCTACGGCGCACTGATCCTCTTCAACCTGATCCCGCAGATCGCGGGGCAGCTCGACCTCGGCATCGTGACCGCGGGCACGCGCGCCTATGCCCAGCTCGCCGCCCACCGCCGCATGGCGGAAGCCCGACGGATCATCGGCGAAGCGTTGCTGATCCTCGGCACCTGGGGCGTGCTGCTGGCGATCGGCTTCGTCGCGTGGCGACACGCGATCGCCGACGGCCTGAAGCTCGATGCCGCGATCCACGGACAGGACGGCATCTTCGCGGTGGCCGCGATCGGCATCCCGAGCGCGCTGATCAACGGCGTGGCCTTGATCCCGCTGCGCGCGGTCGAGCAGTACGGACGCGCGGCCCGCATCCAGATCGTGGCCGGGGTCGTGTACTGGACCGCGTGCGCGTTCGCGGCCACGGCGGGCGCGTCGCTGCTGCAGCTCGTGACCCTCGGCACCGTCACCGTCGCGCTCACCACCATCGCCCTCTTCCTGTCCGCGCGAGGGGTGCGTGACGCGACGCGGGCAGGCGAGGCCGAAGCGGAGGCGCTTCCGGGAATCCCGGTTCCGCGGCCCGACGGCTCGGTCCTCACGCTGCGTCCCTACCTGTCGTTCGGCGCCGGCGCGTTCGTCGTGCAGGCGAGCGCGCTCGCGACCTATCACGCGGACAAGCTGCTCGTGTCGGCCCTGATCTCGCCCGCGGCCGCCGGCGCCTACGCGGTCTGCACGAACATCGCGAACAAGATCCTGCTCGTCGTCGCGGCCGGGGCGACGTTCACGTTCCCGCGTTCCACGAAGCTCCATGCCGAGGGGGACCACGTCGCCATCGCGAGGACCTTCGTCGTCGCCACGCGCTTCGTGATGATGATCGCGGCGGCGACGGCGGTCCCGCTCGTCGCGCTGGCTTCGCCGTTCCTCCGCACCTGGATCGGCGCGGAGTTCGCCGATCGCTACGCGACGACGATGCAGCTGCTCGTCGTCGGCTACGCGATCAACGCGTCGTCGGTGGTCGCATCGAACATCGCCATCGGCATCGGCGACGTGCGCATCCCCGCGGTCTTCGCGGTCTGCGGCGGCATCACGACGCTGCTCGCGGTGGTCTTGCTGACGCCGCGCTACGGCGCGTCGGGCGCGGCCTTCGCCGGTCTGCTCGGCATGTCGCAGACGCTGCTCTTCAACGCGACCATCGCGTCTCGGCTCGGCGCCGACGCGCGCAAGGCGGCCTGGCCGCTGGTGTTCGAGCTCGTGTCGATCGCGGTCCCGGTGGCGTTGCTCGCGTCGGCCTGCGGCGCGTGGGTCGACGGATGGATCACGCTGATCGCCGCGGCGCTCTGCACGAGCGCGCTGTTCTGCGCCGCATGGCTGTCGACCTTCGGACGTCGCCACGAGCGGGTCGTGATCACCGCGCTGGTGCTGCGCCTTTTCGGCAAGACGTCGGCGGAGACGAATTGAATCCGGCTCTCAGCGCGACCGAGGCAGGCCTCGACCTCGAAGCGACGGTCGACGGCGAGCCGATGTCGATCGCGCTCAGCGCGTCGAGCCTCATCCGTCCGCTGACCGGGATCGGCCAGTACACGTGGCACATCGCGCAGCACCTCGTCGAGCAGCGCGACCTGCGCATGAATTTCTTCTACGGCTACGAGTGGGCCGACGAGGGCGTGCCGCGCGAGGTGCCGCATCTCGCCTTCGTCAAGCGCTGGTTCAAGCGGCTGCTGCCGCAGCCCTACGAAGTGAGCCGGGCGATCCAGCAGAACCGCTTCAACGCCGGACTCGCGGCGAGGAAGCCCGAGCTGTATCACGAGCCGAACTTCCTGCCGTTCGACTTCGACGGTCCGACGGTCCTGACCATCCACGACCTGTCGTACCTGCGCTACCCCGAGACCCATCCGGACCTGCGCGTGCGGATCATGGGCAAGCTGTTGCCGCCGGCGATCGAGAAGGCGGCCCACGTGCTCGCGGATTCAGAGTTCACGCGCCAGGAAGTGATCTCCGAGTTCGGCGTGTCGGCCGATCGCATCACGACCACGCTGCTCGGCGTGTCGGGGGCCTTCGTGCCGCGCGACGAAGCGCAGTGCCGCGCCGTCCTGCGACGTCACGGGCTGACCTATCAAGGCTTCGTGCTCGCGGTCGGGACGCTCGAGCCGCGGAAGAACCTGCTGCAGGTGATCCGCGCGTACGTGAACCTGCCGTCGCGCGTCGCGCTGCGCTATCCGCTCGTGATCGTCGGCGGTCTCGGGTGGAAGTCCGAAAGGACCGATCGCGAGCTCGCGGCCCTGATGGCCAACGGTCGCGCGCGCCGTCTCGGCTATCTGCCCGAAGCCGAGCTGCCGATCATCTACAGCGCCGCGCGCATGTTCGTCTACCCGTCGCTGTACGAGGGCTTCGGGCTGCCGGCCGCCGAGGCGATGGCCAGCGGCGTGCCGATCATCGCGTCGGACCGGGCGTCGCTGCCGGAGGTCGTCGGCGACGCCGGCATCACGGTCGGCCCGATGGACATCGACGGCATGCGCAACGCGATCATGCGGCTCGCCGAGGACGACCACGAGCGCATGCTCCGCGCGCAACGCGGCCTCGTGCAGGCGGAGAGCTTCTCGTGGGCGCGCTGCGCGCGGCAGACCGCGCGGGTCTATCGCCGCGTGCTCGCTCGAGCGTGAGGGCGATCGCCTGACCGGTCGATGAGGATCCTCCACTTCGGCAAATTTCCCGCACGGCACTTCGGCGGCATCGAGACCCACGTCAAGGGTCTCACCGAAGGACTCGCCGCACGCGGTCACGACGTCGTCAACGTCGTGTACGACCTCGGTCGAACGAGCGGCGGCGTGATCGAGTCGGACCTCAACGGCGTCCGTGTCGTCGCGGTCCCGTGCCGTCGCACGCTGGCCAGCCTCGCGGTCGCGCCGGCCACGCCGACGACGGTGCGCCGTCTCGCGCGCGAGGCGTCCTTCGACATCGCGCATGCCCACTTCCCCGACCCGCTCGCCTTCGCATGCCTGCCGTTCGCCCGGGACGCCACACGCATCGCTTCGTGGCACAGCGACATCGTCCGTCAGCGCCTGCTGGGCAAGGTCTACGGCACGGCGGCTCGTCTCTTCTTCGATCCGCTCGACGCGGTCGCCGGTGCGACCCCGATGCATCTCGCGAGCGGGCAGCTGGAGGCCTTCCGGCCGCGTCAGCGACACGTCGTGCCGTACGGCATCGACGTCGCGCGCTTCGACGCGACGCCCGCGATCGACGCGAAGGCGGCGGCGCTGCGCGGCCTGGCCGGGCATCGTCCGATCGTCTTCGCGCTCGGTCGTCACGTCTACTACAAGGGCTTCGAGGTCCTGATCGACGCGATGCGCGACGTCGACGCGGTGCTGATGCTCGGAGGCACGGGACCGTTGAGCGGGGCGTTGCAGGCGCGGGCCGAGGCATCGAAGGGTCGCGGCGACGTCCGCTTCGTCGGGCCGATCGTCGAGAGCGACCTGCCCGCCTACTACCACGCGTCGACCGTGTACTGCCTGCCTTCGCTGGCGCCGAGCGAAGCCTTC
>CALMOR010000130.1:30554-32386 GCA_937872165.1 uncultured Burkholderiales bacterium | reverse complement strand
GCGTGCGGCCGAGCGATCGTCAACTGCCGTCTCGACAACGCGGTCAACTTCGTCGCGCCGGCCGACGTCTGCGCCCTGACCGTCGAAGCCGGCGACGCCGCTGCGCTGGCCGCGGCGTTGTCGCTGCTCCTGTCCGACGCCGCACTGGCCTCGCGTCTCGGCGACGAGGGGCGTCGACGCGTCGAGCGACGGTTCTCGATGCCGGCGATGATCGACGCGACGCTCGCGATGTATCGGCAGGTGCTCGCGTGACTTCGCGCATCATTCGGCCTGTCGCGTCCACCGACGCCGCTTCCCGACGACCGCGATGAAACCTTTCGACGGCACCGTTCTCGCCGGCCCCCGCCTCACCGAGGGGGCGCGTCGTCGCGTCGCGATGCTGCGCTGGTCGGGCAGCGGGCTGCTGGTCGCGGTCGCGTTCGCCGCGCTCGCGCAAGTCATGTACGGCGGCGTCGAGACCGATCGCATCGCGCTCGACACGTTGTGGCTGTGCCTCGGCGCCTGCATCCCCGCGACGCTGCTGGTCGATCGCTTCGTCCACACGCCGGCCACCGAAGGCAGCATCTGGATCGTCTTCAGCACCGCGGCCGTGTTCGGCATCCTGCTCGCGTTCTTCGGCATCACGCACGGCCTCTACTCGCGCGCGGTCCTGGCGCTCGCGTTCCTGATCGAGACCGGGTGGCTGATCGCCGGCGTGCGGCTGCTGATCCGCGGCCGCGTGCTGCGACTGGGCGTCTGCGAACCCGAGGTGCTGTCGTTGCTGTCGGTCGCGCGTCAGGCGGTCGAGTCGCCCGTGACGCACGCGCGGGCCGAGCTCGTCCCGTCGAGCGATCTCGATCTGCTGGCCTCGCTCGACGGGGTCGTGATCGACCGCTACTCGACCAAGGACGACGCGCTGCGCCGGCTCATCAGCGCGTTGAAGCTCGGCGGCGTGCGCATCTATTCGGCCGACCACGTCCACGAGCTGCTGACCGGCCGCCTGTCGTTGCAGCAGACCGAGGACAGCTTCCTCGACGACTCGTCCGGCACCGTGCTCTACGGCCTGCTCAAGCGCGGCCTCGACCTCGTCGGTTCGATCGCGCTGCTGCTGCTGGCCGGCCTGCCGATGGTCGTCATCGCGATCGCGATCCGCATGGGCTCGCCGGGACCCGCGCTGTTCCGTCAGCGACGCGTCGGTGCGCACGGCAGGCCGTTCGAGATGCTGAAGTTCCGCACGATGTACCTGCGGCCCGAATCGAGCGAGAGCGAGGAGCCGGAGAGCCACGACGTCGCGGCGGGACGCGTCACGCCCCTCGGCGCGTCGCTGCGCAAGTACCGCCTCGACGAGCTGCCGCAACTGCTCAACGTGATCGAAGGAACGATGAGCCTGATCGGACCGCGACCCGAATGGACCGCGACCGCGGGCGCCTTCTTCGCGCACATCGCGCACTACCCTTATCGACATCTCGTGCGGCCCGGCATCACCGGCTGGGCCCAGGTCAACCAGGGCCACGTCTCCGACGAGGCCGATGCGAAGCTCAAGCTCGAGTTCGACCTCTACTACGTCAAGCACATGTCCTTCGCTCTCGACCTCGTCATCGGCATCCGCACGGTGCGTACCGTGCTGACGGGCTACGGCGCCCGCTGAGCGAGGCGCGACAACTCGCCGAGCATCGCCGCGACGACGATGCAGAACACCGTCGCCATCCCGAACACCATGAAGTCGTCCGTCAGGTTGCGGGCGAGAGTGGCGAACAACGTGGCGAACAACGCGTGTTCGACGTGGCGCGAGCGGACGGCCTCGCGCGAGCGACGCGCCGCCGCCCGTGCGGCAGCGATCGTGAAGGCGATCG
>CALMOR010000130.1:25720-30544 GCA_937872165.1 uncultured Burkholderiales bacterium | reverse complement strand
GATCGCGAGGTTGTGCGCATGGAGGTACGCGGTCGGCTCGACCGCGGCCAGCGCCCTGTCGGCCTGCGTGTCGAAACCGATGCCCGGCACCGTGCGGCCGAAGCCCATGCCGATCCACGGATGTTCGGAGCCGCGCGCGAGGTAGTAATGCCAGATCATCGGACGCGTGTCGCTCGATGCGAGCTCGACCGCGGCGCTGTCGCCGACGAGCGGCCGGTGCAGGAACTGCAGGCGTTCGCGCGCCCCGTACTCGAGCACCGCCGACAACGTCGCGACGGCGACGACTCCGGCCGCGACGGTCGACGTCAGACGGCGCGCGGAGCGAGGGCGTGGCGCACGGACCGCGACGCGTCGATCGAGCAACCACTGGAACAGCAGGATGACGGGCGCGATCATCACCGCGTTGCGGTTGTTGGTGGTCACGAGCGCGAAGGCGAGCAGCACGGCGCCCGCGAAGACCGCGAGGCGCAGACGCCGCACCCCCGCGCGCCCGCCGAGCGACCGCCACGCGAGGCACAGCGGGGCGATGGCGAGGATCGTGTACATGCTCGTGTCGCCCGGTCCGGGATACCAGTGGGGCAGCAGCCGCGGGATGCCGCCGGCCTGCTCGAGCGGCCAGCTCGCGGGGATCCATCGGACCGGCGCGTACGCGAACGCAGACAGCGACGCGAGCGCGGCCAGCCCGACGATCAGCCCTGCGATCACGTAGCGCAGGCCGCGGCCCTCGCGCGCGAAGTGGAAGGCCGCGATGCCGGCCAGGAGCGGCACCAACAGGTCCGTGCGCAGCTTGCTCGACGTCGTCGCGGGCGCCGCGGACCACGCGAGCGAGGCCACCGCCCACGCGACCAGCGCGAACACGATGGTCTTGCAAGGCAGGGCGCGCCAGTCCCGCGCGTAGAGCCCGAGCGTCGCGACCGGCACGAGCACCGCGAGCGTGTTGCGCAACGCGGTCGCGTGGCCGAGGGCCGTCACGGCGACCAGCACGATCCATGCGCAGCCGATCGCCGACCGCACGGTCGACGCCCGCGATGTCGCTGCGAGGTCCCGCGATGCGTTCATCGAAGGCGGGCCGCTGCGGCCGTCATGACGACCTGCGCCTCGAGGCCCTTCATGCACAGCGGATCGCCGCAGACGCCCGGAGCGCCGCGTCCCGACGGGAGCGCGGCGGCCTCGTAACGGCGTCCGCAACGCCGGACCCACGCGACGTCGCGTCGATACAGCGTGCGCTGGTCACGACACGGAAAGTCTTCGATCGTGATCGCGTCGAAGGGCGCCGCGGCCCAGAACAGGCCGGGACCGTGGACCACGCGCGATCCGGGACCGAACAGCGCGATCGTCCGCGCCCCCGCGATCCGGGCGAGATGCGCGATGCCGGTGTCGGGGCAGACCAGCAGGTCCGCACCCGCGAGCAGATGCCAGAGCTGCGCGAGGTCGAGCCGGCCGACGAGATCGGACTCGCCGTCGCGACGGCCGACCTCGTCGAGCGCCGCACGCTCGGCGTCGCCTCCGCTCCACACGATCGCGAACCCGTCGGCAGCGAGACGGTCCGCCACCGCCCGCCAGCGCGGGGCGGGCCAGCGCTTCAACGGCGTGCTGGCACCGACGTGCAGGACGACGTAGCGGGACGCCGGAGCCGCGAAGGCGACGGCCTCCGGCGCCGGCCACTCGCCGTGCTCGAAGGGCGGCGGGTCGACCGCTTCGCGGTCGTCGTGCAGCAGCCGCGCCGCGATGTCGGCCCAGGCGCCGGGCACGTCCGGATACGGCACCGCGCGGTCGAGCATCACGTTCTTCCACGCCGGCCGGTCTGCCGCGAAGCCGACCACGCGCCGCGCACCGGCGGCGCGGGCGAGCCATGCATAGCGGTTGTCGTCGGGCACGATCGCGAGATCGTAGGGACCGCTGTCGATCACGCGCCTGCGGCTCTCGGCATCGCGACGATCGAAGACCATCGCGATAGCGCCGTAAGGATGTCCCGCGAACAGCGGCGCGACCGCGGGCCGCACCAGCACGACACGTTCCGCATTCGGGTGGCGCGCGGCCAGCGCCTTCAACAACGGCGCCAGCAGCAAGGTGTCGCCGAGCAGCAGGTAGTGCGCGACGAGGATGCGGCGGACCGGCGAACCCGGCCGGCGCCTCGGTCTCGCGAGCGACGCGAGGGCCCGCATCGCGGTCGTGGCGCGGATGCCCAGCTTGCTCGTCATGCGGCGCGGTCCGCGTCGCGCGGACGTCGTCGCTGGGCAGCGAAGGCAGGCATCACGCGCATGGGAAACCGTTCTGACAGGGCGGGCGATCGCACGACGACGACGCGTTATAGTCCGCGGCCCGTGCCGATCGATCCGGCCCCGGGCGGGCTGCGAGGCGCGGCATTGTCCCACGCTGCCCGAGCCCTTCGACCCACCGGCTGTAACAAACCATGTCGACCTACGCCATCGGCGACCTGCAGGGTTGCGCCGCCTCCTACGACGCGCTGCTCGAGCGCATCGCCTTCGACCCGCGCCACGACCGGATCTGGCTGGTCGGCGACCTCGTCAACCGCGGTCCCGACTCGCTGACCGCGCTGCGTCGCGCGATGGCGATGGACGCGTCGACCGTCGCGGTCCTCGGCAACCACGACCTGCATCTCCTCGCCGTCTCGGCGGGCGTCCGCAAGAGCGGCAAGGGCGACACGATCGCGCCGATCCTCGCCGCGCCGGACGCCGACGTCCTGCTCGACTGGCTGCGCCATCGGCCGCTCGCGCATCGGGGCACCGTGCGCAGCGCACGCGAGGCCGGCGAACGCGACGTCGACGTGCTGATGGTCCATGCCGGCATCCTTCCGACGTGGGACGCGGACGACACGATGCGGCTCGCGGGCGAAGTCGAAGCGGCCCTGCGTCGCGACGACTGGCGCACGACGCTCGCCGGGCTCTTCGGCAATCGGCCCGCACGATGGAGCGAGTCGCTGGTGGACGGTGACCGGCTGCGCGCGATCGTCAACGGCCTGACGCGACTGCGCTATTGCTCCGACGACGGCCGCATCGACTTCGATGCGAAGGACGCGCCCGCCGCGACCGGCGTCGCGTTCCCCGCGCCGCCCGCCGGCTATCGACCGTGGTTCGAGATCGCGACGCGTCGCACGCGCGATGCGCTGGTGGTGTTCGGCCACTGGTCCACGCTCGGCCTGATGGTGCGCGACGACGTCATCGCGCTCGACAGCGGCTGCGTGTGGGGCGGCGCGCTCACAGCAGTTCGTCTCGAGGATCGGGCGGTGTTCCAGGTGCCGTGCCCGCAAGCGCTGCGCCCGGGCTGAACGACGCGGCGGCGCGCGCGTCGTCGGGCACGACGACCACGGTCGACAGGTCTTCCAGGGCCTCGTCGGCTTCGTCGTCGAAGCGGAGCGACGCGGCGATCAGCGCGCGTGCCTTGCGCGCCACCTCGTGGCGCGTCGCGATCCGTCCGTCGATCGCCTCGATCAGATGCAGTTCCGCGAGCAGCGGCCCGTGCCGCGCCATGCGCACGATCGACTCGAGGAGGCTGGTGTCGCCGGTGTAGGAGGTGGCCGTCGTCGGTCGCCCGTCGCGTTCGCGATAACGCAGTCCCGCGATCAGGATCGGTACGCCGACGTCGATCGCCGGCTGGATCAGGTTCGCGTGGAACGGCAACAGACGCGCGCCGTCGCTGGTCGTGCCTTCGGGGAACACGCCGATCATGTCGCCGGCCCGCAGCATCTGCGCGATGCGGTGGTTGACCTCGCGGACCGCGTGGCGCTTGCCGCGTTCGATGAAGAGGGCGCCGGTCCGGTCCGTGAGGAAGCCCAGCAGCGGCCATCGCGAGATCTCGGCCTTCGCCACGAAGCGCGCGGCGCGCAGCGAATGCACGAGATAGATGTCGAGCCACGAGATGTGGTTCATCACGAACATCGTGCCGATGCCGCCGGGACGCAGCGCCTGCTCGAAGACGGTCCGGTCGGCCAGCGGCCCCACCACCTTCACGCGCAGGCCCATGATCCACAGCACGTGACCCGACCACCAGCGGACCAGCCAGCGGCGCCGGGCCATCGACCAGAACGGGAACAGGAGCCCGACGATGAACAGTGCCAGCAGGATGTGCAGCACGACCTGCACCATCACCGAGGCGAAGCGGAGTCGGGCGATCACGCGGCCTGCCCCTCAGTCGTTCCGTTCGTGGACGATCGCGCCGCCGACCATCGTGGCCCGCACCCTGCCCTTCATCTCGTAGCCGGCGAACGGCGTGTTGCGACCCTGGCTCTTCAACTCGGACGGCACGACGACCCAACGCGCGTCGGGATCGAAGAGGCAGAGGTCGGCGGCGCCGCCGCCCGCGCTGCGGCCGGGCCCACTTCAGCACGAGCGGCAGCAGCAGTTCGAGTCCTGTCGCGCCGGGCTCGGCCTCGCCGAACGGCAGCAGCTTCGCGTCGTCGTCCACCGGCGTGTGGTCCGAGCAGATCGCGTCGATCGTCCCGTCGACCAGCGCGGCGCGGATGGCCGTGCGGTCGCGCTGGCTGCGCAGCGGCGGGTCGATGCGGCACTGCGCATCGAAGAAGCCGATGTCCAGGTCGGTGAGATGGACGTGATGGATGCCGACGTCGCAGGTCACCGGCAACCCTTCCTGCCGCGCGCTGCGGACCAGAGCGAGGCCGGCCGCCGACGACAGACGGCACAGGTGCACGCGCGGCGCGGCGCTCGCGCCCTGCTCGACGCCGAAGCTGCGCAGCAGCTCGAAGAGCGTCAGCAGCGCGACCGTCTCGTTGATGACCGGCACCGACGGCAGCCCGAGCCGCGCGGCCACCGGCCCGCTCGCGGCGACGCCGCCGCGCCCCAGGGA
>CALMOR010000130.1:18058-25710 GCA_937872165.1 uncultured Burkholderiales bacterium | reverse complement strand
CCGCGACCCAGGGATGCGTCCTGCGGCCGCCACCAGACCGTGAAGCCGAAGGTCTGCGCGTACTGCAGCGCGCGCAGCAGCACCTGCGTGTCGGCGATCGGGACGTCGGCCTGCGAGAAGCCGACGCAGCCCGCCTCGCGGAGCTCGGACATCTCGGTCAGCGCGACGCCCGCGAGACCCACCGTCAGCGCGCCGAGTGGATGGACCTGCGTGTGGTCCAGCGTCCGCGCTCGATGCTTCAGCATCTCCACGAGGCCGGGCTCGTCGAGAGGCGGATCGGTATCCGGCGGACAAACGAGCGACGTGACGCCGCCGGCCAGCGCCGCGTCGAGCTCGGACTCGAGCGTGGCCCGGTACTCGGAGCCCGGCTCGCGCAGCCGCGCCGACAGGTCGACGAGGCCCGGGCACACCACCAGACCGGTCGCGTCGAACGTGCGGCTCGACCCGAAGTCGTCCGACGCGCCCGGCTCGACGACGGCGACGATGCGACCGGCGTCGACGAGGACGTCGCGCGGAGCGTCGAGCCGGGCGGCCGGGTCGACGACGCGGCCGTTGCGGATGGCGATCTTCATGCGGCGACCTTCATGCGGCGATCTTCATGCGGCGATCTTCATGACCTTCATGCGCCCGTCCTCACGAGGCCGCCAGCAGGCTCATCACCGCCATCCGCACCGCGATGCCGAAGGTGACCTGCGGCAGGATCACGCTCTGGGAACCATCGGCCACCGACGACTCGATCTCGACGCCGCGGTTCATCGGCCCGGGGTGCATCACGATCGCGTCCGGCGCGGCCAGCGCGAGCTTCTCGGCGGTCAGTCCGTAGCTCTTGAAGTACTCGTGGGCCGACGGCAGCAACGCGCCGTTCATCCGCTCGTTCTGCAGCCGCAGCATCATGATCACGTCGACCCCGGCCAGCCCCCTGACCATGTCGGTATGCACCGACACGCCCATCTGCTCGAGGCCCGACGGCAGCAGCGTGCGCGGTCCGACCACGCGGACCTCGGGCACGCCGAGCGTCGTCAGCGCATGGATGTCGCTGCGCGCCACGCGGGAATGCAGCACATCGCCGACGATCGCGACGCGCAGCTTCGTGAAGTCCTTCTTGTAGTGACGGATCGTGTAGGCGTCCAGCAGCCCCTGCGTCGGATGGGCGTGGCGTCCGTCGCCCGCGTTGACGACATGGATGTGCGAGCGCTCGTCGTGTCCGCGGGCGCGGTCGAGATGCTTCGCGATCAGGTAGGGCGCGCCGCTCTGCGCATGGCGGACCACGAAGATGTCCGCATGCATCGCCGACAGGTTGTCGATGGTGTCGAGCAGCGACTCGCCCTTGTTGGTCGACGAAGCGGCGACGTTGAGGTTGATGACGTCGGCCGACAGCCGCGCGGCCGCGATCTCGAACGTCGTCCGCGTGCGCGTCGAGTTCTCGAAGAAGAGGTTGAACACGCTGCGTCCGCGCAGCAGCGGCAACTTCTTCACCTCGCGCCGCGGATCGACGAGGCCCGCGAAGCCCGCGGCCGTGTCGAGGATGTGCGTGATCAGCGCACGCGGAAGTCCTTCGATCGACAGCAGGTGCTGCAGGGTGCCGTCGCGGTTCAGTTGCGGGTTCAGCATGTCGATCGGTCAGCCGGCCGGCGTGGTGCGCACCGTCGACGCGATCGTGAACGCGAGCCGGCCATCGACCTGCGACAGCACGAACTCGGCATCGCGCCGCAGGCTCAGGCAAGCGCCGGACCAGCGCGCCGCGATCGGCATCTCGCGCGCGTCGGCCTCGGGTGTCTGCCGATCGACCAGCACCGCGAGGTCGACGCGGGCCGGACGCCCGAAGTCGAACAGCACGTTGAGCGCGCCGCGCAGCGTGCGGCCGCTGTACAGCACGTCGTCGACGAGCAGGATGTCCGCGCCGTCGACATCGAAGTCGAGGTCGGTCGGCTTGACCTGCCCGTGCAGTCCGATGCGGTTGAAGTCGTCGCGATAGAACGAGATGTCGACGGCGCCGACGCGGCCTTCGAGGCCGAGCTCGCGATGCAGTCGCTCGGCGATCCACGTACCGCCGCTGTGGATGCCGACGAGACGCGGCTTCCTCGCACGCGTCGCGATGTAGGAACCGAGCGTCGCGCTCAGACGCGTATAGAGCGCCTCGGCATCGGGGGCCGCGTCGATCGACGCGTGGGCCGCCCTCATCGCGAGGACGCGTCCACCGGCAACGCGTCGAAGTAACGCTGCAGGATCACCTCGGCCGCGACGTCGTCGAGCGCGGTCGCCCGTCGCGCGAGACCCGCATGCCGTCGATCGCGATGCAGCCGGTCCGCATCGATCGAGCTGTAGCGTTCGTCGACGCGCTCGACCGGCAGCTGGAAGCGCTCGGCCACACGGGCCGCGAAGCGCTCGCAGCGGACCAGCGCCGGACTGGGCTTGGCGGGCGTCGTGTCGGCATCGGCGGCGACAGGGAGCGGCATGCCGACCACGAGCCGCTCGGGCCGCCACTCGCCGACCAGCTTCGCGATCGCGGCCAGGCCGTCGTCCCCGTCGCGGGCTTCGACGATGGCGGCCGGACGCGCCATGCGCAGCAGATCGTTGCCGACCGCGACGCCGATGCGGCGTGCCCCGACGTCGAAGCCGAGGACGGTCTCGCTCAAGGCCGCGGCCGCGGGCGCTCAGGCATGGCCCGCTTCGCCGGACAGCATGACGGGATCGAAGCCGAGCAGATGGATGGCCGACGTGCGTCGGTGCGCGTGCGGGACATCGAACACGACGGATGGATCGGCCGGGACGGTGAGCCAAGCATTGAGCGCGATCTCGCTCTCGAGCTGGCCGGCGTCCCAGCCCGCGTAGCCGAGAGCGACCATCACGTGCTTGGGTCCGCGTCCTTCGGCCATCGCTTCGAGCACGTCCTTCGACGTCGTCAGCGACAGGCCGCCGCCGTCGTCGCCGCGCGCGGTCAGCGTCGAGCCGTACTCCACGTCGGACTGGTCGTGCAGCACGAAGCCGCGGTCGGTCGCCATCGGGCCGCCGTAGCAGACCGGTTGCGCGCCGAGCACCGCGATCTCGAGCTTCATGTCGACGCGCTCGAACAGCTTCTCGAGCGTGAGGTCGGTGGGGCGGTTGATGACCACGCCCATCGCCCGCTCGGGCGTGTGCTCGAGCAGATAGACGACGGTGTCGGAAAAGCGCGAGTCGGCCATGCTGGGCATGGCGATCAGGAAGTGGTTGGCGAGACTGAGCGTGGACGGAGTGGTGGGTTCGCCGGGACCGGACGCGTCGATCGGTGGGGAGCCTTCCGTCCTGCCGTCCGCGGGTGTTGGGTCGGACATCGGCGCATTGTAAACGGCAGGTCGGGTCGGCACAATCGACGGCCCTCCCGGACCCCGACGTCGGCGTCGGGTCGGTCGTTCATCATCCCCATGACCTCCACCTTCGATCGCGGACTCGTCTGGTTCCGCCGCGACCTGCGCGTCGCCGACCAGGCCGCGCTGCATCACGCGCTCGCTTCGTGTCGGCAGGTGTGGGCGCTGTTCGTCTTCGACACCGAGATCCTCGACCCGCTGCTGGCGCGTGGCCTCGTGCACGATCGTCGCGTCGAGTTCATCCGCGCCAGTCTCGTCGAGTTGTCCGATGCGCTCGGCCACGCGTCGGTCGACGGACGCGCGAAGCTGATCGTCCGCCACGGCCTCGCGCGGACGATCGTGCCGCAGATCGCCGAAGCGCTGCGGGTCGACGCGGTCTTCGTCAATCGCGACTACGAGCCGGGGGCCGTCGATCGCGACCGCGAGGTCGCCGCGGCGCTGGAGGCGGCCGGTCGCGCGCTGCACGACTTCAAGGACCAGGCCGTCTTCGAGAAGGACGAGGTGCTCACGAAGGGACGCACGCCGTTCACGGTCTTCACGCCGTACAAGCGCGCGTGGCTCGCGAGGCTCGCGCCGCCGCACGTCGACCCGCATCCGGTCGAACGCCATGGGGACCGGCTCGCCGCGGTGCCCGACGCGATCGATCGCGCCGTCCCCTCGCTCGAGGCGATGGGGTTCGCGAAGACCAACCTCGCCGACCTCGACATCCCGACCGGCATCTCGGGCGCGCACCGTCTCTTCGACGACTTCGTCGATCGCATCGCCGACTACGCGGAGGGCCGCGACCATCCGGCCCGTCGCGGCACGTCCCGTCTGTCGGTCCATCTGCGTTTCGGCACGATCTCGATCCGTGCGCTGGCCCGCTGCGCGCTCGACCTCGCGCGACACGCCGGCCACGCGAAAGGAGCGGAGACCTGGCTGTCCGAACTGATCTGGCGCGACTTCTACTTCCAGATCCTCCATCACCGGCCCGACCTCGCCGACGGCGCCGCGTTCAAGCCGCGCTTCGACCGCATCGGCTGGCGGTCCGACGCGGCCGGCGACGAGGCGTTCGCCGCCTGGTGCGAAGGAAGGACCGGCTACCCGCTGATCGACGCCGCGATGGCGCAGATCAACGGCACGGGCTTCATGCACAACCGCCTGCGGATGATCACGGCGAGCTTCCTGTCGAAGGACCTCGGCCTCGACTGGCGGCGCGGCGAGCGTTACTTCGCCGAACGGCTCAACGACTTCGACCTGTCGGCCAACAACGGCGGCTGGCAGTGGGCGTCGTCGAGCGGCTGCGACGCGCAGCCGTGGTTCCGCATCTTCAACCCGGTGGCGCAGTCCGAACGCTTCGACGCCGACGGCGCGTTCATCCGGCGTCACCTGCCGGCCCTCGCGAAGCTGTCGAACGAGGCCGTCCATTCACCGTGGCTGGCGAGCGCGACCGAGCTGAGGAAGGCCGGCGTCGAGCTCGGCCGGGACTATCCGATGCCGATCGTCGACCATGCGAGCGCACGGCGGGCGACGCTCGATCGCTATGCGGTGGTCAGGGGATGAGCCTGCCCGCGGCGAGCGCGATCGGGGGCGACGCGTAGGGCCGGGGCCGATCCGGCATCGCGGCGAGCGGCTCGAAGCGGCGCGTCGCTTCGAAGCTGGAGAGCGGCAGCCCCTCAACATCGCGATGCGCGGCGATGGAGGCGCCCGGCGCACGCGCCTCGAACGCGCGCGAACACGCATTTCGCCGCGAGGGCTACGTCGAGCGCTGCCTAGGCCGCGTCACGCCGGGTGTCCGCGACCGGCCCGCACGTGCATCGACAGCAGGTCGAGCAGCTCGTCCTCCTGATACGGCTTGCCGAGGTAGGCGTCCACGCCGAGGTCGGCCGCATGACGCCGATGCTTCTCGGCCGTGCGCGACGTGATCATGATGATCGGGATGTGCTTGTAGCGATCGTCGGTCCGCACGTTGCGCGTCAGGTCGAAGCCGTCCATGCGCGGCATCTCGATGTCGACGAGCATCACGTCGGGCGGATAGTCCTGCAGCTGCTCGAGCGCATCGACCCCGTCCTTCGCGAGCACGACCTGATAGCCCTCGCGCGACAGCAGGCGTTGCGTGACGCGTCGCACCGTCAGCGAATCGTCGACGACCATCACGGTCGGCAGGGTCTTCAGGTCCGCGCCCTCCGCCACGACCGGGATGGCCTCGACCGGCACCGGCCCGGTCGGCCCCGCCACCGGCTGCGCCTCCTGCGCGCGCGTCATCTGCGCGAGCTGGACCGGGTTGAGGATCAGCACGATCTCGCCCGAGCCCAGGACGGTCGCGCCGGCGATGCCGGTCATCCGCGACAGTTGCGGCCCGAGGTTCTTCACGACCACTTCCTGATTGCCGACCACGTCGTCGACGTGGATCGCGATGCGCTCGCCGGCCGATCGCAGGATCAGGACCGGCGACGAACGTTGCGCGACCGGGATGCTGTCGTCGATGCCGAGCAGCGCCCCGAGGAACGCGAGACGGACTTCGCTGCCGGACCACGCGAGATGGCCCGCGCGATACGCGTCGGCGAGCGGCTGCGGACGCAGTTGCTGGACCTGCTCGACCAGCACCGCCGGCAACGCGTAGACGCGGTTCGCGACCGCCACCAGCACGACCTGCGTGATCGCCAGCGTCACCGGCAGGTTGATCGTGAAGCGGGTGCCCTTGCCGGCCTCGCTGTCGACCGAGACCCGGCCGGCGAGAGCGAGAGCCTCGGTACGCACGACGTCCATGCCGACGCCGCGGCCGGCGAGCTCCGTCACTTCGGAGGCGGTCGAGAAGCCGGGATGGAAGATCAGCTCGGCCGTGCGCGCATCGTTGGCCTGGTCGTCGATCAGCCCGAGTTCACGGCCCTTCGTGCGGATGCGGTCGTGGTCGAGACCGGCGCCGTCGTCCGAGAACGTGACGACGATCTCGTTGCCCTCCTGCCGCACCTCGACGAGCAGCTCGCCGGTCTCGTCCTTGCCGATCGAGCGCCGTCGTTCCCGCGTCTCGATGCCGTGGACGATGTGATTGCGCAGCATGTGTTCGAAGGGACCGGCCATGCGCTCGAGCACGCCGCGATCGATCTCGACGTTGCCGCCGCGGATGTCGAGGTTGACGCGCTTCTCGACTTCCTTCGCGGTCCGACGCGCGACGCGGTAGAGCCGCTCCTCGATGCTGCTGAACGGAACCATCCGCACGCGCATCAGGTCCTGCTGGAGATCGCGCGTCATGCGCCGCTGCGATGCCAGGTCGGCCTCCGCGCCGTCGAGGTTCTTCTGCAGATGCTGCTGCAGCGTCTTCACGTCGTTGACCGACTCGGCCATCATCCGCGTCAGTTCCTGGAAGCGCGTGAAGCGGTCGAACTCGAGCGGATCGAACTTCTCGCGTTCCGCGCCGGCGACGTGCTGCGACTGCATCTGCGACTGCATCTGGAACTCGGCCTGCAGCTCGATCTCGCGCAGCTGGGTGCGCAAGCGCTCGACGTTGTCGTTGAGGTCCGACATCGCGCCCTTGATCTGCAGCACCTCGTTCTCGATGCGAGCCCGCGAGATGCTGACCTCGCCGGCCAGGTTCACGAGCCGATCGAGCACCTCCGAGTTGATGCGCACGGCCTGCGTCGATGCGGCGTGCCGCGCGCGGGGCGACGCGGCGTCGAGCGCTTCGGCCGGCATCGCGGGCCCGCTCTCGACCGCGAGCTCGGCCATCGGCGCGTCGCCGTCGACGGTGTCCGGCACCGCTTCGAGCGGCGCGACCGGCGCCTGCGGGTTCTGCAGGCGATCGAACAGCTCGAGGCTGCGGTCGTGCGCGGCGAGCAGTTCGTCGAGCAGCGTCGCCGGCACGTCGTGCAGACGCGCCGCCGACTCGACGCGCGTCTCGAGGTCGTGCGCCACTTCGCCGAGGCGCATCGCGCCGGCCATGCGCGCGCTGCCCTTCAGCGTATGGAGATGCCGCAGCAGCAGCCGCGCGGGAGCCGAGTCGTCCGGGCGCGCCTGCCAGGTCCGCAGCAGCGTCCCGACCTGCGGCAGGATCTCGCCGCCCTCCGTGACGAACACGTCGAGCAGCTCGGGATCGATGTCGTCCTTGACGGCCGACGCCGCGGCGACCGGTGAAGAGCCGACGACCGGCGCGCCCAGGTCGTGCAGAGGGCCCTCGACCGGCTCGGGCATCGTCGTCCGCCCGGTCGCGACCGCCTCCGCGGACAGCAGGATCTCGTCGTGCCGGCGCGGCTCGGCGTCCGCCTGCAGGGCGACGTCCTCGACGTCGATCGAGTCGTCGATCAGCACCGGGTCGTCGGGCGACCAGTCGGG
>CALMOR010000130.1:0-18048 GCA_937872165.1 uncultured Burkholderiales bacterium | reverse complement strand
ATCACGACCCTCGGGGTCGGCGGGCGTCTCGCCGACCCCGAGGGTCGTGATGGCGTCGAAGCTCTCGTCGCGATCGACCGGCTCCTCCGCGACCGGCGCGAGGTCGATGGCTTCGTGGATCGGCTCGTCGACGGCGGTCTCGTCGACCATCCCGTCGTTCGGTTCCGCAACCGCTCCGTCGAAGGGCTCCTCGAAAGCGGCGACCTCCGGCTCGTCCCCGAAATCGAGCGCCTCGAACGGCAGCGCCGCCTCGACGACCGGCGCTTCGTCGTTCGTCGGCACCGGGGGCTCCGTCACCGCTCCTGAAGCGATCGCGTCGTCGCCGACGACTTCGCGACGGAGGGCCAGCAGGTCGGCGATGCGCACCGGATCCGGCTCGGGCATGCGCTCGGCAGCGAAGCGATGCAGCATGCGGCGCAGCGACTCGACGGCGGCTTCGAGGCGGGCGACCTGTCCCTCGGTCATCTCGACCGGCTCGCGCCACAGCGTCTGCAGGACTTCCTCGATGCCGGCCGCCAGGTCGTGGGCCGGCACGAGCCCCACCGTGGCCGACGAGCCCGCCAGCGAATGGGCGGCACGCATCGCGGCGTCGGACACGTAGCGATCGAGCTCGTGATGCCACTCGGCGAAGTCCTGCGTGAGGATGCGCAGCAGTTCGTCGGCTTCGGTCAGGTAGATGTTGAAGAGCGCGACGGACAGCGTCAGCGGACCGATGGCCCGGACTTCGTCGACGCGGCCCGGCGGCGGCCGGAAGGTCAGCGCGACGACGTTGTCCGCATTCCGACGCTGTTCGCGATCCTGCCCGACCGGCGCTTCGGCCGCTTCGAACGGAGACACCGGTTCGTCGACCAAATCATCCGATCCAGCCATTTCGGCCATCTTGGCCGATTGAGCCGTTTCGTCCGGTTCGGGCGAAGCGACGGCGTCGGTGGGCGACGGCTCGTCGAGCGCCATCGGCGGCGTCGGCTTATCGGCCGCCGGCTGGATCGCGAGCGGCTCGAACAGAAGATCGAAGTGCGCCTCGTCGTCGGCCGGTCGCGTCTCGATTCCGGCCGGCCGCGGTTCTTCGTCGCGCAGATGCGGCTGCACGCCGAAGAACTCGAGATCGGGTATCTCTTCGTGCGGGTCCAGCACCAGTGTCGCCGCGAACCGGGCATCCGGTTCGAACCCCGAATCCGACGGGGCGAAGGTCGTGGACAGGAAGTCGTCCTCGTCGCTGTCGAGCTTCGGCACGTCGATCGCTTCGACGCCGTCCGCAGCCGCTTCGGCATCGGCGGACGGCGGGGACGCGCCGCGCACCGCGCGTGCCGCCTCGATCAACGCGTCGGGGATGCGGGACGAGGAGCCGGTCGACCTGAGCTCTTCGACCCAGTCCGTCAGATAGCGGACCGCGTAGTCGATCAGCGATCGGAGGTCCGCCGAGGCGGCACGCCGGTCCGCGAGATGATCGTTCAGCGTCTCCTCGATGCTCCACGCCGCATCGCCGAACGCGACGAGCCCGACCATGCGCCCGCTGCCCTTCAGCGTATGGAAGCCGCGGCGCAGGTTGACCGATGCCGTGTGGCTGTGAGGGTCCGCATCGAGCACCCGCATCGACGCGCCGGCCTCCTCGAGGACGCCACCGGCCTCCTCCAGGAAGATCTCGAGCAGCTCCGCGTCGATCGCAGCGGCGTTGTCGGCGGTCGGGACCGGCATCGTCGGTTCGTCGGGAACGGCCATCGCCGGCGCGAGGCCCGCGGACCGGTTCGCATGCGCGGCGAGGTCGGCGACGTGATCGGCGAGTTCGGCCGCGGAGGCGAAGCCGAGCGCCTCGTCGTCCCCCGCCCGCAGCGGCGCGAGCAATGCCGCGGCCTCGTCCTGCAACGCGCGGTCGTCGATCAGCATCGCGTTGCGACGGACATCGTCGACCGCCGACATCAGCGCATCGCGCGCCTGCCGGTCGGCGGGATGCTCGCGCAGGCGCGACACGTGCTGCGCGGCATCGGCGGCGCGCCGCGCCATCTCTTCCTCGAGCGTGGCGTCCGCTTCCAGCACTTCGGTCGCCGCGAACGCCGGCGACGTCACGGCGAACGGATCCTCGACGACGGACGGCTCGTCGACCCCGGTCGTCGACCGACGATCGAATTCGGACGTCGACGCCGGCTCGGCGAAGATCGCGCTCGCGGTCACGCCGTGCACGACGTCCTCGCCCGGCCTCTCGGCCGCAGGAGCCCGCGCCATCTCGGCGCTGAAGCGTCCGGACGCGAAGTCGAAGTGGAAGGCCTCCACATCGATGCGCGACCGCTTGATCTGTTCGACATAGAAACCCACGGCGCCGAGGTTCTGCGCGAGCTCGGCATAGGCGGCCTCGTCGACCGGCGCGTCCTCGTCGCGGAAGCCCTCGATGGTGGTGCGCGCATGTTCGATGGCGCGATGGACGTCGTCGTGGCCGAGCAGCGCCAGCGCACCGCTCGCCTGGCCGAGCGCCTTCTGCGCCTCGGCGAGGCCGGCACGTTCGGTCGGGTCGCGGAAGAACGCGTCGAGGACCTTCTCGGCATTGCGCAGGTTGGCCTGCATCTCGGCGACGAAGCTCGCTACCGTCAGCCGTTCCTGGGCCTCGCGCGACATGCGGTCGAGCCATTCGACCTTGGACGCGGGATGGTCGCGGCCGAGGACGGCGGCCTCGACGCGTGCCGCGACGAGAGCCGCGCGCTCGTCGAAGGCGTCGTCGAGCGTGCGGGCGCGTTCGAGCGCGCCTTCGAGGAACAGCAGCGCCGTGGCCACATCGAGTCCGACGTCGGCCTGCGGCTGGCGAGGGTCGAAGCCGAGGTCGGTGGCGATGCCGTCGATCACCTGCGCGACCTGCGCGAGCCCGCGCCGCCTGATCGGTCCGACCGCATCGGTCAGCGCCGTGGTCTCCTTCGCGAACGCCGCGATCTGCGCGACGTCGCCGGAAACGATCGCCGACCACGAGACCTTCGCGGACGCCAGCGCTTCGCGCGCATGCCGCAGGGCCGACGCGTCGATGCGTCCGTAGCGTTGCATCTCGAAGTCCTTCGGCACCACGAGCCGGTAGCGGCTCTGCACCTCGCGGACCAGCGGCGTCACCGGGGCGGCCATCGCCACGACGAAGAGGACGTCGGTGTGCAGGCGTTCGGCGACGACGGCCGATCCTTCGACGAGCTTGCGGATCTGCAGGTTGATGCGCCCCGCGAGGCGCTTGACGTGCGCCTGCTGCGCCGGCACGGCCGCGAGGCCGTCGTGGGCGAGCGCCTCGAAGAGCGCACGGGCGGACCACCAGAACGAACGCTGCTGCCCCTGTTTCGACGTCGCCGCGACCGAGTCGTCGATCGCCGCGACCGTGCCGCTCAGGGCCGCGAGCGCGGAGCCGTCCTTCTCGTTGCGCAGGTAACGCAGCAAGGCCTGTTCGAACGCGCTCCGCTGCTCCTTCAGCCCGGCTTCGTCGAGTGCACGACCCTGATCGCCGCGCGGCGGCCGGATGCCGAGATCGACCATGAACAGGTCGGCCGGATGGATGCGATCGGCGCCTCGCGCGGCGAGCAGATCGCGATAGCTCGGATACAGATACAGCGGTTGCTGGTGCGCACCGGCCTGCAGGTCCTCGAGATACTCGACGAGGGCGCGGCAGGCGCCGATGACGGCGTCGAGCGCCGTCGCATCGCAGCGCGACGGCTCCTGCTCGAAGCTCGCGAGCAGTTCCTCGATGGCCTCGGTGACCCGCGTCGCGCCCGCGAGCTCGCCGAGCTCGAGAGCGCCGTGCGCCTGATGGACGTGCGACCGTGCCACGCGAAGCGGTGCGAGGTCGACGTCCGCCCGATCGCCACCGGCCGCACCGGCGCGGAAGGCGCGCAGCGAGGTCGTGGCCGTGTCGAAAGCGGCGACGATCTCGGGCAGCAGCCAGCCGATCGTGCTGGTGTCGACGCCGCCGTCGTCGCCGGGGTCGAGCTCGGCGCCGGGGGCGACGCCGTCGGACTCGAATGCGCTGTTCATCGCTGAGTTCCTTTCGGTGCGACCGGGCGGCGTGGACCGCCGGGCCGACACTCGGAGAGACCGCGGCCGCGAGGCCGGATCAATTGACCTTGAAGCGCGCGACCGAGTTCTTGAGTTCGAGCGCGAGCTCGGAGAGCTGGCGGATCGACGTCGCCGTCAGGCGCGTGCCGTCGGAAGCCTGCTCGTTCACCGTCAGGATGTGCTCGATGCTCGAAGCCATCTTGCCGGCCGAGTCCGCCTGCAGCGAGGTCCTCTTCGAGATCGCCTCGATCAGCTCGGCGAGCTGCTTCGACACGCGGCCGATGTTGCCGAGCGACTGACCCGCGGCATCGGACAGCTTCGCGCCTTCGACCACGCCCTCGGTGGATTTCTCCATCGCGGAGACCGCGTCCTGGGTGTCGGTCTGGATGGTGCGCACCAGCGCGCCGATCTGCTTCGTCGCTTCGCCGGAACGTTCCGCCAGCCGCTGCACTTCCTCGGCGACGACCGAGAAG
This sequence comes from uncultured Burkholderiales bacterium, assembly GCA_937872165.1. Taxonomy (GTDB): domain Bacteria; phylum Pseudomonadota; class Gammaproteobacteria; order Burkholderiales; family Burkholderiaceae_D; genus CAHJXF01. The sequence continues at coordinate 13,564 of CALMOR010000130.1, read as the reverse complement.
CCGCGTCCGGCTTCGCCGGCCGACGCGGCCTGGATCGCCGCGTTGAGCGCGAGCACGTTGGTCTGCTCGGTGATGTCGGAGATCAGCTCGATGATCTCGCCGATCTCCTGCGAGGACTCGCCGAGCCGCTTGATGCGCTTGCTGGTCTCCTGGATCTGGTCGCGGATCTCGTTCATGCCCGAGATCGAGTTCTGCACCGCACGTTGTCCGTCTTCGGCGGCGGCCAGCGACTGGCGCGCCACCGTCGCCGACTCGGCGGCGGAGCCCGACACCTCGCTGATCTCGCGGGCCATCGTCAGCACCGCGTCTCCGGTGGAGCGGATCTCGCGGGACTGCTCGTCGGACGCTTCGAGCAGCCGGTTCGACGTGCCCTCCGCGGTGGACGACGCATCGGTGACCTGCTCGACGGTGCTGTTGATGCGGCCGACCAGCGTGCGCAATTCCTCGACCGTGTAGTTGACCGAGTCCGCGATCGCGCCGGTGATGTCCTCGGACACGGTGGCCTGCATCGTCAGGTTGCCGTCGGCGACCTCCTGGAGTTCGTTCATGAGCCGCAGGATGGCGACCTGGTTGGCTTCGTTGGTCGCCTTCAGGGCTTCTTCCTGGCGCTCGGCTTCCAGTCGTCCGCGACGCGCTTCGTCGGCGGCCATCGACGCGCTGCCGATGTATCCGCGTGCGACCAGCAACGCGCCCACCAGCGTGAGGAAACCGGTGAGGAACGCGAGCCATCGATAGACCGAGGTCGAGTCCGAATAGGCGGTGCGCAGGTCGTCCAGGTGCAGACGCATCGGCTCGCTCTCCTTCGAGACCTTCTCGGCCGCTTCCTTCGTGGCGACCAGCTTCGGCAGCGACTCGAGCAGGCTGCGCATCTGCGCCTGGTAGGTGGCGAAGGTCTTCTGCAACGCGAGCAGACGCTCGCGCGCCTCCGCGTCGCGCGTCGGTGCCACGCGCAGCGACTCGCTGCCGTTGATCAGGCCCTCGACCGTGTCGCGGAACGTGTTGAGATCCTTGCCTAGGACGAAGGCCGCCTCGGGATTCACGCCGGAACCGACGAGCAGCTCGTTGGCGTTCTTCGCGAGACGCTGCGTGAGGATCTGGAGCTGCGCGGCCGCCGAGATGTCGCGCTGCGGCGCGTTGGCCTGGATCTTCTGCGCCGCGATCGCGTCGCTCGCCTCGGCCAGGGCCGGCGTGGTCTCGTTGAGGGTGCGCAGCGTGGCGCCGATCGTCGTCAGCAGCTTCTCCTGCCCGAGGATCACGCTCGCGTTGGCCTGGGTCGCCTTCCAGTCGGTCTGGACCGTCGCGAGGCGCGGCAGTCCTGCGGCGTTCAGCGTGGGAAAGCTCCGATTGCCGGAGTCGCTGCCCTGGTCGAGCGCCGCGATCCCGCTCGCGAGTCGATCGCGGCTGTCGCGCAGCTGTTCGAACGAGGCCGGGTCGCCCTGGATCGCATTGGGAACGGCCTTCGCGAGGCGCTGCGTGTGCATCAGCAGGTCACCGGTCGTCGCCGACACGGCGGCCTCGCCCGACTTCGACGCGAGGTCGAGGGCGACCATGAAGATGAAGACGATCAGCAGCGTGACCGTGGAGCCGATCAGCCAGCGCAGCCGCAGCGCGTTCCGTTCGGCGAAGGTGTCGCCCGACGCCGACGTTCCTGCGGCGGAGGACGAATCCATCGTCGGCTCGCCGACCACCGACGGAGCCATGATCGACTCGGCGGTCGAGACGTCGCTCGCCGCATTGCGGGATGCGCTCACGGGTGCGGACTCTGCGGCCGGACTCGCGTCACGGCCGAAGGACTTGTCGAAAGACCAGGTGAAAGCCATGCGTTCCTCTTCGGTTGCTCGGGGTTCGCCACGAGATGGTGTCGCCCATCCTCACGGCTATCGGCAGGCGCGTGAAGAACTGGAGGACGGGTCGCCGCTCCGGATCGAGGGCGGCCCGCAGGTCGGCGCGAGGATGAAAGAGACACCGTTGTTCCAGGCGGAGGACGGACGGGCTGCCGCCCGCCCGACCGCTCACGTGCGAGCGATATCGATGAACCGTTCGTCACCGGTGATCGCCACGAGGTCGATCTCCTGCCACTCGAGCATCTGGGTGTCGACGAGGCGTGCGCGCAGCCACGGCGCGAAGAGTTCCGTCGCGCTCGCGCCGGCGCGTTCGCTGGGGCCGAGGTCGGCCGCGCTTCGCAGTCCGAGCATCCGCGAGACGAGGATGCCGGTCGAGAAGTGCAGGTCGTTCGAGAACGCCAGCAGGCGACTCTCCTTGTCGAGCGGCGTGGGCGGACCGCCGGCGAACAGCGACAGGTCGACCACGCCGAGCAGCGAACCCCGGACGTTGGCGAGGCCGCGGTACCACGGACGGGTCAGCGGCACCGGCATGACGTCGGGCACCGCGAGGATCTCGCCGGCGTCGGCGAGATCGACCAGCAGCCGGTGCGGGCCGATCTGGATGCCGAGACGGTTGACCGTGAGCGGCGTGTTCTGCGCGCGTCGCAACTTCTCGGAAAGCCCGGTCTGGAACTCGCGCAGACGCTCGCGTCGATGCGAAGACGTGGACGGGACGTCCAGCGGCGTTGCGGCGCGCAACCGCGAAGGAGAGTCCGCCATGTCAGGCCTCGCAGGCTCTGATCTTGGTCAGCAGGTCCTTCGGATCGACCGGCTTGACCACGTAGTCGCGAGCGCCCTGCTTCATGCCCCAGTAGCGATCGGTCTCCTGGCTCTTGCTCGTGCAGATGATGATCGGGATGTGCGAGGTACCCGGGTCACGGCTGATGGTGCGCGTGACCTGGAAGCCGTTCTGCCCCGGCATGACGACGTCCATCAGGATCAGGTCGGGCTGTTCGCTCTTGGCCATCGTCAGCGCTTCGGCGCCGTTCTCGGCCGTCACGACGGCGTAGCCGTTCTTGCCGAGCAGCTCGGCGAAGAAGAAACGTTCCGTCGCGGAGTCGTCGACGACGAGGATCTTGTGGAGGGCCATGGCTTTGCTCGGTGGTACCAGCGGGACTGCGGGGGACGATCGATCAGGCGACGACCCGGCGTGCATGCAGGTCGACGGTCTTCAGCAGACTGTCCTTCGTGAACGGCTTGGTGAGATATTCGTCGGACCCCACCATGCGACCGCGCGCGCGATCGAAGAGGCCGTCCTTGCTGGACAGCATCACGACCGGCGTCGAGTGGAAGCGCGTGCTCTTCTTGATCAGGGAACACGTCTGGTAGCCGTCGAGACGCGGCATCAGGATGTCGCAGAAGATCAGGTCCGGCTGATAGTCGTTGACCTTGGCGAGCGCATCGAAGCCGTCCTCGGCGAGGATGACCTGGCAGCCCGCTTGGACGAGGAAGATCTCGGCGCTGCGACGGATCGTGCTGCTGTCGTCGATGACCATGACCTTGAGTCCGGCGATGTCGGTGGTGCTCATACGTTCCTTCCGGTTCTTGTCGAGGACCGAAGACGTCTCGATCCGGACCGCATCGTGCAGGAGACGCGGGACGACGGCATGCGTCGTATCGATGAGCGATGGCGGGTTCCGACCCGGAGCCGCCTCCATCGCGATCGACGCACGGCGCAGGTTCGAATCGATTGTAGCTTCACTCTTTTGCCGGGCCCCGCGATTGAAATGCGCGATCGGCCGCGCCCGTTGTGGCTCGACAACGGCGCTTAAGGGAAAGCTCTAAGCCGGGGAGTCGCTCGTCCGAGGGGCAAACCTTAGGGTCGCGTCGATCGCGGAGCGGGCGGCCGGGTCCCGGTCACACCTCGATCATCTCGAAGTCTTCCTTGCGCGCGCCGCATTCGGGGCAGGTCCAGTTGATCGGCACGTCGGCCCACGGCGTCCCCGGCGCGAGGCCTTCCTCGGGTGCGCCGGCCGCCTCGTCGTAGATCCAGCCGCAGATCAGACACATCCAGGTCTTCATGATCGGGTCGCAGGTTTTTTCGGTGGGTGTGCAGGGCCTCGGACCTAGTGTCCGAAGCGTAGAATGCGCCGCTCGCGCGAGGCACTCGGGTCGGCGGCGCCTTCCCTCTTCGTTCGCCGGAGAACGGCCGGACGAGGGCCGCAGTCTATCTCGATGTGCGCCGTGACCGTCGTGTCGCGCCGTCGCTCCCGGAACCGTCGCCCATCCGCATGACTCCCCCTCTTCCCGTCGTGATGACATTCTCGGCCTGCGACCCTACCGGCGGCGCGGGACTGCAGGCCGACCTCCTGACCGTGACGAGCATGGGTTGTCATGCGGCCACGATCGTGACCGGCTATACGGTGCAGGACACGGCGGGCGTCGAGGACTTCGTCGCGGTCGATGCCGATCACGTCGACGACCAGGCCCGCACCATCCTCGAGGACATGCCGGTCGCGGCCTTCAAGATCGGCGTGCTCGGCGACGTCGAGACGGTCGCGGTGGTCGCGGAGATCGTGTCCGACTATCCCGATCTCCCGATCGTGCTCGACCCGGTTCTCGCGAGCGGTCGCGGCGACGTGTTCGCGGACGACGACACGCTGCTCGCGATCCGCGAACTATTGCTGCCGCAGGTCACGCTGCTGACGCCGAACAGCTACGAAGCCCGTCGCCTCGCGACACTGGAAGACTCGGCCGATCAGGACGAGGCGAGCCGCAGCGCGCTCTCGCTCGAGGCCGCCGCGGCCAAGCTGGTCGGCTGGGGTGTCGAGTTCGTCCTCGTCACCGGCACGCACGAGAACACGCCCGAGGTCGTAAACATTCTTTACGGCGAGGAAGGCGATGCGACGGTGATGATCCGCAGCGACTCGTGGAAGCGTCTCGCGGGCTCGTATCACGGCTCGGGCTGCACGCTCGCGTCCGCCGTCGCTTCGCTGCTCGCCCTCGGCCTCGACCTCGAGGATGCGGTGCGCGAAGCCCAGGCCTACACGTGGCAGACGCTGAACGCGGCTTTCCGTCCCGGCATGGGCCAGTTCATACCCGATCGATTCTTCCGGGCCCGCAACGCGTCCGACGGGATGCGCCCGAGGAGCGGCACCGGGCGATGAACGGAGCCGCGCCGTCGACCCGCGATCCACGCGTCGCGGGCCTCTACGCGGTCACGCCGGACCTCGACGACACCGGGCGTCTGGTCGCGATGGTGGAGGCGGCGCTTCGAGGGGGCGCCGCGATCGTGCAGTACCGCAACAAGTCCGCCGACGCCGCCCTGCGCATGCGACAGGCCGTCGCCCTCGGCGAGCTCTGCACGGCGCACGGGCGTCCGCTGATCGTCAACGATCATCTGGACGTCGCGCTGTCGATCGACGGCGCCGGGCTGCATGTCGGCAGCGACGACTTCGCGGGGCCCGACGCGTTGCGCGCGCTGCGACGAGAGCTCGGCCGCTCGCGGCTGTTCGGCGTGTCGTGCTATCGCAGCATCGAGCTCGCGCGCGATGCTGCCGCTGCCGGCGCCCACTACGTCGCGTTCGGCAGCGTGTTCCCCTCGACCACCAAGCCGTCCGCTCCGGCAGCCGCGCTCGCGACCTTCGACGCGGCCCGGCCGATCGGCGTCGCGGTGGTCGGTATCGGCGGCATCACGCATCTCAATCTGCCTTCGCTGATCGAGGCGGGCGCCGATGCGGCCGCCGTGATCGCAGACCTCTTCGTCGGCAGCAACGAGCCCGGAGCGATCGAGAGTCGCGCACGCCGGCTCGCGGACTGCTTCCGCGACACCCGTCGAACCCTTCACACGAGACGACCGCCTTGACCGAATCGCGCAACGACCAGCTCTTCTCCCGCGCCCTCCAGAGCACGCCCGGCGGCGTCAACTCGCCGGTCAGGGCCTTCCGGCAGGTCGGAGGCGTCCCGCGCTTCGTGACCCGTGCCGAAGGCCCTCGCTTCTGGGACGCGGACGGCAAGCGCTACATCGACTACATCGGCAGCTGGGGCCCCGCGATCCTCGGCCATGCGCACCCGGCCGTGGTCCGCGCCGTCCAGGAAGCGGCTGCCCGCGGACTGTCGTTCGGCGCGCCCACCGAAGGCGAGATCGAGATGGCCGAGACGCTGTGCCGCCTCGTGCCGTCGATGGAACAGGTGCGGCTCGTGTCGTCGGGGACCGAGGCGGCGATGAGCGCGATCCGTCTCGCGCGCGGCGCCACCGGACGCTCGAAGCTGATCAAGTTCGACGGCTGCTATCACGGACACGCGGACAGCCTCCTGGTCAAGGCGGGATCGGGGATGCTCACCTTCAACACGCCGAGTTCGGCAGGCGTGCCGCCCGAGATCACGCAACACACGATCGTCCTCGACTACAACGACTGCGATCAGCTCGAGACCGCGTTCGCCGCGCACGGCGACGCGATCGCGTGCGTCATCGTGGAACCGATCGCCGGCAACATGAACCTCGTGCGGGCCACGCCCGAATTCGTCGCGTGCATGCAGTCGCTCTGCCAGCGGCACGGCGCGCTGCTCGTGTTCGACGAGGTGATGAGCGGCTTCCGCGTCGCCCTGGGCGGCGCGCAGTCGCTGTACGGCGTCGAGCCCGACATGACCGTGCTGGGCAAGGTCATCGGCGGCGGCCTGCCGGTCGCGGCCTTCGGAGGGCGGCGCGACGTGATGCGCCACCTGTCGCCGGAAGGCGCGGTGTATCAGGCCGGCACGCTGTCGGGCAATCCCGTGGCCGTCGCGGCGGGACTCGCGACGCTGGCCGAGATCGGGGCGCCCGGCTATCACGATCGTCTCGCGCGGAGCACGCACACGCTGGCCGACGGTCTCTCGCGGGTCGCGCGCTCGGCCGGTGTGTCGTTCGCGAGCGATGCGGTGGGCGGCATGTTCGGCTTCTACTTCGCCGCGGAACTCCCCCGTTCGCTGAAGGACGTCATGGCTTCGGACATCGATCGCTTCAAGCGCTTCTTCCATGCGATGCTCGACCGGGGCGTCTACTTCGCGCCTTCCGCCTACGAAGCGGGCTTCGTGTCGTCGGCCCACGACGAGGCCACGATCGAGGCGACCATCGCGGCGGCGGCCGAAGTCTTCGCATCTCTGGCCTGACACGGCGTCGGCGACCCGTACCATGCGACGCGCAGAATCAGCCATAGTCGGAGGCCGGCGTCGGGCCCACGTCCTAGAATGTCGGGCCCACGCGGCGGACCCGGCGTCCTCGTGCACCCTCCTCTGAAAGTCGCATGTCATGCGTCTGTCGCTGCGCTTCCTGGTCCCGCTCTTCCTCGCCCTCGCGTTCCTCGCCTACATCGTCGTCCCCCAGGTCGATGCGCTGACCGTCCGCTGGTTCGTCCGCGATCTCGATTCGCGGGCGCAGCTCGCTGCCGCTCCGCTGGCCGACCAGCTCGCCGAACTCATTCCGCAACAGGCGCAGGGCCGCATCGTCACGTTGCTCAACAGCGTCACGCAGAACGAGCGGCTCTACGCGATCGCGTACTGCAACGGGGCCGAACACATCGCCTATCGGAGCGCCAACCTGCCGACGGCGATCACCTGCAAGCAGGGGACCAACGAGCAGAGGATCGGCAACGGGGTCGGCGACGTCGTGGGTACGCTCGTGAAGCTGCCGAAGGGCTCGGTCCACGTCGCGCGGGTCCCGGTACGAGCCGGCGAGGGCGAGGTCGGCATGCTCGTGATGGTCTCCGACATAAGCTTCATCGAGAGTCGTAGCGAGGACACGCGCAAGTACACGATCCTGCTGTTCCTCGGCATCGGCCTCGTGACATCGCTCGTCACCGTGCTCGTCGCCCATCTTTCTTGGCGCGGCTGGATCGCCGGCGTGCAGGCGCTGCTGCGCGGCGAAGGCGTGGTGCGTCCGTTCTCGGGCGTCGAGGGGCTGGCGAAGGGCCGATCGCTCGACCACGCGAACCCGGCCGACTTCGATCCCGAACTGCGGCCGCTGATGTCGGACCTGCGCGGCATCATGAGGGAAGTCGACGAGGAACGACGATTGCGCGACGTCGCGAGCGACGACGGCGGAGAGTGGACGCCCGAGCGGCTGCGCAAGCTGCTGAAGGATCACCTCTCGGACGACGAGATCATCGTCGTCTCGAACCGCGAGCCGTACATCCACGTCAAGACCGACCACGGCATCGAAGTGCAATGCCCCGCGAGCGGACTGGTCACCGCGGTCGAGCCCGTGATGCGCGCCTGCTCGGGCACGTGGATCGCGCACGGTGCCGGCTCGGCCGACCGCGAGACGGTGGACGCACGGGCGCGCGTGGCGGTGCCGCCGTCCGATCCCTCGTACACGCTGCGCCGCATCTGGCTCACGCAGGAGGAGGAGGAAGGCTATTACTACGGCTTCGCCAACGAAGGCCTCTGGCCGCTCTGCCATATCGCGCACGTGCGACCGGTATTCCGCAGCGCCGACTGGAAGCAGTACGTCGCGGTCAATCGTCGCTTCGCCGATGCGGTCGTGGCCGAGGCGCGCACCGAGAACCCGGTCGTGCTGGTCCAGGACTATCACTTCGCGTTGCTGCCGCGGCTGGTGCGCGACCGGCTGCCGCACGCGACCATCATCACGTTCTGGCACATCCCATGGCCCAACCCCGAATCGTTCGGGATCTGCCCGTGGCGCACCGAGCTGCTCGAAGGACTGCTCGGCAGCACCATCCTGGGATTCCACACGCGCTATCAGGCGAAGAACTTCATCGAGACCGCGGACCGCTTCCTCGAGACGCGCATCGAACACGAGACATCGCTGATCTCGTACGGCGGCGTGCGCACGCAGGTCGAGAGCTATCCGATCTCGATCGACTGGCCCGATGCGCCGGCGCTCGAGAAGGGCGTCGAGGAGTGCCGTATCGAGGTCCGCGGCCGGCTCGCGTTGCCGCGCGGTCATCTGCTCGGACTCGGCGTCGACCGGCTAGACTACACGAAGGGCATCCTCGAACGCTTCAGCGCGGTGGAGACGATGCTCGAGCGTCATCCCGAGATGATCGGGCGCTTCACGTTCGCGCAGATCGCGGCTCCGTCGCGCTCGGCGCTCGAGGAGTACCAGAACTTCGAGGCGCGGGTGCGTGCGGAGGCTTCGCGCATCAACCTCCGCTTCGCGCGTCCCGCATCGGCTCGCGCCGGCACCGAGGCGCCGCCGGCGATCGCGCTGTTGATCGAGCATCACGACAAGCAGTCGGTCTTCATGCACTACCGCGCCTGCGACGTGTGCGTGGTGACCAGCCTGCACGACGGCATGAACCTCGTCGCGAAGGAGTTCGTGGCCTCCCGCGACGACGAACAGGGCGTGCTGATCCTGTCGGCCTTCGCCGGCGCATCGCGCGAGCTGCGCGAGGCGCTGATCGTCAATCCCTACCACGTCGAGCACACGGCCGACATGATCCATGCGGGCCTGACGATGCCGCCTCCGGAGCAGCGCGAGCGCCTGCGTGCGATGCGCGCGCTGGTCCGCGACCACAACGTCTATCGATGGGCCGCACGCATGCTGCTCGACGCGTCGCGCGTCCGTCACCGCGAGCGCATCCGCGCGCGCATCGCCGAGCATCACAGCGATGCGGAAGACCGCGGGCGCTGGCGGAAGGCGGCGGCGTGACGCCAGGTCGACGGCACCGGCGAACGAGATGATCGATCTCTTCGGGACCGCCGGACTCGAGGCGCTCGTCCGTCTCTCGCGGCGCCCGACGTTGTATGCGTTCGACTTCGACGGCACGCTCGCGCCGATCGTCGATCGTCCCGAGGACGCCCGCGCCGCGCCGACGACGATGCAGCGGCTGTCGAGGCTCGGCGCGCTCGTGCCGACCGCGCTCGTCAGCGGCCGCAGCGTCGACGACCTGCGCCGGCGCATCGCGTTCACGCCGCTGCATCTGATCGGCAATCACGGAGCCGAAGGCATTCCCGACCGGCTGCACGACTCGCCCGCCGATGCCGTGAGCGCGCACGGAGGCGCCGACGCGCACCGCGACGTCGTCCTCGGCTGGCTGTCGCAATGGTCGGCCGCGCGCGAGCAGGAGGCGGCCGACGACGGCATCGTGGTCGAACCGAAGAGCCACTCGCTGTCGATCCACTACCGCAAGTCGAGCGACCATGCCGCCGCCCGTCATACGATCGAGCGCGTGATCGAGCGGCTTTCGCCGCGACCTCGCGTCATCGGCGGCAAGTGCGTGTTCAATCTTCTGCCCGAAGGTGCGCCCGACAAGGGGACCGCGCTCCGGACGCTCGTCCACCTCGAGCACTGCGAGGCCGCGTTCTTCATCGGGGACGACCTCACCGACGAACTCGCGTTCGTCGACGCGCCCGCTTCGTGGGTCACGGTGCGGGTCGGTCGAGACGAGCACAGCGCCGCGCGTTACTGCGTCGACGACCAGGCAGACATCGATCGCTGCCTCGACCGGCTGATCGTGAACGCCGAGGCGGCGGCCGACGCGCGTCCATGAACGGCCTGCCCATCGCGTGGCTGCGATGCGCTGCACTGATGCCGTTGCTCGTCGACGCGGCGCATGCGGGGCGGCCGCTCGATACCGACGACGCCGCGATCGTTCCCGAAGGCACGTGCCAGCTCGAGGCCTTCGCGCGACGCTCCGCCGCACAGGCAGATGCACGCGACACCGACGATTTCGGCATCGCTCCGAGTTGCAATCCCTTCGGCTGGGGCGAGCTCCTGATAGGCGGCGCACGCAGCGGAGTCGGCGACCTCGGGTCGGGCACGCAAGGCTTGCTGCAGGCCAAGGCGGTTCCGGTCATGGTCGCGCCGGACCACGCGGGATGGGGTGCCGACCTGTCGATCGAGACCGACCGCACGAAGGGCACGTCGCCGTCGATGCGCTACTCCAACGCCATCGCGATCACGAGCGTCCCCGTCCTGCCGCGCCTACAGGTCGACGCCAACCTCGGATGGGTCCATCGATGGAGCCGCGGCGTCGATATCCCTTCCGATCGGCGCGATCACCTGCTCTTCGGCGTCGCCGGCGAATGGCTGGTCTCGAAGACCTTCTCGCTCGTGACCGAACGCTTCGCGGTGACCGGGCAAGGTCACAAGTCGCAGTTGGGCGCGACCCTCGCGATCTCCCCGCGCATCGCGCTCGACGCCGCGGTGGGTCGTCAGCGCCTCCCGAACGCGAGCGTGCGCTTCGTCGTCGTCGGCCTCACGCTCGTCAGCAAGGGAGCGGCGGCCCAGCCCTGATCACGACCGGCCGACGGCGACCGTGAGTCCGGTGAAGGCCTCCCAGGTGGGCGACGCACGGTTGAGTCCGCGCGCGGCCCCGATGTCGACCACGATGTCGCGGCGGAGCGCGTAGCTGACCGCGCCGAGCGCCTGCGCGGTCCCCGACGCGCCGCGCCGATGCGTTCCCGACACCTCGCCGGCGAAGGTCCATCGTTCGGCGATCGATCGCGAGACCGACCACGCGCCCAGCGTCTGCAGTCGCGATTCGCGGACGATCCGCGTCCCGACGCGCGTGTTCACCACGTTGACGTCCGTATGCCACGCGTCCAGGTCGCCGCTATAGATCGCGTTGACGGACCAGTCGGGCTTGCCGCTGCCGGCCTCGAGGCCGCGACGGGCCGTGGGAGCAAGGAGGCCGACCTCGGCGCCGAAGGCGGACGCCGCGTCGACCGCGAAGCGACGTTTCAGGACGAGTCCCGTATCGCCGAAGCCGAGCGCGTGGCCGCCGTCGACGAAGTCCGCATGCACGAGCGCTTCGCCGTCGAGCCTGACGCCCCAGTCATCGCTGAAGGCGTACTTCAGCGACCAGGGAAGGCTGCCACGACGGACGGGGCCGTCGTCCGCGTGTCGCTCGTCGACATAGAGCCCGCCGAGTTCGGCCTCGAGCCATCCCGGGGCCGAAAGGGCGGCCGGAGTCGAAACCGTCGGGCGGTACGGAACCACCTCGGGGCGCGGATCGTTCTCGTCGGTTGCTGCGGCGACCCGCACCGTGGCGCAGAGCACGGCGGCGAGCAGCCGCAGAGCCGCGCGACGCACGAACCTACGGAACGACCCTGGTGGGCATGCGCGCGGTACGGTCCTTGCGAACGGTGTCTTGCGCATTCTTTCGCCACAGGTCCCACAGCTTGTAGACGACGGTGGCGGCGCCTCCCCATTTCGTCGCGGCGGCGATGAGCGGGAACTTGAAGCGCGTCGCGAGCAGCGACGCTGCCGACGTCACGAACGGGTAACGCTTGAGGACATCGAATGCGCGCGCCGCGAGACTGCGACTGCGGTCTCCGGGCATCGCATTGCGGACGATCGCCGAAACGGTCGCCGCCTGCCGCAGATCGAGCAGGTGGTGCGCGAGCTCCACGCGTTCGACGGCGGCCTGCATCAACAGCATCTGCTTGCGCAGCTTGAGAGGCACGTTCGATCCGGCCATTGCGATGCTCCGTCTAGGATTGGGCGGCACGCCCGGGGGCGTAGGCGTCCGCACCTGACCTCGGGGTGCGCTCGCGTTGCAGCGCTTCCTCGGCAGCCTCGTGGGCACGCGCCATCTGCGACAGGGTTTCCTTGTCTTTCTCGAGTTCGGCCAGAGTGGCCGAGAACAGCGAGGGTCGACCGCTGAAGATGGCCTTGAGCCGCAGTACCGCGAAGACCGCGCCGAGCAGATAGACGAGCGTGATGACAACCATCGTCACGACGCGGTTCTCGGGCGCCACCGCGGCGACGATCGTGAAGGTGCCGACGATCCACCAAATCTACAACAACAACATCGACACAACATCTAGAACGCATGCGCCGAGCAGGCGCTGCAACTCCTCTTCGAGTTCGATGGTGGCCAGCGCGAGACGCGTATGGACCAGCGCGATGCCGGTCGCGACCAGTTGACGAATGGACGGAACGAGCTTCGGAGGCAGGTCGGCCGGCACCTCGGTCTCCCGCGAAGGGATGCGTTCGCGACGATTGGCATTGCGCGGACGTCGAGGGCGACTGGCACCGAAGATCATGAACGCGATCCCATGAGGGGTATGCAGGACCGGGGCCGGACCCGTACGGGCCGGGCACGGCGACGATCGAACCGCCGCGACGTCGACGTCGCGGCCAGTATGACGGACGAAGGATTAGCGGCGCGCCACGACCACGCCGACGAGGAAGCCGATGGCGGCGCCGATGCCGATCGCCTGCCACGGATTCTCGTGCACGTAGTCGTCGGTCATGATCGCGGCATCGCGGCCCTTCTCGATCACGGTGGCCTGCAGATCGCTCAACGATTCGGACGCGCGCTTGAGCGCGACGGTGGCCTTCTCGCGGAGTTCGGCGGCCTTGTCACCGGTTGACGAAGCGGCCGCGCGAAGAAACCCCTGGGCATCGTCGACACCGGACTTGAGGTCGGAGACGATCTTGTCCTTGTGCTGGAGCATCTTGTCCTTCTGGTCGTTCATGCGGTCGTCTTCGTAGGTGGTCATCGAGTTTCCTCCGTTGATTGATTCGCGATGCAGTCTAACTGCAGTTGCCGCGAGTCTAACGAGCAATGCGAGCGTCGGGGTGTGGGAACGGCCCGTTCAGCCCTGTCGGACGGATGCCTAGCTTGCCCCTTCACCCATGGTCGTAGACCCACTGCAGCAGCGCGTCCTGGGCGGGCTGGGCACCGCCCGCGTTCGCGTGGTTGACCAGCGCGACGACCACGTAATAGCGACCCGATGCCGCGAGCACGTACCCGGCCACCGCACGGGCGTCGAGCAGGGTGCCGGTCTTGACG
>CALMOR010000129.1:11326-12100 GCA_937872165.1 uncultured Burkholderiales bacterium | reverse complement strand
GATGCAGCGGCTGCGCAACGCGGTCCGGCTATCGCGGAAGGAACGCGACGAGGGGCGTGCACCGAAGCACTATCGCGAGTTGTTCCGCCTGATCCGCAGTGCGGTCGGCGAGGCCGAGGGCGCCGATGCCGGCGGCGCCGACGATGCGTACTGAAGAGGCGACGCGATGACGAAGACCGCCCGCTTCGACCGGACCGTCGACCGGCCGCTGCGCATCGGGCTGGTCTCGATCAGCGATCGCGCGTCGTCCGGCGTGTACGCGGACCAGGGCATCCCCGCGCTCGTCGACTGGTTCGCGCGCGCGCTCAAGTCGCCGCACGTGGTCGAGTCGCGGCTCGTTCCCGACGAAGGCCCGATGATCGAGCAGACGCTCGTCGAGCTCGTCGACGAGACCCGGTGCGACCTCGTGGTCACGACCGGCGGCACGGGTCCCGCGCGGCGCGACGTCACGCCGGAGGCCACGCTGGCCGTGGCGACGCGCGAGATCCCGGGCTTCGGCGAGCAGATGCGGCGCATCGGCCTCGCGTTCGTGCCGACCGCGATCCTGTCTCGGCAGGTCGCGGTGATCCGCGAGGTCGGCGACATCGAGGGCCGGCATCACGCCGCGTTGATCATCAACCTGCCCGGCCAGCCGAAGTCGATCCGCGAGACGCTCGAGGGGCTCCGGGACGAGGTCGGCGAGTCGCTCGTGCCGGGCATCTTCGCGGCCGTGCCGTATTGCATCGACCTGATCGGCGGTCCGTACATCGAGACCGACGAGACCGTCGTCAGGGC
>CALMOR010000129.1:7692-11316 GCA_937872165.1 uncultured Burkholderiales bacterium | reverse complement strand
GGTTGATGATCAACGCGGCGTGATGCCGGTCACCATCAACGGCGGCATGTCGATGCGCGCGTGGTACGACATCCTGCATCTCGACCTCGGCGGCGCCGGCACGAGCGGCATCCCGCGCGAAGACGAGAAAGGGCTGCGTTCGTCGCAGGCGATGGTCGATGCGCTGGTCGATGCCGAGATCGCGAACGGCATTCCCGCGTCGCGCATCCTGCTCGCCGGCTTCTCGCAAGGCGCCGCGATGACGCTGCTGACGGGCCTGCGCCAGCGGTCGCGGCTCGCAGGGCTGATCGCGCTGTCGGGCTATCTGCCGCTGTCGACGCAGCTCGCGACCGAACGCTCGGCGAGCAACCACGATGTCCCGATCTTCATGGCGCACGGCAGCTACGATCCGGTGGTGCGCATCGAACGGGCGCTGCAGTCGCGCGACCGGCTGATCGAGCTCGGCTACACCGTCGACTGGCACAGCTATCCGATGCAGCACTCGGTCTGCGGCGAGGAGGTCGCGGCGATCGGCGCCTTCCTGCGCCGCGTGCTCGACGCGTAGTCGGCGCGGGGATCTTGTCGATCGCTGCTTCGGCCTCATCTCGCGAGGCCAGGGAGAAGATCATGCAGCACCTCATCGCATTGCTCACCGAATACGGGCTGGCGTTCGTGTTCGTCAACGTGCTGGCGGCGCAGGCGGGCCTGCCGCTGCCCGCGGTACCGACCCTGGTCCTCACCGGCGCATTGCTCGGCGTGGGGCACTACTCGGCGGCTTCGCTCGTCGGGGTCGCCGTCGCGGCGGCGCTGATCGCCGACTCGGCCTGGTACTTCGCCGGCACGCGCATCGGCCGCCCGGTGCTGCGCGTGATGTGCCGCATCTCGCTGTCGCCCGATACCTGCGTGCGCCAGACCGAGACGATCTACGCGCGCTTCGGTGCGCCGTCGCTGGTGGTCGCCAAGTTCATCCCCGGCTTCGCGGCGGTGGCCACCGCGCTGTCGGGCGCGGTGCGGACGCCGTTCGCGACCTTCGTCGTCTACGACGCGCTCGGCGCCGCACTGTGGGCCGGCGTCGCGATCGGCATCGGCTCGCTGTTCAGCAACGCCGTCGAGAGCGTGCTCGACACGCTCGCCCGTCTGGGCGAGATCGGCGTCGGCCTGATCGTCGTCGCGCTGCTGGTCTTCGTCGCGGCGAAATGGTGGGACCGGCGGCGCTTCTACGACGAACTGCGGATGGCCCGCATCTCGGTCGGCGAACTGGCCGACATGCTCGACAAGGGCACGGCGCCGATGATCCTCGACGTGCGCACGGCCGAGGCGCGCGAAGCCGACGGCTGGATCCCCGGCGCCATCCAGGTCGACGAGAAGACCATCGCGGTCCACATCCCCGACGATGCGTCGAATCGCGAGGTCATCGTGTACTGCGCCTGTCCGAACGAGGCGTCCGCGGCGCGCATCGCGAAGATGCTGAAGGCACGCGGCTTCACGCGGGTTCGTCCGCTGGCCGGCGGCATCGAGGACTGGGTCAAGGCCGGCCACGCGATCGAACAGAAGAAGGCGCTGATCGCGGAAGCCCTCGTCGCCTGAGGTCCCGTCGCCCCGGGCTTTCGACCTCGGCCGGCCCGGCGCGTCAGAACTGCCCGGCCTCGAGCGCCATCACGGCGTCGGCTCCCTCGACGATGCCGTCGCGGATGCCGGTCGCACGCGACAGCAGGTGGTCCGCGAAGAAGCGCGCGGTCGCGATCTTCGCGCGGAGGAAGTCCGCATCGCCGTCGCCGGCATCGAGCTTCGCGGTCGCGATGGCGGCGGCCCGCGCCATCTGCCAGCCCCCGAGCACGATGCCGGCGAGCTCAAGATACGGCACCGAGCCCGCGAACACCGCCCTGACGTCCGACTTCATGTTCGCGACGACGAAGTCGACGACCGCTTCGAGCGCGTCGGCGCCGGCCGTCAGCCGCTTCGCGATGGCGGCGAGGTCCGCGTCGTTCGAAGCCAGCCCGGCCGCGGTCCTGCGGACCTGCGCGACGATGCCTTTCGCGACGGCGCCGCCGTCGCGCACCGTCTTGCGGCCCACCAGGTCGTTGGCCTGGATCGCGGTCGTGCCTTCGTAGATGGTAAGGATGCGCGCGTCCCGATAGTGCTGCGCGGCGCCGGTCTCCTCGATGAAGCCCATGCCCCCGTGGACCTGAACGCCGAGCGACGCGACCTCGATCGACCGCTCGGTGCTCCATCCCTTGACGACCGGCACGAGGTACTCGTAGAAGGCCTGGTTCTGGCGGCGCGTCGCGTCGTCGGGCGAGCGATGCGAAGCGTCGTAGGCGGCCGCGGTCACGTAGGCGATCGCGCGGGCCGCCTCGATCTGCGCACGCATCGTCATCAGCATGCGGCGCACGTCGGGGTGATGGATGATCGTCACCGGCCCGCTCGATCCGGCGACGTCGCGCGACTGCACGCGGTCCTTCGCGTACGACACCGCCTGCTGGTACGCGCGCTCGGCGATCGCGATGCCCTGCATGCCGACCTGGAAGCGCGCCGCGTTCATCATCACGAACATGTACTCGAGGCCGCGGTTCTCCTCGCCGACGAGCTGCCCGATCGCGCCGGCCTGCCCGTCCACGTCGAAGTAGCCTTCGCCGAACAGCAGCACCGCGGTCGGGCTCGCCTTGATGCCGAGCTTGTGTTCGATCGACGCGCAGTACACGTCGTTGCGGGCGCCGGGCGAACCGTCGGCCGCGACCAGCACCTTCGGCACCGTGAAGAGCGAGATGCCCTTGACGCCCTCGGGCGCGTCGGGCGTGCGGGCCAGCACGAGGTGGACGATGTTGTCGGCCATGTCGTGCTCGCCGTACGTGATGTAGATCTTCTGGCCGAAGAGGCGATAGGCGCCTGCATGTGGCCCGCTCGCCTGCGGTACCGCGCGCGTGCGCACCTGCGCCAGGTCCGAGCCGGCCTGCGGCTCGGTGAGGTTCATCGTGCCGGTCCAGCGGCCCGAGATCAGGTTCGCGAGGTAGGTCTTCTTCTGCGCGTCGCTGCCGGCGGTCATCAACGCCTCGATCGCGCCGTCGGTCAGCAGAGGACACAACGCGAACGACAGGCTCGCCGCGTTCAGCATCTCGATGCAGGGGGTCGCGATCAGCTTCGGCAGGCCCTGGCCGCCGTACTCGACATCGTGCTGCACGCCCTGCCAGCCGGCCTCGCCGTAGCTCTTGAACGCGGCCTTGAAACCGGCCGCCGTCGTGACGACGCCGTCCTTCCACGACGGCGGTGCGACGTCGCCCTGCCGGTTCAGCGGTGCGACCACGTCCTCGACGAACCTCGCGTTCTCCTCGAGCACCGCGCGCGCGGTCTCGCGGGTCGCGTCCTCGAAGCCGGGCAGCGCGGCGACGGCGTCGAGATCGGCGAGTTCCTCGATGACGAACAGCATGTCCTTGAGGGGCGCGGCATAGCTCATGGAAGACCTCTCGTTCGGTTCGTCGCGGCGGGCCGCCGCTCCTATCTCGCGTCGTTCGGATGCTGCGTCGGACGATCGTCGGTATCGATCGCCTTCAGCCGGCCGGACTCGAAGGTCAGCGTCGTCGGCGGCTGTCCGGCCGCCGGTCGATACGACCATCGCTCGACTTCACGGCACGGCGTGTTGATCGAGGG
>CALMOR010000129.1:638-7682 GCA_937872165.1 uncultured Burkholderiales bacterium | reverse complement strand
GTCGGGAGACCGTCGGACGTCGTGGTGTGCGCCGCCGGCGGGCTGCCGGGCGAGCGGCCGCCCGCACTTCGCGGCGACGGCCGCCCGGTCGTCGCCGCGGTCCGCCGTGGCCCCGCTGCACTGGAGGGGTCGAGCGCTCGCGCCGACCGGGATCAGCGGACCGGTGGTCGCGAGGACCAGCAGTGCGACGAGTGCGATGCGCATCGCGTCTCCTTCGTTCGCGCAGGGCGACACGGATGCGTCGCCCTGCGATACCGTCGACCGGGGGCAGGCGCCGACGTTCACCGCTCAGAGGGCGCCGACGAGCTCCGGCACGATGGTGTTGAGGTCGCCGACCAGTCCGTAGTCGGCGACGCCGAAGATCGGGGCCTCGGGATCCTTGTTGATCGCGACGATGACCTTGCTGTCCTTCATGCCGGCGAGGTGCTGGATCGCGCCCGAGATGCCGACCGCGATATACAACTGCGGCGCGACGATCTTGCCGGTCTGGCCGACCTGGTAGTCGTTCGGCACGAAGCCGGCGTCGACCGCTGCGCGCGACGCGCCCATCGCCGCGCCGAGCTTGTCGGCCAGCGGCTCGAGCACCTTGTGGTAGTTCTCGCCGCTGCCCACGCCGCGCCCGCCGGAAACGATGATCTTGGCGGCCGTCAGTTCGGGGCGATCGAGCTTGACGAGTTCGCGATCGACGAAGCTCGACTTGCCGAAGTCGGCGGCCGCCGCGGCCGACTCGACCGGGGCCGAGCCGCCGCTCGACGCCGCGGCGTCGAAGCCGGTGGTACGGACCGTGATCACCTTGACCGCGTCGGCCGCCTGCACGGTGGCGATCGCGTTGCCGGCGTAGATCGGGCGCGTGAAGGTATCGGGCGACTCGACGGTCATGATGTCCGACAGCTGCGCCACGTCGAGCTTGGCCGCGACCCGCGGCGCGATGTTCTTGCCGTACGCGGTGGCCGGGAAGAGGATGTGCGAGTAGTCCTTCGCGAGCGACAGCACTTCGGCCGCGATGTTCTCGGCGAGCCCTTCGGTCAGATGCGGCGCGTCGACGAAGAACACCTTCGACACCCCGGTCACCTGCGCGGCCGCGTCGGCCGCGGCCTTCGCGCCGCCGCCCGCGACGAGCACGTGCACATCGCCTCCGCAAGCGATCGCGGCGGTGACGGTGTTGAGGGTCGATCCCTTGAGGGTCGTGTTGTCGTGTTCTGCGACGACGAGGGCGGTCATGGATTACCTCTGTTGGAGTCGTCCCCGCGGCGGCCGGGGCCCCCCGGGTTGGAGAAACGGGCGGCGCGCAAACGCGCGCGGCGCGGCCCCGCTCAGAGCACCTTCGCTTCGTTCTTCAGCTTGGCGACCAGCGTCGCGACGTCGGCCACCTTGATGCCGGCCTTGCGCGACGGCGGCTCGCTGACCTTCAGCGTACGGATGCGCGGCGCCACGTCGACGCCGAGATCGGCGGGCTTGACGTTGTCGATCGTCTTCTTCTTCGCCTTCATGATGTTCGGCAACGTCACGTAGCGCGGCTCGTTGAGGCGCAGGTCGGTGGTGACGATCGCCGGCAGCGTGAGACTGAGCGTCTCGAGTCCGCCGTCGACTTCGCGGGTCACCTTCGCCTCGCCGTCGACCACCTCGACCTTGTTCGCGAACGTTGCCTGCGGGTATTCGCACAGCGCGGCCAGCATCTGCCCGACCTGGTTGCTGTCGTCGTCGATCGCCTGCTTGCCGAGGATGATCAGCTGCGGCTGTTCCTTGTCGACCAGGGCTTTCAGCAGCTTGGCCACCGCGAGCGGCTGGAGCTCGTCGGCGCACTCGACCAGGATGCCGCGGTCGGCGCCGATCGCCATCGCGGTGCGGAGCGTCTCCTGGCACTGCAGGACGCCGCACGACACGGCGACGACCTCGGTCGCGATGCCCTTCTCCTTCAATCGGACCGCCTCCTCGACGGCGATCTCGTCGAACGGATTCATCGACATCTTGACGTTGGCGATGTCCACCCCGGTCTGGTCCGACTTGACGCGAACCTTGACGTTGTAGTCGACGACCCGTTTGACGGGCACGAGTATCTTCATGACGGTCCTGTGGTGTGAAGCGACGGCGCGATCACGGCGTCGCGGAGCCGACTTCCGGCCGGCCCGCGCGGCGTTGCGATCGCTCGCGCGGCGCGCAGAATAGCACGACCGTTCGCAAATTTTTCATGCGCCATCGCGGTTGCTCCGGCGGTCAGCCGGCGCTCAGCGTCTTGACGTGCGCGGCGACGCTGCGGCCGAGCGCCGACAGGTTGTAGCCGCCTTCGAGGCAGCTGACGATGCGGCCTTCCGCGTGGCGGTCCGCGACCTCCATCAGGCGTTCGGTCATCCACACGTAGTCGGCCTCGACGAGGCGCATCTGCCCGAGGTCGTCCTCGCGGTGCGCGTCGAAGCCGGCCGAGATGAAGATCATCTCCGGCCGGAACGCCTCGAGCGCCGGCAGCCACTTCGCCTCGACGATCGCGCGGACGGCGGCGCCGTCGGAGTAGGCCGGCAGCGGCACGTTGACCATGTTGTTCGCCGGACGCTCGACGCCGCTGTACGGATAGAACGGATGCTGGAAGAAGCTGACCATCAGCACGCGTTCGTCGTTGGACAGGATGTTCTCGGTGCCGTTGCCGTGATGGACGTCGAAGTCCACCACCGCGACCCGCGAGAGCCCGTGCACGTCGAGCGCGCGGAGCGCGGCGACCGCGACGTTGTTGACGAAGCAGAAGCCCATCGCCCGCGACCGCGTCGCGTGGTGACCCGGCGGACGGGTGCTGCAGAACGCGTTGCGTGCACGGCCGCCGACGACCGCGTCGGTCGCCGCGACCGCGGCTCCGGCCGCGCGCCACACCGCGTCGAGGGTCGCGGGACACATCGTCGTGTCGGCATCGAGCGCGGCGTAGCCGGCGCCCGGCGCGGTGTCGCGCAGCGCGTCGAGATGGGATTGCGTGTGGGCGCGCAACAGGTCCTCGTCGTCGGCGAGCGGCACCTCGGCATGGGCGACGAGTTCGACGAGCCCGCTCGCGATCATGCGATCGTCGATCGCCGCGAGCCGCCCCGGCGATTCCGGATGCCAGGCTCCCATCTCGTGGGCCGCGCAGTCGGGATGCGCGTACCAGGCCGTCAGGGTCGCACGCGCCGACCGGGTCGGGCTCGATGCGGGGTCGTCGTCGATACCCGCGACGATGTCGACGGAGTCGTCCATGGTGTCTCGCCTCGAAGCGCGGCCGTCGCGCGATGCCGACGCGCGGCGCGGATGGGATGGATGCAGGGCGAACGATTATGCCCCACCCGCCGGACGCGGCGAAGCGGAGGAGGGACACGGCGGCGTCGAGCCGCATCGGCCCGGCGACTCGTGCGGCGCCGCCTCGCGACCCTCGTCGCGCTCGTGCTTCTGCCCGTGCTCGTGCGAAGATCGCCGCTTCGCGTATCCGCGCCGCGCATCGACGGCGTGCGGGACGCGCCATCCGTGCCCATGTCCCGATCCCTAGACGCGCTGATTGCCCAGGTCTCCGAAGTCATCCTGGGCAAGGACGTGGCGATCCGGCAGTGCGTCACCTGCCTGCTCGCCGGCGGGCACCTGCTGATCGAAGACCTGCCCGGCGTCGGCAAGACCACGCTCGCGCATGCGCTGGCCGTCTCGCTCGGCCTCGGCTTCTCGCGCGTGCAGTTCACGAGCGATCTGCTGCCGACCGACGTCGTCGGTGTCTCGGTCTACGAGCGCGGCGGCGGCGGGGCCGCCGGGCCCGAGTCCGCCGGACGATTCGTGTTCCATCCCGGCCCGATCTTCTCGGAGATCCTGCTCGCCGACGAGGTCAATCGGGCGACGCCGAAGACGCAGAGCGCGCTGCTCGAGGCGATGGAGGAACGACAGGTCTCGGTCGACGGCGCGACGCGCGCGCTGCCGGAGCCGTTCTTCGTGATCGCGACGCAGAACCCTTTCCACCAGATCGGCACGTTCCCGCTGCCCGAGTCGCAGCTCGATCGTTTCATGATGTGCATCGCGCTCGGTTATCCCGACGCACGGGCCGAACGCGCCCTGCTCGAAGGCGAGGACCGGCGCCTGCTGATGAAGAAGCTCGACCGCATCCTCGATCCGAGCAGCCTCACCGCGCTGCAGGCGGAGGTGCGCGCGGTCCACGCGTCCGCGGCGCTGCTCGACTACCTGCAGGCTCTCGTGGCGGCCACCCGTCATGCCGCGTCGTTCGCGGAGGGCCTCTCGCCGCGCGGTGCGCTGGCGCTGCTGCAGGCGGCGCGTGCCTGGGCGCTGCTCGCGCGACGCGATCACGTGTTGCCCGAGGACGTGCAGGCGGTCTGGGTCGCGGTCGTCAATCATCGGCTGCGGCCGCTGACGTCGAACGGTGCGACCCACGTCGCGCAACGCGACGCGGCGCTGCAACTGCTGGCCACCGTGCCGCTGTCCTGAGCGAGCCGCGGATGCCCTTCGCATCGTCGCCGCGCGAGACGGCCCACGGCTGGGGCGCGGCGCTGGCGCGCACGCGGCTCGGACGCGGCGCCTGGACCTTCGTGCAGCGGAAGGTCTTCCAGCCGCGCGGCATCGAATGCGGCGAGGTCTTCCTCAATCAGAGGCGCGTCTTCATCCTCCCGACGCGCGCGGGCCTGATCCTCGCCGTCATGCTGATCGCGTTGCTGCTCGGCTCGATCAACTACTCGCTGTCGCTGGGGTTCGCGCTGACCTTCCTCGTCGTCGGCATCGCGTGGGTCGGCATGCTGTCGACCTTCCGCAATCTCGCCCATCTCTACCTGCGACCGCTACGGGTCGAGCCGGTCTTCGCGGGCGACGCGGCCGAGTTCCGCATCGTCGTGCGCAGCGCGGCCACCATCGATCGCTATGCGATCGAACTGTCGGTCGACGGCCTGATGCGTCCGGTGTCCTGCGATCCGGCGTCCGGCGCAGAGGAGGACGCGACCATCCCGGTGCCCACCCTGCGACGCGGCCGCCATGCGATGCCGCGCGTCACGCTCGAGACGCGCTTCCCGCTCGGGCTGTGGCGGGCCTGGAGCTACTGGACGCCGGACCTCTCGGCCCTCGTCTACCCGCGACCGGCCGATCGCGTGGTGCCGCTGCCGTTCGCGCAGGGCGACGGTCGCGACCATCGCGCGCAGCGTGCGCGCGGCAGCGAGGACTTCGCGGGACTGCGCGGCTACGTCCCCGGCGATCCGGTCCGTCACATCGCGTGGCGTGCGATGGCGCGCAATCCCGAAGGCCGCGTGATGACGAAGCTGTTCGACGGCGGCACCAGCGGCGAGGCCCTGCTCACGCTCGACGCCGCGCTCGCGCATTGCGGCGACCGCGAGTCCGCGTTGTCGCTGATGGCGCGATGGATCCTCGATGCCGAGGCGCAGGCCGTCGACTACGGACTCGACCTGCCGCCGCTGCGCATCGCGGCGGGCCGCGGCCCCGCGCATCGGGCCGCCTGCCTCGAAGCGCTGGCGCTGACGTCCCCATGAGCAGCGTGCCGCATCCGCTCGCGCCGCGGCTGCGCAGCGGCGGACCCTTCGCGCGCATCGCGACGGCCGTCGCGCAACGAGAGCGCGAGGTCAGGGACACGCTGTGGTTGCTGGCGACGCTGGTATGGGTGCTCGCGCCGCATGCGTCGTCGCTGCCGGTCTGGTGCAGCGTGTCGATCGTCGTGCTCGTAGCGTGGCGCGCCTGGCTGACGTGGGCCGGTCACCGGCTGCCGCACCGGTCGATCCCGATCGCGCTCACGTGCCTGGCCGGCATCGCCGTATGGCTCGAGTACCGGACCATCTTCGGCAAGGACGCCGGCGTCGCCTACGTCACGCTGCTGCTCGGACTGAAGCTGCTCGAGATGCGTGCTCGACGCGACATCTTCGTCGTCGTCTTCCTCAGCCTCTTCGTGATGCTGACCTCGCTCTTCGAGTCGCAGTCGATGGCCACCGCCGCGCTGCTGCTGGTCGGCCTGTGGATGCTGATCACCGCGCTCGTCTCCGTGCAGTTCACGACCCTCGAGCCGCGGTGGCGCGTGAAGGCGCGCATCGCCTTCCGTCTGCTGCTGTTCGGCCTGCCGCTGATGGCCGTCCTGTTCGTGCTCTTCCCGCGTGTCGACGGCCCGTTGTGGGGGATGCCGTCCGATGCCTACGCCGCGAAGACCGGCCTGTCCGAGGTGATGGCTCCCGGCAGCTTCGGCCGGCTCTCGGAATCGCGCGAGATGGCGTTTCGCGTCCGCTTCGACGGCGCGATCCCGAGGCCGTCGGAACGCTACTGGCGCGGGCCGGTGCTCGGTGCATTCGACGGAAGGGCGTGGACGCCGATCGCGTTCAGGCGCTACAACGGATCGCGTTCGATGACCGTCGACCCATCGTCCGCGATCGACTACACCGTGACGCTCGAAGCGAACAACCGACCCTGGCTGTTCGCGCTCGACGTGTTGAAGGATCGACCGTCCTCGTCCACGCCGCTCGTCGCGACGCTGCGGACCGACCTGCAGGTGGTCGCCGACGGCCTGGTCCGCGAACGGACGGCCTACTGGGCGCGGTCGTACACGCGCTATCGCGCGGGCGCCGACGAGAAGCGCGTGCGTCTGCAGGACTGGCTCGAGCTGCCGCCCGGCTTCAACCCGCGCACGCATGCGTTCGCGGCGCGGCTGCAGTCGGAGGAGATACGGGACAGCGGCACGACGGTGTCGCCCGCCGACGATGCGCGACATACACGCAGCCTCGTCGCCCGCGTGATCGCGATGATCCGCACGCAGCCCTTCGTCTACACGATGGACCCGCCACCGCTCGGGCGCGACTCGGTCGACGAGTTCCTCTTCGACACGCGTCGCGGCTACTGCGAGCACTACGCGTCGTCGTTCGTCGTGCTGATGCGCGCGCTCGACATCCCGGCGCGCGTCGTCACCGGTTATCAGGGCGGCGAGATCAATCCGGTCGACGGCCTGCTCGAGGTGCGTCAGCGCGATGCGCACGCGTGGGCCGAGGTATGGATCGCGGGGGAAGGCTGGACCCGCGTCGACCCGACCGCGGCGGTCTCGCCCGACCGCATCGAACG
>CALMOR010000129.1:0-628 GCA_937872165.1 uncultured Burkholderiales bacterium | reverse complement strand
GCCTGCTGTCGGGCATCGGCATCGAGCGCATCGATTGGCAGACGCTGACGATCGCACTCATCGTCGGCTTCGGCAGCGTGCTCGCCGGCATCGGCGCGCTGACGCTGTTCCGTCGGGCGCGTCGGGATCCCGTCGTCGCGCAGTACGAAAGGGCGTGCGCACTGCTGGCCCGGGCGGCCACCGCATCGGGCGACACGAGCGCTCTGCGGGGAACCGGCGCCGCGGCGCGCGATGCGCTTCGCCGCCGCGCGTCCGAAGGGTCGCGCGCCTATCTCGCACGCATCGGCGACCGCTTGCCCAAAGGCCTGCGAAGCCGGGCCGAATCGGCCTTCGCGCTCTACGAGCAGATCCGCTATGCCAGGCCCGACCGATCGGCGGCCGACGGCAGTCTGCTGAAGCGTTTCGCCGCGAGCGTCGCGCAGCTGAGGGGTTGAAGATCGCACCGTCGATCCGCAGTGGCGGGACGCTGCTCGCGATCGTCGCCGCGCTGCTCTCGTCGTCGGCTGCGAAGGTCGCGGAAGCGGCGGCCCCTTCGACGGCGGTCGCGAGGAAGCCCGTCGCGAAGGCGGCCGCGAAGCCCGCCGATCGACGCAGGCCCGCGATGCCGAAGACCCCCGCGAAGCCGGAC
>CALMOR010000128.1:4496-25381 GCA_937872165.1 uncultured Burkholderiales bacterium | reverse complement strand
TCCGTCACCCGGGGCCGGTCCGGACGCGGATCGGAGCGCTCGGCAGCGGGGCGCGTCGACCGAGGTTCCGCGCGCCCATCGGCAGCCGGCTGCATCGCGGGGACGACTACCGGCGGGGAAGTCGCGGACGGGGCGTGCGGCTTCCGCCCCGCGACCGGCGCCGATCGCGCTCGCGCGGACAGCGCTTCCGACTCGAGTCGCAGGACCGTCGCCCAGGTGGCCACGGTCCAGGTCGAAGCGAACGGGTTGAATCCCTTGCGGTCGGCCAGACGCTGTTCGAGCTGAGGGATCAGGCTTTCGATCTCGCGGGCCGACGACGCGCCCAGCAGCGCCTGCGGCACCTGCTCGTCGAGCGCGTCGAGCAGCAGCGCGATGTCGGAGGCGGCGGTCGGGCAACGTTCGTCGAGATAGGCCTTGAGCTTCGGCGGACGCAGCAGCACCCCGGGCCCGTGCAGGTCGATCGCGAGTTCGAGGGCGGCTTCCACCGTGTCGCCGTTCGTCTCGCCTCGCGATAGCGGTGTCGCACGTTCGTGAGCCGTCGATCCGTGCAGCCGCACGGACTCGGGCAACGAGGGACGATTCGGGTCAGCCATGTTGCGGCTCGATCTCCATGTCGTGGCGCAGGTGGCCCGTCTCGCGGGCGTCGGGCATGAACAGCGCGACCGCGAACGCCACCGCGCAGAGCAGCGCTACGTACCAATAGAACCAGTCCTCGCGGCCGGCCTGCTTGAACCACAGCGCGATGTATTCCGCGCTGCCGCCGAAGATCGCGTTGCCGAGGCCGTAGGTGAAACCGACGCCGAGCGCACGGACCGTGGTCGGGAAGAGCTCGGCTTTCACGAGGCCGCTGATCGAGGTGTAGAGGCTGACGATGGCGAGACCGCAGGTGACGAGGAGGAACGCGGCGATCGGACTCGCGACGTGGGCGAGGGCCGACATCAGCGGCACCACAGCGATCGTCGACAGCAGGCCGAACGCGATCATGGACTTCTTGCGACCCCATCGATCGGCCAGGGCGCCGAACAGCGGTTGCATGATCATGTAGACGAACAGCACCACCGTCATCGTGCTCGTCGCGGTCTGCTTCGACATCCCCGCCGTGTTGACGAGGTACTTCTGCATGTAGGTCGTGAACGTATAGAAGACGAGCGAGCCGCCGGCCGTGAAGCCGAGCACCGTCAGCACGGCGTGCTTGTGTCGCGACAGGCCCGCGAAGGTGCCGGCCTCCGCGGCCGATCGGTCCTTCGCGCTGGTGGTCTCGTGCAGCGAGCGGCGCAGGAAGAGCGCGACGATGGCCGCGCATGCGCCGATCACGAACGGCACTCGCCATCCCCATGCGCGCATCTCGTCCTGCGAAAGGAACAGCTGCAGCACGAAGAGGACGAGCACCGCGAGCAGTTGTCCACCGATCAGCGTGACGTACTGGAACGAGCCGAGGAAGCCGCGACGGCCCGTACGCGCCACCTCGCTCATGTAGGTCGCGCTGATGCCGTATTCGCCACCGACCGAGACGCCCTGGATCAGCCGGGCGACGAGCAGCAACAGCGGCGCCGCGGTGCCGATGGCCGCGTAGGTCGGTAGCGCCGCGATCATCAGCGAGCCGCCGCACATGACCAGCATCGCGATCATCATCGACGACCGTCGACCGCGTCGGTCGGCGAGCTTGCCGAACAGCCATCCACCGAGCGGTCGCATCAGGAACCCCGCGCCGAAGATGCCGGCGGTGTTCAGCAACTGCGAGGTCTGGTCGCCCGCGGGAAAGAACGACGACGCGAAGTAGAGCGCCGCGAACGAGTACGCATAGAAGTCGTACCACTCGACGAGGTTGCCGGACGAGCCGCCGACGATCGCCCAGATGCGTCGACGCTCGTCCGCGCGGACTTCGAGGGGCGTGAGGTTCGCGCGCGGTGCGCGCGCGACATCGAGGTCGGAGATGCGCGTGTCCATGCTGGTCGACGAGGAAGCGGGATGCGAAGCTTGCGGCGACGGGACGGTCCCGGGTGGGCTCGCAACGC
Source organism: uncultured Burkholderiales bacterium (assembly GCA_937872165.1). Classification (GTDB taxonomy): domain Bacteria; phylum Pseudomonadota; class Gammaproteobacteria; order Burkholderiales; family Burkholderiaceae_D; genus CAHJXF01. The sequence continues at coordinate 23,366 of CALMOR010000128.1, read as the reverse complement.
GGCCCGTCGGGTCGGACGATCGCTGATACGTCGTCATGGCGACTCGCTGCCGAGCGGCACTAGGCGGTCGCCCGCCTTTCGAACGCGACTTCCGGTGCGCAGGCGGTAGGGCAGCCGGAAGGTCTCGCCCGAGCGGTCGTCCATCCGCACGACGATGCGATAGGACGGAGCGCCGGAAGTCGCGGTCGTCCCGCCCTCGCGGGCATCGATCACGGTGCCGCAGGTGGATGCGGTGCAGTCCCCCGCCGTCGGAGCCGTCGCGGGTACGGAGGCTTTCGCCGCGGCGAGCGGACCCGCGCCGATCGGCGACCGGGCGGGCACGACCGTCACCGTCGCGACCTTCGGCTCGCTGCGGCCGCCATCGCCCGCGACGGCGGTGAACGCGATCGTCGCGCGCGCCGGCGCGGCCATCGCGCGGAACGATACGACCAGCACGTTGCCCTTCGATCGTTGCAGGCCGTTGCCGCGCGTGGCCGCACGGAAAGCGGGCCACGATCCGCTCGCATCGACGACGCGACGTTCGACCGAGACCACGTCCTTCGGATCGCCGGCCATGCGCAGCACGGCGGTGAACGGAGCGCCTTCCTTCACGCGGGCGGCGTCGATCCGTGCGATCACCGGCCGTTGCTTCGCGACCCGCGACGGCTCCGCCTGTACCCGACTCGCCGGCGACGAAGCTTCGGCGGGCGCAGGCGCGGCCGAAGCAGATGCGACCGGAGCAGGCGCGACCGAAGGAGACGCGACCGAAGCAGGCGCGACCGAAGCAGGCGCGACCGGAGCAGGCGCGACCGGAGCAGGCGCGACCGGAGCAGGCGCGACGCCGGGCGGCGACACGGTTCCGTCGGCCACCGGCGACGTCGCGGCCGGCACCTCGGCGGTCGCTGTCCTGACTTCGGGCTCCGGCGGTCGCGCGTCCGCCTCGGTCGCCGACGAAGGGACGGTCGATGCCGGTTCGTGAGGAGCGGGTGTCGGGAAGGCCGGACCGCGCGTCCATTGCCAGACATCCATTCCGATCCATGCCAGCACGGCCAGCGCGATCAGCGTCACCCCGGCGATCCTGAACGCCAGCGGCGTCGCACGCGGCGCCGCGATGGCATGCTCGTAGCGCGTCGCGGCGATCGCGCGAGGCGGCTCGGGCGTCGCAGCCGCGTCGACGCTCCCTGCGGGCTCGCCGGAGATCTCGTGGGCGGCGATCGCCGGCGGCGGGACGGGCTGGCTCCCGGCCACGGCGACGATGGGGTCGGGTTCGGCCTCCCGCGCCGGGGGCGCCGGGGGCGCCGGGGGCGCCGGCGGTGCCGCGAGCGGGGCCGCATCGACCGGCGCGTCCGCGATCGACGTCGGGACGAAAGCTTGTGACGGTTCGTCCGGATGCGGCACCTGCCTCGCGCTGCGCAATACGGTATCCGCGGTCCGGCGCTGGAAGTCCGAAGCGCGCAACGCCTGCTCCACCCGCGAGGACGGGGACGGCGCCGCGACCGTAGGCCGGCCCGCGAGGATCGACGCCGGTCCGGCGATACCCGCCGACGGCAGCGCGAGCGCATGCGCCCAGGTGCGGACCGCCCACGTCGCCCAGGTCGCGTCGAGTCCGGGTCTCGCGAGCAGGTCGTCGACCGAACGTCGCAGCAGCGCCGGCAGTGCCGCATCGACTTCCGCGTGGCTGAGGGCGTGGGCGACCCCCGCATCGAGCGCATCGACGATCGCGTCGACCGCCTGCTCCGCATCGGGCCGTGCGCCGAGCAGTCGACTGCGCAGCCGTCCCGCGTCGGCGAGCAGCGACAGCCCGTGGATGTCGAGCAACGACGCGAGCTTCGCTTCGACCGTCGCGATGCGCTCGGCCGAGGGGTCCTGCCATGCCGCGTCGAAGACGTCTTCCATCAGGTCCTGTTCGATCCGCGAGTCCGCAGCGCGTCGTCGTCCGGCGGGAAGTCGTGCCGTCGCGTCGGCCGCACGGGCACGGTCCTCGCGAGCGGCCGGCGGACGTCGGTCCGTCGTACGTGCCGCGCTTCTTCCTGCATCCGCGTCTCGGTCCGAGCACTCACGTTCGTCCCGGGGTCGCGCCCCGGCCAGTCCGGTTGCGATGCGGACATCCGCGCATCGTTCGAGGGGCGATGGTAGGACCAGGGGCGACCCCGCTGCAAATGGCGTGGCCCGCGACGGGTCGCCTCGCAGATGTCGCCGTCGTTCGACGGGCGGCGATGCGCCGGCGTCGCCCGGGTTTGTGACTAGAATGCGCGCCTCCCGCCAGCGACGACGGGCCGCGGGCGACGCGTGTTCCCGGTGGCCGACGACGCGCCGTCGAGCGAACTCACGACATCAGAAGGCCGCGATGAAATTCCGCTTTCCCATCGTCATCATCGACGAGGACTACCGTTCGGAGAACACGTCGGGCCTCGGCATCCGCGCGCTCGCGGCGGCCTTCGAAGCGGAAGGGATGGAGGTGCTGGGCGCGACCAGCTACGGCGATCTGTCGCAGTTCGCGCAGCAGCAGTCGCGCGCTTCGGCCTTCGTGCTGTCGATCGACGACGAGGAGTTCACGCCCGGGCCCGAGCTCGACCCGGCGGTGCTGAACCTGCGCGCGTTCATCGAGGAGATCCGCTTCAAGAACGCCGACATCCCGATCTACATCTACGGCGAGACGCGGACCTCGCGCCATATCCCGAACGACATCCTGAAGGAGCTGCACGGCTTCATCCACATGTTCGAGGACACGCCGGAGTTCGTCGCGCGCCACATCATCCGCGAGGCGCGCGCGTATCTCGACGGTCTCGCGCCGCCGTTCTTCCGCGCGCTGGTCCACTACGCGCAGGACGGCTCGTACTCGTGGCACTGCCCCGGCCACTCGGGCGGCGTGGCCTTCCTCAAGAGTCCGGTGGGCCAGATGTTCCACCAGTTCTTCGGCGAGAACATGCTGCGCGCCGACGTCTGCAACGCGGTCGAGGAACTCGGCCAGCTGCTCGATCACACCGGCCCGGTCGCGGCCTCCGAACGCAACGCGGCGCGCATCTTCCACGCGGACCACTGCTACTTCGTCACCAACGGCACGTCGACGTCGAACAAGATCGTGTGGCACGCGAGCATCGCGCCCGACGACATCGTCGTCGTGGACCGCAACTGCCACAAGTCGATCCTGCATGCGATCACGATGACCGGCGCGATCCCGGTCTTCCTCACGCCGAAGCGCAACCACCTCGGCATCATCGGACCGATCCCGAAGGACGAGTTCACGCCCGAGAGCATCGCGCGGAAGATCGAGGCCAATCCGTTCGCGCGGAAGGCGAAGAACCGACAGCCGCGCATCCTGACGATCACGCAGTCCACCTACGACGGCGTGCTCTACAACGACGAGGTGTTGAAGACGATGCTCGACGGTCGCATCGACAACCTGCACTTCGACGAAGCCTGGTGCCCGCACGCGTCGTTCCACGAGTTCTACCGGAACATGCATGCGATCGGCCAGGACCGGCCGCGACCGAAGACGTCGATGATCTATGCGACCCAGTCGACCCACAAGATGCTGGCCGGGCTGTCGCAGGCTTCGCAGATCCTGGTGCGCGAGTCCGAGACCGTGAAGCTCGATCCGACGATCTTCAACGAGGCCTTCCTGATGCACACGTCGACGAGCCCGCAGTACGCGATCATCGCGTCGTGCGACATCGCGGCCGCGATGATGGAGCCGCCCGGAGGCACGGCGCTGGTCGAGGAGAGCATCCTCGAGGCGCTCGACTTCCGTCGCGCGATGCGGAAGATCGACGCGGAGTTCGGCAAGGACTGGTGGTTCAAGGTCTGGGGGCCGGACAAGCTCGTCGAGGACGGCATCGGCAAGCAGTCGGACTGGGTGCTGAAGTCGAACGAGAAGTGGCACGGCTTCGGCAACCTGGCGGGCGGCTTCAACATGCTCGACCCGATCAAGTCGACCCTGATCACGCCGGGTCTCGACGTGTCGGGCAAGTTCGCCAAGGCGGGCATCCCTGCGTCCATCGTCACCCGCTACCTCGCGGAGCACGGCGTCATCGTCGAGAAGACCGGGCTCTACTCGTTCTTCATCATGTTCACGATCGGCATCACGAAAGGCCGATGGAACACGCTGCTGACGGCGCTGCAGCAGTTCAAGGACGACTACGATCGCAACCAGCCGATCTGGCGCATCCTTCCCGAGTTCGCGCAGACGCATCCGATGTACGAGCGCGTCGGGCTGAAGGACCTGAGCCAGCAGATCCACGACATGTACCGGCTGCACGACGTGGCCCGCGTGACCACCGAGATGTACCTGTCCGACATGCAGCCGGCGATGAAGCCGTCTCAGGCCTACGCCTGCATGGCGCATCGCGAGATCGATCGCGTGCCGATCGACGAGCTCGAAGGCCGCATCACGAGCGTGTTGCTGACGCCCTATCCGCCGGGCATCCCGCTGCTGATCCCCGGCGAGCGCTTCAACAAGACGATCGTCGAGTACCTCAAGTTCGCGCAGCGTTTCAACCTCGCATTCCCCGGCTTCGAGACCGACATCCACGGTCTCGTCGAGACGACCGTCGACCGGAAGACCAGCTTCTTCGTCGACTGCGTGAGCCTGGGAGCGGCGACGCCGCGGGACTGATCGTCGTCACGCCGCTCCGCCGCGGAGCCGGCGGGGCATCGCCGTCGGCATTCGATGATCGGACAGACGAAGCCGACACGCGGCGCCTCCGGGCCGCGGCATCGACGGACACCGGTGCGATGGCGACCGGCGAGCGGTCGGTCGTCGGCCACGCGAGGCTTGGCGGCTCGTCCCGCTCGTGCCCGCGGTCCGCGTATCAGGCGGCGCGGGCGGGCGGCGCGCGTCGACGCGCGACGAGACCCGCGGCGGCTCCGAGGCCGAGCAACGCGAACAGCGAAGGCTCGGGAACGCCGAGCGTCGCCGCGAGCCGCTGTCCGAGGATGGCTTGCGCCGCCTGTGTGGGATGCACGTCGTCCCAGAAGACGTAGTGATCGGCACCGGCCTGCGCGCAGGCGGCCGTGACGACCGACGTCGCGTCCGCCACGCTGCCGCTCAGGCACGACATCGTCGTGTTGGAGAAGCCGTAGCGGTCGGCGTCGGCGAGGATCTGGTCGAAGAGGCCGAAGAGATCGAACGGGAGGATATCGCCGGGAAAGAACGACGACAGACCCGCGAGCGATCCGGCCAGCCCCGCGTTGTAGGCGACCGAGATCGCATGGCCCTGAGCCTCCGCCTGCAGACCGCCCGCGATGGAGCCGGCGGTCTCGCCGAGGTCCGGGAGGTTGGGGACGAGGATGTGCTTCGCCCCCAGCGCGGCGAGCGTCGCGACCGAGCTGGTCACGTTCGTCACGGCCGTGCAGACGGCGATGGCGACGATCGAGCCGGTGCAACCGGGCGCGCCGGGAACGCTGCCGAGGTGGAGGAAATCGTTCGCGCCCGACCACACCACGTAGACGGCGTTCGGATCCGCGTGAGGCGTCACGGCGACGTAGTCGGCGATCTCGGCTGTCACCCCCTTGAAGCCGGTGACGAGCGTGTTCGGCCCGACCGCGATCGTGCCCGGCACCGACGCGTTGGTCGCGCCCGACGTGGCGCCTCCCTGCGCGTAGTTGGTGCCGCCGGTCGCGCCGCCGAGGAAGGGCGCGGTCAGGTAGTGCGCGGTCAGCGGCAGCTGCAGCGATCGCGCGAGGTAGTCGACGGCGACCAGGCCGTTGCCGAAGCGACCGAGCGGGCTGACCGAAGGAGCGGGAATCAGTGGGAACGCGCCTCCGGTAGCGAGGTTGATCGACGACGACAAGGCAAGGTCGCTGCCGCCGTCCGAGAGACTGTCGCCGAACACGTAGAGGCCGCTGTAGGGACCGGCGTGCGATGCGACCGGCGCGAGGAGGCAGGGCGCGAAGCAGGCGAAGGCGAAGAGCGAGGCGAGGCGACGAAGCGACATGGGGGCGTCCTTGAAAGAGGGCGAACGGCGATCGGAGTTTGACGAGACGGCGAAGTCATGGCGCTACCGTAGCTGCGCGCCCGAAGCCCGCGTGACGATCGATGCGTTCACGCGCCGCAACGGTCCGAGCTTCGTTCTCCGCCGAGACTTGCCGACCGTCGGCGAGGGTCTCACCGACTCGTGCGTCGATGCAAGCGCGCGCCGGTCGATGCACGAGCTCCGCATCGCCGGGCCGCGGGCGTCGACTTCATCGCTCCCCCGTCGACACGATGACGGTGCGGCCCGGGTCGAAACGAGAAAGGAGCCCGATCGGCAGCCGATGTCTTCGCGCGGCGATCGCCGCATGGCACGCGCGACGTGCGCGCTGCCGGAGCCGTGGGACGCGGACGTCGCACCCGTGCGTCACTGCCGATCCGCGTTGACCCTCGGTCGCGCGACGAGGGCTCACGCCGCGAGGTCGTCGAGCACCGGATAGTCGGTGTAGCCGTGCCGGTCGCCGCCGTAGAAGGTCTTGCTGTCCGGCTTCGCGAGGGGCGCGTCGAGCAGGAAGCGCGTGACGAGGTCCGGGTTCGCGATGAAGAGCTTGCCGAAGGCCACCAGGTCGACGCGCCCCGCGGCGATCGCGGCCTCCGCACGCGCCTTGTCGAAGTTGAGGTTGGCCATGTAAGGCCCGCCGAAGGCCGCCTTCAGAGCGGCGTAGTCGAAGCCGCCCGGCTGCGCGTCCTTCTTCGCCATCATGTCGCCTTCGACGACGTGCAGATAGGCCAGGCCCTTGCCGGACAAGGCCTTCGCGACGGCCATGTAGAGAGCGAAGGGATCGCTGTCCGCGCTGTCGTTGGCTGTGTTCTCGGGCGAGATGCGCAGCCCGACGCGGTCGGCGCCGACCTCCGCGACGATCGCGTCGACGACCTCCAGCAGCAGGCGCATGCGGTTCTCGATCGTGCCGCCGTAGGCGTCGTCGCGATGGTTGGCCTTGTCCTTCAGGAACTGCTCGATCAGGTAGCCGTTGGCTCCATGGATCTCGACTCCGTCGAAGCCCGCGTCCATCGCATGCTTCGCTCCGGTGCGATAGCCGGCCACGACGCCGGGGATCTCGTCGAGCGACAGTGCGCGCGGCGTGCTGAGGTCCTCGAAGCCCTTCGACGTGTAGGCCTGGCCCTTCGCCGCGATGGCCGACGGCGCGACCGGCGCGCCGCCGCCCGGCTGGAACTCGACGTGCGAGATGCGGCCGACGTGCCAGAGCTGCAGGAAGATCAGGCCGCCGGCCGCATGGACCGCGTCGGTGACCTTGCGCCACCCGGCGACCTGCGCGTCGCTGTGCACGCCGGGCGTCGAGACGTAGCCCTGGCCTTCGGGCACCACCTGCGTGGCCTCCGAGACGATCAGGCCGGCGCTCGCCCGCTGTGCGTAGTAGAGCGCGTTGAGTTCGTGCGGCACGTTGCCGTCGGCCGCACGGCTGCGCGTCAGCGGCGCCATCACGATGCGATTGCGGAGCGTGTACGGGCCGAGCTCGAGCGGGGTGAAGAGGTTCGTCGTCATGAGGAGGGAAGGATTCGCTTCAGGTTGGCGGTCTGTGCCGCCCGGATTCAGACGTGCAGGATCGCGAGGACGCCGAGCAGGCCGCCGACACCGGCGACCCCGTAGACGCCCCACTGCAGCCAGTTGCGTCTCGTGAGCAGCGCGATCGCCGACAGCGCGATCGCGATCTGCAGGAAGGTCGTGGCCTGCGCCCAGCGGTGATGCTCGTGCATCAAGGCCTCGGAGCGCTCGTCGAAGACCCTCGAGTCGGCCTCGAGCTTCTCGGCGTTCTTCTGGATGTCGGCCTTCTCGCCCTTGTAGCGCGCGAGCTCGTTGCGGTAGGCGTCCTGCCGATCCGGCGCCACGAGGACCGACGCCAGCTCGGACAGGTTCTGCTTGTTGCTCTTGGCCTGGTAGTAGTTCCACTGGTTCGCCGCTTCCGTCTTCTTGATCGCCGCATCGTTCTTGGCGAGCTGCGCGTTGGCCTGCGTGGCGCCGCCCTGGTACGAGAACAGCGCGCCGACGGTCGCGAGAATCGCGGTGGTGACGGCGATGCGTCCGGAGAAACGGTCGGTGGCGCCGTGCTCCGCCGCGTGCTCGAGCTGATGGTCGTGCGGACCGTGCACGTGGAATGCGTCTTCGGACATCGACGTTCCTCCTTCTGTTGCCGGATGCGCGACTAGCGGGTCGCCGCGCGCCGCGCATAGTGCACGAACGCGAACGGCAACGCATCGGGGCCGCCCGGCGGCTGCGGGTCGCGCGAGGTCTCGACCCACTGGCCCGCATCGACGGGCGGCAGGAAGGTATCGCCGTCGATGTCGCGATCGATCTCCGTGACGAAGAGGCCGTCCGCGAGAGGCAGGGCCTCCGCGTAGAGCTGCGCACCGCCGATCACGAACGCCGCCGGCGCCGCACGACACGCCGAGATCGCAGCGCCGATCGAAGCGGCGCGCTCGGCGCCGGCGGCCTTCCACTCACGGTCGCGCGTGACGACGATATTGCGGCGGCCGGGCAGCGGCTTGCCGATCGAGTCCCACGTCCTGCGGCCCATGATGACCGGATGACCCATCGTGGTCCGCTTGAAGAAGGCGAGGTCCTCGGGCAGCCGCCACGGCAGCGCGTTGCCGCGGCCGATGACGCCGTTGCGGGCACGCGCGACGATCAGCGAGAGCTTCAACGCGGCCCTCAGAAGTCGCGGACTTCGGTGGTCGTGTACTCGATGCCGCCGACCACCCTGGCGACCTGGTTGTAGACCCAGGCGCCGATGAACGTGAACACGAAGCCCAGCAGCGCGTAGAGGAAAGGCGCGAGCACGATGAAGACGATCGCGTACGGCGGCTTCGGCGCGTGCGAAAGAAGCGACGCGACGAAGAAGAACACGGCGCCGATGATTGCGCCCACGAAGTAGAGGGCGCCGATGACCTTGGCGGTCTGGAACAGCGAGACGCGAGTGATCTGGACGTTCATGACTTTCCTTCGTGAAGTGATCGGGCTAGACGGCGACCGGCGCCTTGATGTGCGGCTCGGACACGTAGTCGACGACTTCCAGGTCGTCGTAGACGTAGTCGAAGATCGAGCCCGGCTTCCGCCTGACGACGAGCTTCGGCAGGCGATGAGGCTCGCGTGCGAGCTGCGTCTCGACCTGTTCGAGATGGTTCAGGTAGAGATGGCAGTCGCCGCCGGTCCAGACGAAGTCGCCGACGTCGAGGCCGGTCTGTTCGGCGACCAGATGCACGAGCAGCGCATACGACGCGATGTTGAACGGCACGCCGAGGAAGATGTCGGCGCTGCGTTGGTAGAGCTGGCACGACAGGCGTCGCCTGGACTCGCCGTCGGCCAGCGGTGCGACGTAGAACTGGAAGAAGGCGTGACAGGGCGGCAGCGCCATCCTCGGGATGTCCGCGACGTTCCACGCGGATACGATCAGCCGGCGCGAGTCGGGGTCGGTCTCGATGTCGCGGATCAGCCGCGCGATCTGGTCGATGTGCTCGCCCGCGGGCGTCGGCCACGAACGCCACTGATGGCCGTAGACCGGACCGAGCTCGCCGTCGGCGTCCGCCCACTCGTCCCAGATCGAGACACCGTTGGCCTTCAGGTAGGCGACGTTGGTGGAGCCCGACAGGAACCACAGCAGCTCGTGGAAGATGGACCGCGTGTGGAGCTTCTTCGTCGTCACCAGCGGGAAACCTTCCGCCAGGTCGAAGCGCATCTGATAACCGAATACCGAACGCGTGCCGACGCCGGTGCGGTCGGTCTTGACGACGCCGTGCCGCTGCACGTGACGCATGAAGTCGAGGTAGGCGCGCATGTCAGTAACCCGAGATCAGATAATCGACGGACGCCACGATGGTCGCCGCGTCGATGGCCACGTTGCCGACCGAAGTCCCGAGGATCTTCTTCTCGACGGCCACGAGTTCGGTGGTCGCCAGCACGACCGCCCGGCCCATCACCACGAGCACGGGGTGGAGGAAATCGATCCGCGGACCGAAGGCGTTCTCGGCGACCAGCGGAACGACGATCGTGCTGTGCAGGAATTCGAGCGTGTCGCTCTGGATCGAGACGAAGAAGGGAACGGACCTTCGCCGCTTCGCGTCGGGATGGCGATAGACGTCAAATCTGGCCACTCATCTTCCTCACGTCGGCATTCCACAGTCCGCGCTCGTCGATGCGCCGGTTGTAGTCGTCGACCGTCCCGCGATGTTCGGCGACCCAGCGGGCGACCGACAGGCGCCTGACTTCCTGCGCGAGCAGCAGGTCGACCGTCTGCGAGAGGTTGAGGCCGAGATCCCGCGCGGCTTCGAGCACCTTCGCGTTCAGGGAAAGATTCGTCGCCTTCTTCTGGGCTTCCGGCAATTCGATCATCCGTGGTCTCCGGCGAGTGATGCCCGATCGACGACCGATCGACAGCCATCGGGATGCGCATGGCGATGCGCTCGTGCATGCGCATCATGGTACATGCGATCAGGCGACCTGGAACTGCAACTTCGCCAGGCGAGCGAACAGGCCGTTCGCGTCGACCAGCTCGGCGTGGGTGCCCGTCTCGACGATGCGTCCGTGTTCGAGGACGACGATCCGGTCCGCCTTCTTGACCGTCGCCAGCCGATGCGCGATGACGATCGTCGTGCGGCCTTCCATCGCGGTCTCGAGCGCCCGCTGGACCGCCGCTTCGCTCTCGGCATCGAGCGCGCTGGTCGCTTCGTCGAGCAGCAGCACCGGCGGATTGCGCAGGATGGCCCGCGCGATCGCGATGCGCTGGCGCTGCCCGCCCGAAAGACGCACGCCGCGTTCGCCGAGGAAGGTCGCGTAGCCTTCGGGCAGTCGCATGATGAAGTCGTGCGCCTGCGCCGCCCTGGTCGCTGCGACGATCTCGTCGTCGGTCGCGCCGGGTCGCCCGTAGCGGACGTTCTCGCGCGCATCGGTCGAGAAGATCACCGTGTCCTGCGGCACGATGCCGAGCGCCTGGCGCAGGTCGTCGAGCGCCAGCGTGTCGATCGCGCGGTCGCCGACGACGATGGTCCCCGACTCCGGCGAATAGAAGCGCATCAGCAACTGGAACACCGTGGACTTGCCGCCGCCCGACGGACCGACCAGCGCGACCGTCTCGCCGGCCGCGACATGCAGCGTGAAGTCTTCCAGCGCGGCGGTGTCGGGTCGCGACGGATAGTGGAAGCGCACGCGATCGAAGCGCACCGCGACGCCGCCCGCGGCCTTCGCGACGACGTAGGGCGCGGCGTTCGCGGGCGCCGTGATGAAGCTGCGCGCGTCGAGGAGTTCCATCAGCCGATCGGTGGCGCCGGCCGCGCGCAGCACGTCGCCCCAGGTCTCGGTGAGGCCGCCGATGGCGCCCGCCGTGATCACCGAATACAGCACGAAGGCAGCGAGCAGGCCCGGCGACATCGTGCCGGCGATGACGGCGTTCGCGCCGAGCCACAGCACGAACACGATGGCGCCGAAGACGAGCGTGATGACGAGCGTCGTCAGCCACGCCCGCGTGCGCGTGCGACGGATCGCGGTCGCGAAGCTCGACTCGACGCTGGCGCCGAAGCGCGTGGCTTCGGCGACCTCCTGCGTGAAGGCCTGCACGGTCGGCATCGCATTGAGGATCTCGCCCGCCAGCGCCGACGAGTCGGCGACGCGGTCCTGGCTCGCCTTCGACAGGCTGCGCACGCGCCGTCCCATGACGACGATCGGCACGATCACGAGAGCCAGGAGGCCGATGGTGATCGCGAACAGCCTCAGGCTCGTGAACGCGAGCATGCCCATGCCGCCGACGAACAGGAACACGTTGCGCAGTCCCATCGACATGCTGGTGCCGACGACGGTCTGGATCAGCGTCGTGTCGGTAGTCAGCCGCGACAGCACCTCGCCGCTTCGGGTCGTCTCGTAGAACTCGGGCGACTGGTCGAGCATGCGGGTGTAGACCGCGCTGCGGATGTCGGCCACGACGCGCTCGCCGAGCCAGCTGACCATGTAGAAGCGGGCGGCCGTCGAGATCGCGAGCACCACGGCCACCGCGAAGAGGCCGAGGAAGTAGAGGTCGACGTGCGCGGTCGCGGCGCGGTCGAGCGCGTCGGCGGCGCGCGCCCCGACATGGCCGAGCGGCGACGGTGCGATCGAGACCGTCGACGGGACGAGGGCGCCGCCGGCAGGCGACGTCGCGGTCGCGGAGAAGCCGTGGTCGATCAGCTGGCGGAACGCGAGCGGCACGATCAGCGTCGATGCGGCCGCGACGACGAGGAAGACGAATGCGAGGAGGAGCCGGGCGCGGTACGGCGCGAGGAACGGGACGAGCCGGCGCAGCACCGCGAGGGACGATCGTTCGGTCGGGTCGGTCATGGGGTTCGATGCAGGGTGGGCCCGGACGCGCGACGCCGAGGCGTCTTCTGCGAAGTCGGAAGACGGTGATGCGGAGGCGTCTCCCGGACGATCGCGCGACGACCGCCCTTCCCGGACCGGAGCCCCGGATTCTGCCATGCGCGCGGCTGCGCCCTGGAGCGTCAGGTCGCCGGCTTGACGTGGCGATGCGGCTTCGCGCCGATGCCGTGGCGATGGATGCGAGCCGGTCCCGCGGCGTTGCGCGGCTTGCCGCGGCCGTGCGGCTCGTGCGCTTCGACGCTGATCACGTTGACGTGGCCATGGTGGACGCCGCGCTCGGCCGACAACGCGTCGGCGAAGCGGCGGACCTCGGCGATGTCGCCTTTCAGGATCACGGTCTCGAGGCAGTGGTCGTGATCGAGATGGGCGTGCATCGTCGACACCGTCAGCTCGTGATGCTCGTGCTGCATGCCGGTCAGGCGCTCGGACAGGTCGCGTTCGTGATGGTTGAAGACGTACGACAGGCAGGCGATGCAGCTGCCTTCGCCCGGCTGCGCCTGGCGCGTGCGTTCGAGTTCGGCGCGCAGCAGGTCGCGGACCGCTTCGGAGCGATTGACGTAGCCGCGTTCGGTGATCAGCGCGGCGAAGGCCTTCGCGAGCTTGTCGTCGAGCGAGATCGTGAAGCGTTCCATGGAGAGGTCCGTGTCTCGGAGGCATCGGGCCGACACGATATCGCGCCGACGGGAAGGCGTCCGGCCGGAACGAGCTTCCCGGTTAAGATGAAAATTAAAATTTTCATATTTTTTCGGGTAGAACCGAATCCGTCGCCCGGTCGCGAGCCGTACAGCTCTTCATCGGGCGACGACATGGCCGCCCGCCGGACAGGAAGAGGATGAAGAAGATCGGACGTGCCGTGCTGTCGCTGTCGACGTCGTCGGCCCTCGTCGCCGTGCTGACGGGCGCGGCGTTCGCCGAAGACGTCGAGACCTTGCAGGGCGTCGCGGTCAGCGGCAACTACAACAACGGGGTCGGCACGTCCGACGCGGCCAGCCAGGGATCGGTCAACGCGACGCTGATCGAGAACCGGCCGACGTTGCGGCCCGGGGAGATCCTCGAGTTCGTGCCCGGCCTGATCGTCTCCCAGCACAGCGGCGACGGGAAGGCGAACCAGTACTACCTGCGCGGCTTCAACCTCGACCACGGCACCGACTTCGCGACCTTCGTCGACGGCATGCCGATCAACATGCGGACCCACGCGCACGGCCAGGGCTATACCGACCTCAACTTCCTGACGCCCGAACTCGTCTCGCGCATCGACTACAAGAAGGGCCCCTACTACGCGGACGAAGGCGACTTCGCGTCGGCGGGCGCCGCGCACCTCGCGCTCGTCGATCGGCTGGACCACGGCATCGCGTCGCTGACCGGCGGCGAGCACGGCTATGCGCGCGGACTCGTCGCCAACTCGAACGCCGTCGCAGGAGGCGACCTGCTGTACGCGGTCGACGCGACCTACAACAACGGCCCGTGGACCAACGCCGAACATGCGCGCCGGGTCAGCGGCGTGCTGCGCTATTCGCGGGGCGAGCCCGGCGACGGCTTCTCGATCACCGCGATGGGCTACGACGCGAAGTGGCGCAGCACCGACCAGATCCCCGCCCGGGCGGTCGACGAAGGCCTGATCGACCGCTTCGGCGCGATCGATCCCAGCGACGGCGGCAATACCTCGCGCTACAGCCTCTCGTTCAATGCCATCCAGCCGAACCGCTTCGGGCTGTTCCGCGCCGATGCCTACGCGGTCGCGTCCCGGCTCCACCTCTACAACGACTTCACGTACTTCCTCGACGACCCGGTCGATGGCGATCAGTTCGAGCAGTTCGAAAGCCGCAAGCTGTACGGGTTCGACGTCGGCCAGTCGTTCTTCGACCGCGTCGCGGGCTTCGACGTCGAGAACGTGCTCGGGTTGCAGACCCGCTACGACCGTCTCGATCCGGTGGCGCTCTATACCGACGTGGCGCGCGAGCGTACCGGCACCACGCGCTTCGATCGCGTCGAGGAAGCGAGCGCCGGACTCTACGGCGAGAACAAGGTGAAGTGGACCGACTGGTTCCGCAGCATCGTCGGCGTGCGCTTCGATACCTACCGCTTCGACGTCGCGTCGGACGTCGACGCCAACTCCGGCAAGGTCAGCGCGCATCTGACGTCGCCGAAGGCCTCGCTGGTGTTCGGGCCGTGGGCGCGGACCGAGTTCTTCGTCAACTATGGGCAGGGCTTCCACAGCAACGACGCGCGCGGCGTGACCAGCACGGTGTCGCCGTCGGACGGCAGCGACATCCAGCGCGCCGTGCCGCTCGTGAAGACGCACGGCGAAGAGCTCGGCGCACGCACGGAGATCGTGCCCGGCCTGCAGAGCTCGCTGTCGCTGTGGCGCCTGAAGCTCGCCTCCGAACTGGTCTTCTCCGGCGACGCCGGCGACACCGAGATCAGTCGCGCGAGCCGGCGCCACGGCGTCGAGTTCAGCAACCACTACATCGCCGCGCCGTGGCTGCTGTTCGATCTCGACCTCGCGGTCTCGCGCTCGCGCTACAGCGAGGACGATCCGGTCGGCGACTACATCCCGGGGTCGATCGGCAAGGTCGCGTCGTTCGGCATCAGCGTGCTCGAACGCGGACCGTGGTTCGGCCACTTCCAGTTGCGCTACTTCGGACCGCGCCCGTTGATCGAGGACGACAGCGTGCGCTCGAAGTCCACCACGCTCGCGTCGCTGCGCGTGGGCTACAACTTCAACAAGAACGTCAAGGTGGCGGTCGACGCGTTCAACCTCTTCAATCGCCGCGACAGCGACATCGACTACTACTACACGTCGCGCCTGCCGGGCGAGCCGGCCGGAGGCGTCGACGACGTCCACTTCCATCCGGTCGAGCCGCGCACGGCGCGGGTGACGCTGAGCGCACGCTTCTAGCCCCCGGTCGCGGCACGCGACACCAAGCGTGCCGCGCCGTCGACGTCGCTACCTGGCGTTGCCACCTACTTCGGCGGCTTCACCTGCTGCGCGTAGAGCCCCACCAGCCGGCCCTCGGCGACGACGTGCCCGGCCATCGCGGCGACCAGCGTCTCGCGGTCGGACCCGGCCGGCACGTCGAGCATCCGATCGAGCGCGAACACCTGGAAGTAGTAGCGGTGCGGCGCATCGCCGACCGGCGGGTGCGGGCCGTACCAGCCGGCCGACCCGCGCGTGCCCTTGCCTTGCAGCACACCGTCGGGCTCGGTGAGCCGCGGTTGTTCCTGCAGTCCTTCGGGCAGACGATCGATAGAGGCGGGGATGTTCCAGGCCAGCCAGTGCGCGAACGGAGCGACCGGCTTCGAGTCGGGGTCCTCGACGATGACGACGTAGGACCTGGCCGCGGGCACGGTCGACCACGCCAGCGCCGGCGATACGCCGTCCGCGTAGTCGCTGTGCCTGGCCGGGATCGTCGCGCCGTCGACGATCGAGCCCGAGACCACCTGAAGGGCCGTAGCGGTGCGCAGCGCGGGCCGTTCGCTCGCGATCGGCAGGCCGCTGTTGGCGACGTCGAGCTTCCTCATCGGGCCGGCGGGCGTAGGCCGTGCCGCATCGGCTCGCGTGGTCCCCGTGGCCGCGGACCCGGCGGTGCCCTGGTAGGAGAAGCGATAGATCACGCCGTTCGCGTCGTCGGCCATCAGCAGCGAACCGTCCTTCGCGACCGCGAGGCCCATCGGCCTCGCGATGTGGGTGGTGCCGCCGTCGGTCAGGAAGCCGGTGACGAACGGCGTGATCGATTGCGCCTGGCCGCCCGCGAAGCGGACGCGGACGATCTCGTAGCCCGACGACGGATCGCGGTTCCACGAGCCGCGCATCGTCACGAACGCGTCCCCGTCGTATTCGGCCGGGAACGACGAGCCGCGGTAGAACACCATCTGCATCGGCGACGCGTGCGCGGTCCATCCGAGGACCATCGGCGTGCTCGCGGCCTTCCATTGCGCCTTCGTGATCTGGCCGACCGGCGTGCTCTGTGGATAGATGCGGCCGTCGGCATACACGTGCGGCCATCCGTACTGCCTGCCGCCCTCGATGCGGTTGAGTTCTTCCGGCTGATCGTCGTCGCCGAGGAAGTCGATGCCGTCGTCCATGCCCCACAACTCGCCGGTCGCCGGATGCCAGTCGAAGCCGATGGTGTTGCGCAGGCCGCTCGCGAAGATGGTCCGCGACTTGCCGTCCGGCGCGATGCGCAGGATCGTCGCGTTCTCGGGGTTGTTCTCGTTGCAGTCGTTGCAGGTCGAACCGGCGCTCAGGTACAGCATGCCGTCGGGTCCGAACGCGATCGTGCGGTTCGCGTGCTGGCCCGCATCCGGCAGGTCGCCGACGAGGAGCGTCAGCGGACCGAGACGGCCGTCGGGACGGATGTCGGCCACGAAGAGCTCCCTGACCGTGACGAGGTAGAACCGGCCGTCGTGGATCGCGATGCCGTGCGCACCCGAGCGATTGGCGACGACCACCGGTTCGTCGTCGGCCACGCCGTTGCCGTCGGTGTCCTTCAGCATCAGCACGTCGCCCTGGTCGCGGCGGCTGAGATAGACCGTGCCGTCGGGCGCGACCGCGAGCACGCGCGCGTTCTTCAGGCCGCTCGCGAAGACGTCGACGGCGAAGCCGGCCGGCATCTTCAACTGCGCGATGCGTTCGGGCGTCGGATCGACCTTGGCCGGCTTGAAGACGTGGATCGGGAAGCCGACCCGTGTGCCGTCGCCCTGCTGGGCCACGGCGACGAGCGGCAGACAGGCGAGCGCGATACGGGAAGCGAAGCGAGGGATGTTCATGCGGTCCTCCGTTGCGGGAGTCTGCGTGCCAGCAACCGATGTGCCCGCCGCGATACGACGCTCGCCCGGCGCCGCGTCGCGAGACGGCCGGCCCGCTCAGAAGCGGATCGGCGCGAAGTACCCGGTGAGTTCGAGATAACCGTTGCCGACCCGCTTGCCGCCCGTACCCTCGGTCTTCACGCGCACCGCGCCTTCCCAGTAGATCGTGCCGGTCGAGCCGCGGCTGTCGAGTTCCTGGTCGTCCATCAGCGGGTCGACGACGAGGGTCAGCGGCGCGACCGCGCGTGCCGGCCTCGCGCCGATCGCGACGCGCTGCTCGACCGGCCAGGTCGCCCGGCTGCGAGGCGAGGTCCACGAGCGCAGCGTCGTGAAGTCGACGTCGTCCGGCGCATAGCGTTCGACGCGACCGTCGGGGAAACGGCGCGATCCGCCCGCCCACAGCTTCGCGCCGTCGCGGTCGCGCATGCGGAAGGCCATCAGCGCGCCGCCGTCGTCGAAGTCGAGGCCGACCCAGTCCCAGCCGCCGGCGTCGGGATCGAGATAGGCGCTGGACCATTCGCGATCGAGCCACGCCGTGCCGGTCACCGCGACGGCACGGCGCGCGGCGCCTTCGCCGCGCAGCACGGTCCCCGACACCGCGAGCTGCGGCACGCTGTAGTAGCGGCTCGCGTCGCGCGCGACCGGGCCTTTCTGCGACCACCCCGGATGCGCCGCGTCGGCGCCCTGCGCGACGATGCGACCGGTCGAGCGGAGGTCGAGGTCGAGCGCGAAACGCCGGGCCTCGACGTGCGTCGCGAAGCGCAGCGCGTCGGGCGCGGGGTCGTCGGTCGCCGGGCCGCCGCCCGCGACGCGCGCGAAGCGCCAGCCTTCGAGAACGACGTCCGCATCGGTCGTCGAGGCTTCGGCGATGCCGAAGCCTGCGCGCGCGATGCGCTGGTCGTGTTCGAGCCGCCCGACCTTCGGGTCCGCGAGAGCCGCGTGCGCGGACAGCACCTGCGTCGGTGCGAATCGGCTGGGGTTGCCGTCGTCGATCGCGGCGCGCGAACGGAAGAACGTGACCTGGAAGCCGAGCTCCTCGCCGTCGGCGGTCTTCAGCCAGCCGGTCACGTACCACCATTCGGTGCGGAAGTCCGGATGCGCGCCGTGGTCGCGCGGGAAGGCGAAGCGCTGGTCGCGCGGGACGTCGGGGAAGTCCGGCGGCGCGGCGTGGATCACGGTCGCGACGAGCGCGATCGCGAGCGCCCATCGACGCAGCGCGTCGAGGCGTGTCGTGCCGTCCGTTCGCGGCGACCGACGCTTCGACGACACGAGCGTGTCGATCATCGGGCGGCGTCGACGGACCTCGCTGCGCGGAGGCGTCGTCGACATCGTCACCAGTCCTCGCGCACGGCCATCACCGCGTCGTGCGCGAGCGCACGGCGGCCGGACAGCACGGCCGTGCCCGACGACGCCGCGATCAACGCGAGCCCGACCGCGGTCAACGTCGGCCAAGGCACCGACGTGTCCATCGTCCAGTGGAACGACTGCGGGTTGACGACATGGATCAGCACCTGGCTCATCGCGAGGCCGAGCCCGCCGCCGGCGAGCGCGCCGAGCACGCCGAGCAGCGCGCCCTCGGTCGCGAGCTCGGCGACGATCTGCCTCTTCAGCACGCCGATGTGTCGCAGCATGCCGAACTCCTTCGAGCGTGCGAGCGTCTGCGCGGAGAAGGTCGCCGCGACCCCCGCGAGTCCGATCGCGATCGCGACCGCCTGCAGCAGATAGGTCACGACGAAGCTGCGGTCGAAGATCT
>CALMOR010000128.1:2977-4486 GCA_937872165.1 uncultured Burkholderiales bacterium | reverse complement strand
GGTAGAAGCGGTTGTCGCTGAACAGCGCGATGAAGATCTGCAGCGACAGCGCGCGGATGGCCGACGGCTCCGTGAACACCGCGCGCCTGCGCTGAACCTCGGGCAGCGCCGCGGTCAGCGAGTCGGTCAGGTCGTGGGCCGTCGTGCCGGGCGCGACCTCGATGGCCGCGTCGCCGAAGACCGTGTCGCCGGTGACGCGTTCGTAGTCTTCGCGCCGCACGACGACGCTGCCGAACTGGCGCGCGTAGTCGCGCCACACGCCGGCCACGACGAAGCGCGCGTCGCGCGTCGATGCGATCGGCAACGGCAACGACGTGCCGGGCTTCGCGCCGTAGAGGTCGACCATCGCCTCTGAGACCCAGACCGGGATCGCACCGTCGATGCGATCGCCGATGCTCGCGACCAGCGGCAGGCTGTCGGACACCGGGCCCGGGCGGAGGTCGCGCACGATCAGGCTGACCGCCGGCCGCCGCGGCGACAACGCGAGCGGGACGACCTTCTGCAGGTCGATGCGGACGACGCCGCGAACCGCGCGCAGGCGCTCGACGTCGTCGGGCCGCAGGCCTCCTGCGGCACTGCTCGTGCGCAGATAGAGATCGGCCGACAGCAGCTGCCCGAGCCACGCGTCGACCGAGTGCCGGAAGCTCGCGATCATCACCGTCATCGCGACCATCAGGCTCGCGGACGCGACGATGCCGCAGAGCGCGACCGACGCGGCCGAAGGCGCGGCCCATAGGCGACGCAGCGCGAGGTCGAGCGCGACCCCGCGCGGCCGGTCGCTGGCGGCCCACGGCGCTAGCAGGCGCTGCGCGATCCACGGCATCGCGGCGATGCCGCCGAACAGCAGCAGGGCCATCGCGACGTAGCCGAGCACCGGCAGGCCGGCGATCGCGGGCAGTGCCGCGCACGCGAGGCCGGAACCGATCGATGCGGCCGCGAGCCACGGTGATGCGCGTGCGGCGTCGACGTCGCTGCCCGCGGACTTGAGCGCGGTCGCGGGTGCGGCCCTCGAAGCGGCCCTCGCCGGGAAGAAGCTGCCGACGAGGGCCGCGACCAGGCCGAGCACGAAGAACAGCGCGGCCGCGTCCGGCGCCGCGAACACGAGGCGATGCAGATCGAAGCCGCCCGGCGCGAAGTAACCGCCGCCGAGGTCGCCGCCGAAGAAACGCAGCGCGGCCGCCGCGAACGCGACGCCGAGCGCGAGACCGGCGCTGCCGCCGGCGAGTCCCTGCAACGCGCCTTCGGCCAGCACCTGCCCGACGACGCGGCGTCGCGTGACGCCGATCACGCGCAGCAGCGCGAGCTGCGCCCGCCGTCGGGCGACGGCCAGCGACTGCGTCGAGTAGACCAGGAAGGCGCCGGTGAAGAGGGCCATCAACGCGAGCATGTCGAGGTTGACGCGATAGGCCCGCGACAGGTCGCCGCTGCGCGCGCGGTCGTCGGCCGCGCTGGTGACCTGCGCGTCGGCCGGCAGCAGCGCGGCGACCGACGCCGAGACGGTCGCCGCCT
>CALMOR010000128.1:267-2967 GCA_937872165.1 uncultured Burkholderiales bacterium | reverse complement strand
CCACTGCGCCCCGGCGATGTCCATCGTCGCGCGCAGCACCCGTCGCGGCACGCCGGGGTTGCCGGGGGAAGCGGCGCGGGTCTCGTCGTCGTCCGCGAGGCGTCCCGCGACGCGAAGCCCGACGACGCGGCCGTCGACCTCGACGTCCAGCCGCTCGCCGACCTTCGCGCCCAGCGCATCGAGCGCGGCGCTCGACGCGCGGACGGCATCGGCATCGAACCAGTCGCCGCCGGGACGCGACGGGTCGTCGTCGCCTGCGCCGTCTTCCGGCTCGGGCAGGCCGATCGACGACGGCGTGACGCGTGCGGCGCGCAGCACGTCGAGTCCGGCGATGCGAAGCACGATGCCCGGGTCGGCGCCCGGCGCGACGTCGCGCGCGCCGGCCGGCCGCGCGGCGGCGCTCGCGCCCCGCAGGCCGGGATCGCTCGCGAGCCGCGCGTAGAGCTCCTCGTCGAAGCCGGCGGTGCCGGTCGCGACGATCCGGAGGTCGGCCGCCCCGCGCAACCGGTTGAGGCCGCCGGTGAAGTCGTCGAGCGCGACCGCGTTGATCAGATGGACCGCGAAGCCGAGCGCGACGCCGATCGCGATCGCCGCGACCGACAGCGCGTTGCGCACCGGCTGGGCGCGCCATTCGCTCCACGCGAGCCAGCGGAGCAGCGTCATGCCGCGACGAGGCCGCTCGCCCGCAGCGACAGCACGCGGTCCGCGCGCGCGGCCGCCACGTCGGAATGCGTGACCAGCAAGGTCGCCGCGCCGCCGTCGTCGCGACGTTCGTCGATCACCGCGAGGACGCGTTCCGCCGTCTCGGGATCGAGGTTGCCGGTCGGCTCGTCGAGCAGCAGCAGCGCGGGTCGATGGATCAGGGCCCGTGCGATGGCCACGCGCTGCAGCTCGCCGCCCGAGAGCACCGCGGGGAAGTCGCCGCCGCGGCCTGCGAGACCGACCGCGTCGAGCATCGATCGCGCGCGGTTGCGGACCGCGTCGCGCGCGACCCGCTGCAGCACCAGCGGCAACGCGACGTTCTGCTCGACCGTCAGATGCGGCAGCACATGGAAGGCCTGGAACACGAAGCCCATGCGGTCGCGACGCAGCCGCGTCAACGCGTCGTCGTCGAGCGTCCCGAGCGTGCGCGATTCGAACGCGATGGTCCCCGCGTCGACCCGATCGAGTCCGGCGACGATGTTGAGCAGCGTCGACTTGCCGATGCCCGACTCGCCCATCACCGCGACGAACTCGCCGGCCGCGAGCGACAGGTCGAGCGACGCGTACAGCACGCGTCCGTTCGGCAGGCGCTTCTCGATGCCGCGCAGCTCGAGGAGGGCGGTCATCGTCGAGGCGGCGCGACCCGGATCGCGAGTGTCGAAGACGCGCCGAGCGGATAGTCGACGGCCGTGTCGTCGTCGCGAGACAGCGCCTCGAGCAAGGCGACGGCGCTGGCCGCCGGGCTCGAGCGCGCGAGTGCGTGGAAGGCCCTGGCACGGGGCAACGGCGCGCCGACCGCGCGCGTCTCGATGCTCATCGACAGACGCGTCCCCGCGTCGGCCGGCGGCGTCAGCAACAGCGCCGCGCCGAAGAGCCGGGCGTTCGGCGTCGCGCGGACGAGGAGTCCCACGGCCGGCGTGTCGAACAAGACCAGCAGCACCGGTCGCCGCTCGGTCGCGACCTGGCTCGCGGCCTCGATCAGTCCGACGGCGACCGTCTCGTCGCGTGCCGCGATCGCGGTCGAAGGTCCGTGGCTCGGCGTCGCCATGGTCCAGTAACCGGATGCTGCGTTGTGGACCGAGTGATGGAAGCGCGTCGGCGACAGGCTCTTCGGATCGCTCGCGAGCGTGCTGCACAGGTAGTCGACGATGGCGAGGTCGGCATAGGCCGATGCGAACACCGAGGCGAGATCGCCGACGTCGCTCGTCGACAGCGCTTCTCGCGCGACCTCGAGCGCGACCGCGACTCCGTCCGGGACGCGTCGGCGTTCGGCGGCCGGCAGCGACCGGGCGACGGGCCGCGTCGCGGTCGTCGGCGTGGCCGGTTCGCGACCGCGCGCCAGCGCGTCCCGCAACGTCGGCCAGTCGTGGCAGTCCGCGGTCCATGCTCCGACGCCGCCGAGCGCGACCTGCAGGATCGTCACGAGGATCGCGCCGCGCGCGCGGCGCGCAGCGCTTCGGCATCGCGTGCGAAGGCGAGCACGCAGTTGCTGCCGCCGAACGCGAACGCGTTGCTGAGCGCGATGCCGATCGGTCGCGCGTCGTCGTCGAAGCGGATCTGCGGGCCGCATTCGGGAGCGGGCTCGACGTCTTCGTCCGGTGCGGTCCCGGGCGCGATGCCGTCCTCCATCGCGATCAGCGTGACGACCGATTCGACGATGCCGGCGGCGCCGAGCGTGTGTCCGGTCAGGGCCTTCGTCGAACTCGCGTGGATCGTCGACGGGAACATCGCCCGCATCAGCGTGGCCTCGATCGCGTCGTTCATCGACGTCGCGGTACCGTGGAGGTTGACGTAGTCGACCGCGTCGGCCGCGACCTCCGCGCGCGCGAGCGCGGTCTCGATCGCGGCCCGCGCACCGCGACCGCCGGGATGCGGCGACGACATGTGATGCGCGTCCGACGACTCTCCGTAGCCGACGAGGAGCGGCATGCCTTCGTCGCGACCGAGGCGCTCGACCAGCGCGAAGCCCGCCCCTTCGCCGATGCTGATGCCGTCGCG
>CALMOR010000128.1:0-257 GCA_937872165.1 uncultured Burkholderiales bacterium | reverse complement strand
CGACGAACACGCGGTCGAGACGGTGGCGCACGGACCCGCGGCGCCGAGCATGTCGCGCACGAACTCGGTCGTCGCGTGCAGGTGATGCAGTTCCCGTCGGTCGAGGATGCCGGGCACGACGCCGGTCGACGCGAACGAGCGATAGGCGGCCTCGCTCGTCTCGAGCGTCGACGTGCTGGTGCCGAGCAGTACCGCGACCCGGAAGGGACCGTGGCGGTCGATGGCGGCGCGTGCCGCAGCGAGGAAGTCGTCCTGGC
>CALMOR010000127.1:21227-25211 GCA_937872165.1 uncultured Burkholderiales bacterium | reverse complement strand
ACCCACAACCATCCGACCGCGATCGCGCCGTTCCCCGGCGCGGCGACCGGCGCGGGCGGCGAGATCCGCGACGAGGGCGCGACCGGCCGCGGCGCGAAGCCGAAGGCCGGCCTCGCCGGCTTCTCGGTCTCCAACCTGCGCCTGCCCGGCGCGACGCGCGACTGGGAGCGCAGCGTGGGACGTCCGTCGCGGATCGCGTCGCCGTTGCGGATCATGATCGACGGTCCGCTCGGCGCGGCCGCGTTCAACAACGAGTTCGGCCGGCCCAACCTCGCCGGTTACTTCCGTGCCTACGAGCAGCGCGTCGGTACCGTCGAGTACGGTTATCACAAGCCGATCATGATCGCGGGCGGCCTCGGCAACATCCGTGCGCTGCACACCGCGAAGCACGACCTGCCCGACGGCGCGCTGCTGGTGCAGATCGGCGGCCCGGGCCTGCGCATCGGCATCGGCGGCGGCGCGGCCAGTTCGATGGCGACCGGCGCCAACACCGCGGCGCTCGACTTCGACTCGGTGCAGCGGGGCAACCCCGAGATGCAGCGGCGCGCGCAGGAGGTCATCGATCGCTGCTGGCAGATGGGCGATGCCGACGGCCTCGACGCCGACGGCTTCGACGCCAATCCCATCCTGTCGATCCACGACGTCGGAGCCGGGGGCCTGTCGAACGCGTTCCCCGAACTCGTCGACGGCGCGGGGCGTGGCGCGCGCTTCGAACTGGCGAAGGTGCCGCTCGATGCGAGCGGCCTGTCGCCGCGCGAGGTGTGGAGCAACGAGTCGCAGGAGCGCTACGTGCTCGCGATCGCGCCGTCGCGCCTCGACGTCTTCGCGGCGGTTTGCGAGCGCGAGCGCTGTCCGTACGCGGTGGTCGGCGTCGCGACCGCCGAGCGAACGCTGAAGCTCGACGACGCCGCGTCGTCGACCGGCATGGAACCGGTCGACCTGCCGATGGACGTGCTGTTCGGGAAGGCGCCGAAGACGCATCGCGACGCGACGCGGGTCGCGCCGCCGACGACGGCGATCGACCTGACCGGGGTCGACCTCGACGTCGTCGCGCGCGACGTGCTGATGCATCCGACCGTGGGCGACAAGAGCTTCCTCGTCACGATCGGCGACCGCACCGTCGGCGGCCTGACGTCGCGCGACCAGATGGTCGGTCCGTGGCAGGTGCCGGTCGCCGACTGCGCGGTCACGCTGATGGACTACGCGGGCTTCACCGGCGAAGCGATGGCGATGGGCGAACGCACGCCGCTCGCGACCCTCGACGCCGCGGCATCGGGACGGATGGCGGTCGGCGAGGCGATCACCAACCTCGTCGCCGCGCCGGTCGAACGCATCGACGCCGTCAAGCTGTCGGCCAACTGGATGGCCGCCTGCGGCAGCGCGGGGCAGGACGCCGCGCTCTACGACACGGTGCGCGCGGTCGGGATGGAACTGTGTCCCGCGCTCGGCATCGGCATCCCGGTCGGCAAGGACTCGTTGTCGATGCGGACCACCTGGCGCGAGGAGGACGACGGCCGCGGGGCCGGGCACGAGGTCGTGTCCCCGGTGTCGCTGATCGTGACCGCGTTCGCGCCGGTGCGCGACGTGCGCCGCGCATGGACGCCGCAGTTGCGCACGAAGCGGACGGACGAAGGAATCGGCGACACGTCGCTGCTGCTGATCGACCTCGGCGCGGGAGCGAACCGTCTCGGCGCGTCGATCCTCGCGCAGGTCACCGGGCAGGTGGGCGACGCGGTGCCGGACCTCGACGACGCCGCGCGGCTGAAGGCCTTCTTCGCGGCGATGACCGCGCTTCGCGACGCGTCGCTCGTGCTCGCCTATCACGACCGCTCCGACGGCGGCCTCTTCGCGACGGTGTGCGAGATGGCCTTCGCGGGCCGCACCGGCGTGTCGCTCAACGTCGACCTGCTGACGCTCGAAGGCGACGGGTCCGACGACTACGGCGACTCGAAGAACTGGGCGGCGCAGGTCGCCGCGCGACGGGAGGCGGCCACGCTGAAGGCGCTGTTCGCCGAAGAACTCGGCGCCGTGCTGCAGATCCGCACGGCCGATCGGACGCCGGTGATGGCCATCCTCCGCTCGCACGGCCTCGGGTCGATCGCCGAAGTCATCGGCAAGTGCAACGACCGCGACGTGATCGAGATCTATCGCGACGCGACCTGCGTCTACACGAAGACCCGCGTCGAGCTGCAGCAGGCCTGGAGCGACGTGAGCTGGCGCATCGCGCGGCTGCGCGACGAGCCGGAGTCGGCCGATGCCGAGCACGAGGCCATCGCGCTCGACGAGCCGGGCCTGCCGACCCGCGTGCCGTTCGATCTGGACGACGACATCGCGGCGCCCTTCGTCGCGACCGGTGCCAGGCCGCGCATCGCGGTCCTCCGCGAGCAGGGCGTCAACAGCCAGAGCGAGATGGCCTATGCCTTCGCGAAGGCCGGCTTCGACAGCGTCGACGTGCACATGAGCGACCTCGCGGCGGGGCGCCAGGTGCTCTCGGGCTTCGCGGGCTTCGTCGCGTGCGGCGGCTTCTCGTACGGCGACGTGCTCGGCGCCGGCGAGGGCTGGGCGAAGGCGATCCGCTTCGATGCGCGGCTCGCCGATCTCTTCGGCGGCTTCTTCGCGCGCGGCGACAGCTTCGCGCTCGGCGTCTGCAACGGCTGCCAGATGCTGGCCGCGCTCGCACCGATGATCCCCGGCGCGGACGCGTGGCCGCGCTTCACCGACAACCGGTCGCGCTACGAGGCGCGGCTCGCGAGCGTCGAGGTCGCGGCGTCGCCGTCGCTGTTCTTCGCCGGCATGGAAGGGACGATCGCGCCGATCGCGGTCGCGCACGGCGAAGGCCGTGCGAACTTCGCGCGTCAGGGCGATGCGGACCGCGTGGCGGTGCCGCTGCGCTTCGTCGACCCCGCGGGCCGGGCCACCGAACGCTATCCGTACAACCCCAACGGCAGCGCCGGCGGCCTCGCGGCGGTGACCACGCCCGACGGCCGCTTCACCGCGTCGATGCCGCATCCCGAGCGGGTCTTCAGGGCCGTGCAGATGTCCTGGCATCCGGACGCGTGGACCGATGCGAGTCCGTGGATGCGCATCTTCCGCAACGCGCGTCGCCACGTCGGCTGACGATCATCGTTCGACGACCGGATACGGCGGTCGTCCCGTGGTTCCGACGATGAGCTGGTTCACCACCGCCTCGACCTCGTCGACCCGACGGACCGCGTTCTCCAGGTCGGTCGCCTGCGCGGCCGAGCGCACGCATCCCTGCAGGAAGACCCATCGACGCTGCCCGATGATCCACACGCTCGTGTCGTCGAAGCGCCGGTCGCCGCGAACGGACCGAGCGACGCGTGGCACGATCTCGCGGTCGTAGAGATAGGCGTTCGGCAGGCGGCAGCGACCCGACTGGTAGCAGCTCGTCCCGCGCTCCACGCGCCAGTGGGCCTCGGCGCGCGCCCCGGCCTCGGTCAGCGCGGGACCTTCGGGGACGGGGCACGACGGCATCGCGGACGTGACCTGCACGAAGGGGTCGCCGTAGTAGTTGGTCTTCGTCGCGTCGGCAGCCGACGCATCGCCGACCAGCAGGATCGCCGCGAGACGGCACGCTTTCCAGGCCCGCATGCGCTTCCCTCGGTTCACGACGTGGAGAGCCGCTCGGCGCGGGCGATGGCGGCGGCGCCCTCGGCCGGATCGATGCCCTTCGTCAGCAGGTCGAGCGCGAGGGTCGCGAGCAGCAGCGACGCGCGGTTCTCGCCGGCGCGACCGAGCGCCTCGCTCAGTTGCGTGTAGAGGCGATCGAGGTCTTCGTCGCGGACGGCGGTCTTCGTCGTCATGACAGGCATCCGGCGATGGTTCGTACGACGAGATCGCGATCGTAGCGGCCACAGCGGGCCATCACGTAGCCGTCGGGACGGACGACGACGGTCGCGTCGGCTTCGACCGCGTAGCGTTCGCGCGCCTGACGCGCGCGATCGACGACGACCTTCGCTCGCG
>CALMOR010000127.1:17017-21217 GCA_937872165.1 uncultured Burkholderiales bacterium | reverse complement strand
GCCCGCCGCGACTGGCGACGCGGATCACATCGAACGGCATCGACGCGGCCGCCTCGTCCGCATCGAGCGCTTCGTCGCCGAACACGAGCACCACGAAGCCGCGGCCGAAGCACTGCGACAGATGGGTCCACGTCGCGTGCTCGATGCAGGCCTCGGGCGCGGGGGCGCCGACGCCGGGCGCGTCGCCGGCGTTCAACGGCGACCCGCGATAGACGACCGGCGTCGACTGCCGCGGGTTGATCCACGCGCGCGCCGTCTCGTTCTCGAGCGCGAGTCGCAGCGTCGCGTCGCGCAACAGGCGCAAGCCGAAGTGCGGAGGCGCCATGAACTCGGTGCTCTTTGAGCCGTACGCGATGTTCTCGCGGGCCGCATCGACGCGTTCGAGCGAGTAGCTGTCGACCAGACGCTCGTGCGCTTCGCCGCGCAGGACCGCGGCGAGCTTCCACGCGAGATTGCCCGCGTCGTCGAGGCCCGAGTTGAGGCCGCGCACGCCGAAGATCGGCACGAGGTGTGCCGCGTCTCCGGCGAACAGGACGCGGCCCGCGCGGTACGAATCCAGCGTCAGGCACTTGGCGCCGTAGATCGAGATCCACAACGGCTTCCACGGCGCCGACTCGCCGATCATCTCGAGATGGCTCCGCACGCGCGGCAGCACGTTCTCCGGCTTCACGGCTTCGAGCGGATCCTCGTCGTCGCGGATCTGGTAGTCGATGCGCCAGACCCCGCCGGGTTGCCGGTGCATGAGGATGGTCGAGCCGGGATTGGACGGCGGATCGAACCACGCGAGCCGCTCGACGGCGCGCGTGGTGGCCTGCTCGATGTCGACGATGACGTAGCGGCCGTCGTACTGCGTGCCCTTCAGTTGCAGGCCGAGGCGATCGCGCACCGTGCTGCGGCCGCCGTCGCACGCGATCAGCCAGTCGGCTCGAACGGTGGACGCGCGACCGGCCTCGTCGACGACGTCGACCTCGACGCCGTCCGCTGCGGGCCGCACGTCGACGACGCGCGTGGACCAGCGCAACGTTCCGCCGTTGGTCTGCAACGCCCGATGCGCCGCTTCCTCGACGTGGTACTGCTGGACGTTGACCATCGGCGCGAAGCGTTCCATCGGATCGCTCGGCATCGTGAAGTGGAGGACCTCGCGATCACGGAAGTAGCTGCGTCCCCCGACCCAAGGCAGCGCGATGTCGCCGATGCGGCGATCGGCGTCGATCCATCCGAGGATCTCGAGCGACCGGCGCGAAAGGCAGATCGCACGACTGCCGGTGCAGTAGCCGTCGTCCGCTTCGATCACCAGCGTGCGGATGCCCTGTCGGGCGAGCAGCGCGGCCGTGACGATGCCGACCGGGCCTCCGCCCGCGATCACGACCTGTGCCTGCTCCATCACCCACGCTCCATCGTCGACCTTCGCGGGTCACGATGGTCCATGAAAAAACCCGACCGCGGTCGGGTTCTTCGGGACGCGCGACGGATCGGTCAGTGCGCGACGACCCGCGGACGACGACGGGCGAGGCCGAGACCGACGAGTCCCACCGCCACCAGCGCATAGGTTCCGGGCTCGGGGATGGGCGTGCCGCCGATGGTCTGGAAGAGACCGACCGTATGGTTGTCGGTCTCGTAACCCGCATTGGCCGGCGATTCGGAGAAGACGATGCGGTTGAAGGTCGCGCCGACTCCGGTGTCGAAGAAGTTGACGAACGCATACGGCTCCGTGCCGTTCTGCCCGAGGAAAGCCGCGTCGGGATTGCCGAAGTAGGCGGGATTGTTCATCACCACGTTGCCGAGCACCGTCCCGGCGTTGAACTGTCCGACCAGGTTCGCATCGTCGTAGAACGAGACCACGTTGCTGCGGTCCAGCGCGGAGAGCCAGTAGCCGAAGTAGTCGACGCTCCGGCTCAGCGTCACCGAGTAGCCTGCGACCGACGCGGTCGATGCATAGCGCGTCGTTCCGCCGGCGCCCCCGTACTGCGTGGCCGGGAAGATGTCGACGCCGCTGTAGGTGCCGCTGAACGGCGAGATGCCGAACGTCGTGGTGAAGGTCTCGTTGCTACCGATCGGCCGCAGGTCGAAGGTCTCGACCCCGACGCTCGAGAAGGTCGCCGTGCTGTTCTGCACGCCGGGCGCCTCGTAGGTCAGCACGAAGGTCGCGGCGGCCGGCCCGGCGAACGAGATCGCGCCGATACAAGCGGTGGCGAAGGCAAGACGAAGAGCTGCGGACATGGCGACGATCGAGAAGGAAGGGAAACGCAGGGACGAGCCCGCGTCCGAAGAGGGACCGATCCTGGGTTCTCGAGCAATCGGCGTCAAGCGCCGTTCGAGCCGGACGCTCGTTCTTTTCGCGTCCCGGCCCGGTATTCGAATTGCGGTCGACGGCCGGTCGAGCAAGCCCCCACGACGACTTCTCCTTCAGTCAGTCAGTTCTTCGTCGCCTCGATCTGGACGACCAGCTTCGTATCGTCGGACACGAACGGGATCAGGTACTTCACGTCCCATTGCTGGCGCTGGATCACGGTCTCGAAGTCGCCGCCGCACACCTGCTTCTTGAAGTTCGGGTTGAGGTAGCAGTTGTAGTTGGTGGACTTCAACGTGATCGGGTTGGTCTTGCCGTGCATCGTCAGTTCGCCGCTGATCGTGGCGACCTTGTCGCCGTCGAAGGTGAAGCTGTTGGCGACCAGTACCGCGTCCGGGTAGTTGGCCGCGTCGAAGAAAGCGTCGCTCTTCAGATGCGCGTCGAGCTTGGGCACGCCGGTCATGACCGACGCGACGTCGATGACGATCATCGCGTGGCCGGTCTTCGCGGCCGTGTCGACCGTGATGTCGCCGCTCTTGGGACTGAAGCGGGAGCGCACGGTGGACGTGCCGAAGTGACGGGACTCGGCGGTGACCGACGTGTGCGTCGGGTCGATCGTGTACGCGACCGGTTCGGCCGAGACGGAGAGAGCCGTGCCGAACAGGGCGGCGGCGAGCGTGGTGCGGGCGATGCGGTTCATGGAGTTTTCCTCTTTGGGTTGGGCCTCGAAGGCCTTGGATGCATCGATCGATGCGTGGGGTCAGGGCGTCGCGCTGCCCTGAACCGTCAGACGGGGGCGAACCAGCACTTCGTCGGCGACGAGTCCGGTGTCGCCCCATTCGCCGGCGCCGATGCGGTAGTCGAGCCGCCGCACCGTGAACTCGCCGCCGGCCTTGAGCTTGTCGCCTTGCTGGACCAGCGTCATCGGCACGTGGATCTCCTTGGACACGCCCTTGATCGTCAGCTTGCCGACGACGTCGATCTTGCCGGCTCCCGTCGACTTGATGGAAGAGGACTCGAAGGTCGCGGTGGGGAACCTGCCGACGTCGAACCATTCGGGCTTCTTCAACTCGGTCAGCGTCTGCGGCGTGCCGATCGCGGCACTGCCGAGCTCGACCGTGAAGGCGACCTTGCCGGTCTCGGGCTTGGCGGCGTCGACGGCGATCCGGCCGTCGAAGCGTTCGAACTTCCCCTGGATCGGTACGCCCATCTGCTTGCTGACGAAGCCGACCTCGCTCTCGGCGACGACGAGCTTCTGTGCGGACACGGCGGGCGGCGCGACGGTTGCGAGGACGGTCGCGAACGAAGCACCGAAGAGGAGCGGGATGCGGGGCATGATGGATTCCGGGTCAGGGCCTGCTCGACAGCATGCGGTCAAGATAGCCGATGGGTTCCTCGAAGCCGTGCTTGAAGGCCGCGAGCACATGGACGACGACGATCGCCGCGAGTCCGTAGGCCAGCCATGCGTGCAACGACTCGAGCCGCTTCGCTAGCTGCGGGTCGGGCGCGACCCAGTCGGGCAGCGGCAGCACGCCGAACCAGACGACCGGGAAGCCGGCCGCGGAGGTGTAGGCCCATCCGGCCAGCGGAACCGCGAAGAAGAACGCGTAGAGCAGCCAGTGCACGCCGTGGGCCGCACCCCGCTGCCAGCGCGGGACGTGGTCGGGGATCGGCGGCGGCCGATGGAAGAGCCGCCAGGACAGTCGGAGCGCGGCGAGGACGAGGATCGTCATGCCGAGCCACTTGTGATAGTTGAACAGGCGGATTCGCGACGGCGAGAACGGCAGCCCCGTCATGTAATAGCCGAGCGACAGCGCGCCGACGATCAGCAGCGCCATCAGCCAGTGGAGGCCGATGGCGGTGGACGTGTAGTGGTCGCGCTGCGTCGTCGCCACGGTCCGCCTCGCTCG
>CALMOR010000127.1:0-17007 GCA_937872165.1 uncultured Burkholderiales bacterium | reverse complement strand
TCTCGAGGTCGCCGGGGGGCGGGCCCTCGTCGGGCGACGAGTCGGACGGCGACTGCGCGAGCAGGCCGCCGGACGAGCCGAGGTAGTTGACGTCGTTGCGCTGCGAGGCCTTGGTGTTCGCGGGCATCAGGCCGGTGCCGACCCAGAAGCCCGAGTGCTGCATCGCGAGCGTGATCATGTAGTGCAGCGTGTTGTACTTGTCGCCGTTCATCGACGCCGAGTTCGTGAAGCCCGCGAAGAGCTTGTTCTTCCAGGCCTGCGAGAACCAGGGCTTCGAGCTCGCGTCGGCGAATTTCTTGAACTGCCACGAGACGGTTCCCATGTAGGTCGGCGAGCCGAGGACGATCGCGTCGGAGGCAGCCAGTTCGTCCCAGCCGGTGTCGGGCAGGTTCCCGTCGGCGTCGATCGCGAGCAGCGAACCGCTGGCGTCCGCGACGTCCTCGATGCCGGCGAGCACCGCCTCCGCGAGCTTCCTGGTGTGGCCGTAGCCGGAGTGGTAGACGATGGTGATGGTCGTCATGTCGGTTCCCGTGGAAAGTGCGGTAAGGCGAGCGTTCGTCACGGTCCGCGCCGGACCGACGTGAACGTCGCGAATGGGTCCTTCATTCCTCGGCGCCGGAGCGGAGGAGGGCGCGCTCTGCACGCGCCGTCCCCGTTCCGTCAGCCGCCGAGATCGAACAGCAGTACTTCGGCGTCTCGGCCCGTGTCGAAGACGAGGTCTCCCGGCGCATGGACCTTCAACGCGTCGCCCGCCTCGAGCAGCGTTCCGTCGACGACGACGGAGCCGCCGGCGACGTGGACATATGCCTTGCGGCCTTCGCGCACGACGTGCGTGGCGCGCTCCGCTCCGTCGAAGCGGCCGACAAGGAGCGCCGCATCGGCGTGGATCAGCACGGAGCCCTCGCGTCCGTCTTCCGACGCGACGAGGCGGAAGCGACCCCGCTTCTCGTCGTCGTCGAAGCGCTTCTCTTCGTAGCTCGGCGCGATCCCCGACACGTTCGGCATGATCCAGATCTGCAGCAGATGGACCGGACGATCGCCGGAGAAATTGAACTCCGAATGCAGCACGCCCCGGCCCGCGCTCATGCGCTGGACGTCGCCGGGTCGGATCACCGCGCCGGCGCTTCCGCCGCTGGCCATCGAGTCCTTGTGCGTGAGCTCGCCTTCGAGCACGTAAGTGATGATCTCCATGTCGCGGTGGCCGTGGGTTCCGAAACCCGACGACGGCGCGATGAAGTCCTCGTTGATGACGCGCAACGGTCCGAAGTGCACGTGCTCCGGGTCGTCGTATCCGGCGAACGAGAAGCTGTGGAAACTCTTCAGCCAGCCGTGTTCGGCATGGCCGCGGTCGGCACCCCGCCTGACTTGTGAACGTTCGGTAACTTCAAGCATTTTCAACCTTTCCCTGCGCCGCTGAATATTGCTGGTTCGGGGCAGGTCCGAAAGATAGTCGCTGGCGGGTCGAAATGATAGGCTCGCCGTTTGACGAACTCGTTCAGATATTCTGAACGATCGGCCCACCATGCTGCTCGACCTCGACGCCTTGCAGGCCCTCGACGCCATCGACCGGAAAGGCAGCTTCGCGCGCGCCGCCGAAGAGCTCGGCCGCGTGCCGTCGGCGCTGACCTATCTGATCCGCAAGCTCGAGGACAATCTCGACGTGTTGCTGTTCGATCGGCGCGGCCACAGGGCGAAGCTCACCCCTGCGGGACAGGAGCTGCTGAGCGAGGGCCGGCACCTGCTGTTCGCCGCGAGCGAGTTGCAGCGTCGGGTCCGACGGGTCGGCGACGGCTGGGAAGTCGAGCTTCGTATCGCGCTCGACACGATCATCCGCGTCGACGCGCTGTTCGGACTGGTCGCGGAGTTCTACGCGCAGGACCCCGGCACGCGAATCCGACTCTTCAGCGAGGTGCTGTCCGGCACCTGGGAGGCGCTCGTCGCCGGGCGCGCCGACATCGCGATCGGCACCTTCTCGACGACGAGCGGTGCCATGGCCAGCGGCTTCCAGAGCCTGCCGCTCGGCGAGCTGGAGCTGGTGTTCGCGGTGGCGCCGTCGCATCCGCTCGCGACCGCGCCCGAACCGGTCACGCCCGACGTGGTCCGGCGCCATCGTGCGATCGCAGTCGGCGACAGCGCACGTCAGATGCCGGGCGTCACCATCGGCCTCCTCGGTGGACAGGACGTGATGACGGTGCCGAGCATGCGCGACAAGGTGGCCGCGCAGGTCGCGGGGCTCGGCTGTGGCAATCTGCCGGTGCGCGACGCGTTGCCGCACATCGAGGCCGGCCGGCTGGTACCGCGCCTGCTCGCGGAGTCGCGTGCGGTGGGTACGATGTACTACTCGTGGAACACCGGCGGCCGCGGCAAGGCGATGCGCTGGTTCCTCGAACGCCTGGCCCGTCCCGAAGTCCGCCGGACCCTGCTGTCCTGACGCGACTACTTCGCGGCCAGCACCTCGAGCATCTCGATCACCGGCGGCTTCGCGAGCAGCGCCGCGGCGTTGGCCATCAGGGCCTTCGCGATCTCGCCCGACAGGTGCGCCGCGCGGCCGGCCTCGTCGTCGAAGGTGTCGAAGATGCCGAAGGTCTTCGCGTCGATCTTCCACGCGTACCACGATCGCGTCGCCGGTTCCGCCTCGGCGAGCGGCAGGGCTCCGGCTAGGAACCGCTCCACCTCCGACTCCTTGCCGGGTTTCGCTTCGACGCGCGCGAGCAATGCGTACCTGACCATGTCTTCTCCTGGATGACCCTCGACGGGTCGGTTGAATTGACGGGCGCCGGGCCGACGCGCCGATCGCGGCGGCGTCAGCTCGTCAGGCGCGCGGCGTCGAAGCGCCGGTCGGCAGGGTAGGGGAACACGTCTTCGATGTGGCCCTCTTCGATCCGTTCCTTCAAGCCCTGCCAGAACGACGCTTCGAAGATCTCCGGGTGCAGTTCCATCAGCGTCGCCCGGATGGTCGGGTCGCCGAGCAGGAAGGTCTTCCACTCCTCGGGGAAGACATCGTTCCTGGCTACCGAGTACCACGGCTCGTCGGCCATCTCGTCCTCTTCGTTGCGCGGCGCCGGCACCGTGCGGAAGTTGCACGCCGTCATGTACTCGATCTCGTCGTAGTCGTAGAAGACCACGCGCCGGTTACGCGTGACGCCGAAGTTCTTGTAGAGCATGTCGCCGGGGAAGATGTTGGCGGCTGCGAGCTGCTTGATCGCGAGACCGTATTCGGACAGCGCGCGCCGCGCGTCGTCCGCCTGCGCGGACTGCAGGTAGAGGTTGAGCGGCGTCATCCGGCGCTCGATGTAGCAGTGGTTGATGACGATCGAGTCGTCTTCCTCGGAGACCATCGTCGGTGCCTTCCGCTTCAGCTCGTCGAGCAGCTCGGCAGCGAAGCGGCCGCGCGGGAACGCCACGTGCGAATACTCCATCGTGTCGGCCATGCGGCCCACACGATCGTGCAGCTTGACCATCCAGTACTTCGCCATCACGCCGGCGCGATCGACGTCCTTGGGCCGCGGGATGTGATCGTTGATGACCTTGAACACGAACGGGAACGACGGCAACGTGAAGACCGTCATCACGAGACCCTTGATGCCGGCCGCCGCGACGAACGCGTCGGTCGAGTGCGCGAGGTGATGCAGGAAGTCGCGATAGAAGAGCGCCTTGCCGTGCTTCTGCAGGCCGATCATGTTGTAGAGCTCGAACTTCGGTCGTGCCGGCAGCATCTCGTGGATGAACTGCACGTAGGCCGCGGGCACCGGCGTGTCGACCATGAAGTAGGCGCGCGAGAAGCTGAAGAGGCCGAGCAGGTCGACCATGTCGAACAGCACCGCGTCGATCGCCAGCGTCCCGTCGGGTGCATGCAGGATCGGGATCGCGAACGGCAGGTTGAAGTTGCCGTTGATGACCTTGCCGATCGCGTACGCGCCCTTGTTGCGGAAGAAGAGCGACGACAGCATCTGCACCTGGTGGTTCGGCGCCGGCTCGAAGCGCTGCGGGAAGCGGCCGGCCGCCGCGTCGACCACGAGTCCGAGATCGCGCTCCAGGTCCTGGAACGGCGTCGCCAGACCGAAGTCGACGAAAGCCTCGCGAAGCGCCGGCAGCAGGCCGTGGGCGCCCGGGTAGTAGGACCGATAGGCCGGCGGGTCCGCGTCGAGATGCTCGGTCGAGATCGTCGGACGGACGAAGATGAACGCGTTGTTGTAGTAGTTGCGGTGGAGGATGCGGCAGCACACCGAGTTGAAGAAGGTCTCGGCGCATTCGGGCTGCAGATGATCGAGCAGCAGGTTGATGTACTCGAACTTGACCTGCGGCCAGAAGGCCTGCGTGAGGCGCTCGGTGCGGAACTCGCGCTCGAGCCGTTCGACGGTCTCGACGACGCGCCGGTCGTAGAACTGCAGCCGCTCGCGCGAAGCCTCCTGCGCTTCCTGCCAACGGGCCTGCTCGAAGCGCTCCTTCGCGGCCTGCGTGGTCTCGCGGAACAGGCGGTAGTGCTTGTTGAAGCCCCACAGCACGACCTGCGCGAACGCGAGCGCCATGCCGCCGCCGCGCGTGGGCGCGCCTTCCTTCGGCGAGGGGCTGACGAGTGTCGGATGGCCGCGATCCATCGGGCCAGTCTAGCGCAGCGGGCCCCGCATGGACGAAGGGCGCCCGCAGGCGCCCTCGTCGACGGACCGCCGCGCGGTCACTCGACCTTGGCCTTCTCCCGCAGGTCCTTCATCATCTGCTCGAAGCGCGACTGCTGCCACTGCTGGTTGCCCATCATCGCGGCCGCGATCTGCGGCTTGGCCTCGTCGAAGCTCGGGATCTTCGCCTCGCGCACGTCGTCCAGACGGATCACGTGATAGCCGAACTGCGTCTTCACCGGTACCTGGGTGTACTGACCCTTCGGCAGCTTCACCAGCGCCTCGCCGAACTCCTTGACGTAGGTGTTGGCCGGCGCCCAGTCGAGGTCGCCGCCGTTGGCCGCCGAGCCCGGATCCTTCGACTGCTTCGCGAGCTCCTCGAAACTGCCGCCGGTCTTCAACTTGGCGATGATCGCCTTCGCGTCGCTCTCCTTCTCGACGAGGATGTGGCGCGCCTTGTACTCCTTGCCGCCGGTCTCCTTGACCAGCAGGTCGTACTGCTGCCGCACGTCCGCGTCCGCGGGCGGATTGGCCTTGAAGTAGTCCTGCGCGAGCGCGCCGATCAGCACCTGCTGGCGCGCGCGTTCGAGCTGGGCCTGCACGTCGGGATCGGCGGCGAGGCCCTTCTTGTCGGCCTCCTGCATCAGGATCTCGCGGCGCACGAGGTCCTCGCGCACCGCGGTCTCGAGCTCCGGCGAATCCTGCTGACCCTGGCGGGCTAGCTGCGAGATGATCGCGTCGGCCTTGGCCTTCGGGATCGGCTTGTTGTTGACGATGGCGACGTTCTGGGCGGCGGCGACGGACGGGCCGATCGCGAAGACGGCGGCCACGAGCGCGAGCAGCGCCAGCGACGTCGAACGGGAACGCAGGGGATTCATGAAGGATCCTTCAGGGAAGAACGGGGTCGTGGGCTTGGGGGGACGAGAGGTCGCAACGATGTCGCAAGGCGGCCGACCGTGGGGTCGCCGCGTGCATCCGGGTCAGGCAAGAGGGCCCGCTGCAGGGCAGGACGAAGCCTTCGTCGCATCGGCTTCGTCGGGCGTCAACGCTTCGATGGCGAGCGCATGGATGGCGTTGCGCATCAAATCGGACAGCGAATCATACACGAGCCGATGTCTCGCGACCCTCGCCAGCCCGGTGAACCGGGCCGACACGATGCGCAGCCCGAAGTGGCCGCCGCCGCTTGCCGCGCCCGCGTGGCCGGCGTGCTTCGCGCTGTCGTCGACGAGCGCGAGCGAGGTCGGCTCGAGGCTCGCGCGGAGCCGGCGCTCGATCTCGTCGAGCGTCTGCCCGGCGGTCACGCGCTTTCCTTCGCGGCCGGCGCGATGCGGTCCTCGCCGGCGGCCTCTTCGGCTTCGATGCGATCGAGGTAGCGCGAGATGAGGAGGCCCTGGCCGAGCGCGAAGGCGAGCGTCAGGACCGTGAGGCCGAACGACTTGAAGGTGACCCAGGTGGTCCGCGAGAAGTTGAACGCGACGACGAGGTTGAGGAGTCCCAGCGCCATGAAGAAGGCGATCCACGACTGGTTCATCTTCGCCCAGACGCCGTCGGGCAGTTCGACGCCGCCGGGTTCCATCAGCGAGCGGATCAGGTTCTTGCCGAACGCGGCGACGCCGATCCACAACGCGGCGGCGAAGGCCCAGTACAACACCGTGACCTTCCACTTGATGAACGTGTCGCTGTGGAAGTAGATGCTCGCGCCGCCGAACACGACGAGGATGCCGAAGCTCATCCACTGCACGACGCTGACCTTGCGTCGGGTCGCGAGCAGCCATGCGATCTGGACCGTGAAGACGACGATCGCGACCGCGATCGCGAGCAGGATGGAAGCCTGGTCCGGCGGGAGCACGCCGTCGCGCGTGATCCCGCCGAGCAGCAGGCCGGCATAGTGCTGCGCGCGTTCGGGAAACTGTTCACCCGCCAGGTAGATCGCGAAGAACAGCAGCAGCGAGAAGAAGTCGGAGACGAACTTCATGGCGCCGAGGTCCGTCGCGCGAGCGTCGTATCCACCCGACTATTTCGGGTCGAAGCGCAGCGACGCCGAGTTGATGCAATAGCGCAGGCCGGTCGGCGGCGGACCGTCCGGGAAGACATGGCCGAGGTGCGCGTCGCAGACGTTGCAGATCACCTCGGTGCGCCGCATGCCGTGGCTGGTGTCGGTGATCTCGCGGACGTTGGCCGGGTCGAGCGCCTTGAAGTAGCTCGGCCAGCCGCAGCCCGAGTCGAACTTGGTGTCCGACTCGAACAGCGGCGTGTTGCAGCAGACGCAGGTGTAGATGCCGTGCTCGTGATGATCGTTGAACTCGCCGGTGAACGGGCGCTCGGTCGCGGCGTGCCGGGTGACCTGGTACTGCATCGGCGTCAGCTGCTTCTTCCACTCCCGATCGTCCTTGACGACCTTGTTCGTCACTGCGTCCATCGCGTTCTCCTTGTCGATTCGTTCGTTCCGGCCGCCGCATGCCGGCCGCTCACGACGAGCAGCTCACTTCGAGGCTGCCCGCCCACGCGGGGGGAAGATCGGCGTAACGCTCCGCCCCCGGCTGGTCGTCGAACGGCCGCTGCAGCACCCGCGACAGGCGTTCGATCTCGGTGAAGTCCCCGACGCGCGCGGCGACGATCGCGGCTTCCGCAAGATGATTGCGAAGGACGTATCCCGGGTTGACCGAACGCATCGCGACGCGCGTCGCGCCGGCCTCGCGACCTTCCTGCATCAGGCGTGCGCGGTAGTCGACCGCCCACGCGTCGAAACGTTCACGATCCACGAAGAGGTCGCGCACCGATCGTCCCGGACGTGGCGGCTCGTCGGTTCCCCAGCCGAGGTCCGCGAGCCGCCGGAAGAAGATCGTGAAGTCGGTGCGGCCGTCCTGCAGCAACGCGAACAGCGCATCGATCAGCGCGGAGTCGCCGTCGCGCTCTTCGACGAGTCCGAGCTTCGCATGCAGCGACGCGGCCATCCCGTCCGTGTAGAGCGTCTTGAACGGAGCCACCGCCGCCTCGGCGCGATCGACGTCGTCGATCAGCGGCATCAGCGCCTCGGCGAGGCAATAGAGGTTCCAGCGAGCCACCGCCGGCTGGTTGGCGTACGAGTAGCGGCCCCGCTCGTCGGTGTGATTGCAGACGTGCTTCGCGTCGAAGCCGTCGAGAAAGCCGAACGGACCGTAGTCGAGCG
Organism: uncultured Burkholderiales bacterium; assembly: GCA_937872165.1. GTDB lineage: Bacteria > Pseudomonadota > Gammaproteobacteria > Burkholderiales > Burkholderiaceae_D > CAHJXF01. Next base: position 9,222 of record CALMOR010000127.1, on the reverse strand, counting down.
TGAGTCCGAGGACGCTCATGTTGTCGGTGTTCATGACGCCGTGACAGAAGCCCACCGACTGCCACTGAACGATCGACCGGGCGGTCCGTTCGGTCACCGCGGCGAGCAACGCCTGATACGGATCGGCCGCGTCGCGACACGCCGGATAGAACGTGTCGACGACGTGGTCCGCGAGCGCGCGCAGCTCGTCGACGCGGTTCTGCGAAGCCCAGTGCTCGAACGAGCCGAAGCGCACGAACGACGGCGCCATGCGCATGACCACCGCAGCGGTCTCGACGGTCTCGCGGATCACCGGCTGGTCCGAACCCACGATCGCGAGCGCGCGCGTGGTCGGGATCCCGAGTCCGTGCATCGCTTCCGAGCACAGGAACTCGCGGATCGACGAGCGCAGCACGGCGCGCCCGTCGCCCATCCGCGAATAGGGGGTCCTGCCGGCGCCCTTCAACTGCAGGTCGACGACGCCGTCGGCGGTCTCGACGCCGCCGAGCAGATGCGCACGACCGTCGCCGAGCTGTCCTGCCCACACGCCGAACTGATGCCCCGAGTAGACCGCGGCCATCGGCCGGGCGCCGGCCGGAACGCGGTTGCCGGCGAGGACCTCGATCGCCGCGGACTCGATCAGTTCGCGCGGATCGATGCCGAGCGACGCGGCCGCCGGCGCGCTGGCCGCGACGAAGTAGGGCGACGGCAGGGGCGTGGGAGCGAGGCGCGTGCCGAACGCGGCCGGCAACCCCGCGAAGCGGTTGTTCCAGCGAGCGCGATCGAAGACACCGGCAGCGGCCTCGTCGCCGGCGACCGCGGGCTTCGGGTCGTCGGCGACCGGCGGCGCTTCGACGGAGTTGATCGGCGAATGGGGCATGGCGCGATTCTAAGGGTTCGCCCGTCTTCAAGCGCCGACCGGTCGCGGCGAACATGCGGCCTTCGTTCGATCTGCGGTACAACCTGCCGTCCGCTACCGGGGAGCCATTCATGCAAGGTCTGATGATGGGCACGCAGCTGCTCATCTCCACGCTCATCGAACATGCGGGCCGCCACACCGGCGACACCGAGATCGTCTCGCGCCGCGTCGAAGGCGATCTGCATCGCACCACCTGGCGCGAAGTGCAGATGCGCTCGAAGCAGCTCGCCAACGCGCTGCTCGCGATGGGCGTGCGGCCCGGGGACCGCGTCGCCACCATCGCGTGGAACGGCTATCGGCACCTCGAGCTCTATTACGCGGTGTCGGGCATCGGCGCCGTCCTCCACACGATCAATCCGCGTCTGCATTCCGACCAGATCGCGTGGATCGTCAATCACGCCGAGGACCGCCACGTCTTCTTCGACATCACCTTCCTGGCGATCGCGCAGGGCGTGGCTTCGCGCTGCCCGACGGTGGCGAGCTGGGTGCAGATGAGCGCACGCGAGCACATGCCCGCCGACAGTGTCGGCGTCGAGCCGCTCTGCTACGAGGAGCTGCTCGCGGCCGCGTCGTCGCGCTACGTCTGGCCGAGCTTCGACGAGAACACCGCGTCGTCGCTGTGCTACACGTCGGGCACGACCGGCAACCCGAAGGGCGTGCTCTATTCGCATCGTTCGAGCGTGCTCCACGCCTTCGGCGCGGCGATGCCCGATGCGATGGGCGTCTCGGCGGCGGACTCCGTGCTGCCGGTGGTGCCGATGTTCCACGTCAACGCGTGGGGTATCCCGTACACCGCCGCGCTCGTGGGCTGCAAGCTCGTGCTTCCGGGACCGGCGCTCGACGGCAGGTCGCTCTACGAGCTGTTCGAAAACGAGAAGGTGACGTTCTCGGCAGGCGTGCCGACCGTGTGGCTCGGCCTCATCAACTACATGAAGCAGAACGGGCTCGCGTTCTCGTCGTTCAGGAAGACCGTCATCGGCGGCTCGGCCTGTCCGCCGGCGATGATCCGCACGCTCAACGACGACTTCGGCGTCGAGGTCATCCATGCCTGGGGCATGAGCGAGATGTCGCCGCTCGGCACGACCTGCAAGCTCGCCAACAAGCATCTGTCGCTGCCGCGCGACCGGCAGACCCGCATCCTCGAACGCCAGGGCCACGTCATCTACGGCGTCGACATGAAGATCGTCGACCCCGACGGCAAGGACCTGCCGTGGGACGGCGCGGCCTTCGGCGACCTGCTGGTGCGCGGACCGTGGGTGATGCGCGAGTACTTCAAGGGCGACGGCGGCGATCCGCTCGTCGTCGACGACGACGGTCTCGCGTGGTTCCCGACCGGCGACGTCGGCAACATCGACGCCGACGGTTACCTGCAGATCACCGACCGCAGCAAGGACGTGATCAAGTCGGGCGGCGAGTGGATCGGCTCGATCGACCTCGAGAACATCGCGATGGCGCATCCGGACGTCGCGATGGCCGCCGTCATCGCGATCCCGCATCCGAAGTGGGACGAGCGGCCGCTGCTGGTGGTCGTCAAGAAGCCGGGCAGCACGGTCGGCAAGGACGAGCTGCTCGCGCACTACGAAGGCAAGATCGCGAAGTGGTGGACGCCCGACGATGTCGTCTTCGTCGACGCCATTCCGCTCGGCGCGACCGGCAAGATGCTCAAGGCCAGGCTGCGCGAGTCCTTCCGCGATCATCGGCTGCCGACGGCCTGATGCGCGCCGCGATACGCGCTGCATCGCGCGTCCCGCGATGAAGTCGCGCGTCGCTGCGGGTATCTCCTAGATGCCTCGTCGACGTCGACTTCAGTAGACTTCGCCGGCTCGTAGCGGCGCTTCCGTCGTTGCCTCGAGGCCCGCAGCGGCGGCGGTCGACGACGAGGGCAATCGCATCGCGGCCCGCCTGCCGCATCAACCGGATGGAGACAAACATGCAACGCACCCTCTGCGCGCTCGCCTGCGGCGGCGCCCTCGTCGTGGCGCTCGCCGTCCCGACGGCAGCGTCGGCCGAGGTCGTCAAGATCGCCTTCATCGATCCGTTGTCCGGCATCCTCGGCAACGTCGGCCAGAACCAGCTGAAGAGCTTCCAGTTCCTGGCCGAGAAGCTGAACCAGAAGAAGGCGGCCGGCGAAGGCGTCACGTTCGAGATCGTGCCGTTCGACAACAAGGCCAGTCCGCAGGAGAGCCTCAACGCGCTGAAGGCCGCGCAGGACCAGGACATCCGCTACGTCACGCAGGGCAACGGCTCCGGTGCGGCCGGCGCGATCATCGACGCGATCAACAAGTACAACGAACGCAACGCCGACAAGACGATGCTGTTCTTCAACTACGCGGCCGTCGATCCCGACCTCACCAACAGCAAGTGCAGCTTCTGGCACTTCCGCTTCGACGCGGACACGTCGATGAAGATGGAAGGGCTGACGACGTTCATGGCCAAGGACCCTTCGATCAAGAAGGTCTTCCTGATGAACCAGAACTACGCGCACGGCGTGCAGGTCGCCAAGTACGCGAAGGACCTGCTGGCGCGCAAGCGTCCCGACATCCAGATCGTCGGCGAGGACCTGACGCCGCTCGCGCAGACCAAGGACTTCGCACCGTACGTCGCGAAGATCAAGGCGTCGGGCGCCGACACGGTGATCTCCGGCAACTGGGGCGCGGACCTGACGCTGCTGATCAAGGCCGCGAAGGAAGCCGGTCTCGACGCGAACTTCTACACCTACTACGCCGGCGTCACCGGCACGCCGACCGTGATGGGCGCGTCCGGCGCCGAGAAGGTCAAGATGATCGCGTACTGGCACAACAACGTTGACCAGAACGCGTTCGAGCCGTACTACGTCGAGTTCAAGAAGAAGTACAACGACGAGCTCTACGTGGCGGCCGCCTGGGAAGAGCTGACGATGCTGGCCGACGCGATCAGGAAGGCGAAGTCCACGGACCCGACCAAGGTCGCGTTCGCGATGGAAGGCATGACCGTCAAGGGACCCGGCGCCGGCGAGGAGACGATGCGCAAGACCGATCACCAGATGCAGATGACGCTCTACGTCGCGACCTGGACGAAGGCCGGCGGCAAGCTCAAGTACGACGTCGAGAACACCGGCTACACGTTCCGTACCGATGCGATCCTCGACCCGTACGTGTCGTCGACGCCGACCTCGTGCCAGATGAAACGGCCGGCCTCGACCTGACCGTCGTCCCTCCGTCGTCGGGAAGTCCCGAGGGACGCGCCGGGGCGAGCGGTCGGCCTCGCCGTGGGTCCCCGCCGACCTTCCCGTGACGGAGGAGAGAGCAGAGCACCTTGGAGTTCTTCCTCATTTCCCTCCTGAACGGCGTGAGCTACGGGCTCCTGCTGTTCATGCTGTCGAGCGGGCTCACGCTGATCTTCAGCATGATGGGCGTGCTCAACTTCGCGCACGCGTCGTTCTACATGCTGGGCGCCTACATCGCCTATCAGATCAGCGTGTGGATCGGCTTCTGGCCGGCGCTCTTCGTCGCACCGGTCGTGGTGGGTCTCGCTGGCGCCGCGTTCGAGCGCTACTCGCTGCGACGCGTCCACAAGTTCGGCCACGTGCCGGAGCTGCTGGTCACCTTCGGACTGTCGTACTGCATCGGCGAGTTCGTGCAGCTGATCTGGGGGCGCGCGCCGGTCGACTACCGCGTGCCGGCGTTGCTCGACGGGCCGCTCTTCACGATCTACACGACCACCTTCCCGGCCTATCGCGGCTTCATGATGCTGGTCGCCGTGCTGATGCTGATCGCGGTCTACCTGCTGTTCACGAAGACCCGCATCGGCCTCGTGATCCAGGGAGCGCTGTCGCATCCCGAGATGGTCGAGGCGCTCGGGCACGACGTGCCGAAGGTCTTCATGATGGTCTTCGGCGGCGGCTGCGCGCTCGCGGGACTCGCCGGCGTGATCGGCGGCAATGCGTTCGTCACCGAGCCCGGGATGGCGCTCACCGTCGGATCGATCATCTTCGTCGTCGTCGTCGTGGGCGGCATGGGATCGCTCGCCGGCGCGTTCATCGCGTCGCTGCTGATCGGCGTCGTGCAGACCTTCGCGGTGGCGCTCGACTATTCGTTCCTGACGCTGTTCGCGAAGGGCGGCTACTCGCCGGGACCGGACAGTCTCGGCTATCCGATCTGGAAACTGACGATCTCGCAGGTCGCGCCGATCATGCCGTACCTGTTGCTGGTGCTGATCCTGATCTTCCGGCCGCGCGGGCTGATGGGCAAGCGCGATGACTGACGCGGTCGCAAGCGACGACGCCGACAGCGTCGCGTCGCCGCGCGAGAGGCGCCCGCGAGGCACCCTCAAGTTCGCGCCCGTGGACCTGGGCCAGTCCGCGTTGTGGATCTTCTTCGTGCTCGCGCTGGCGGTCTCGCCGTTGCTCTTCCGCTCCAGCCTGTCGCTGACGATCCTGTCGCAGATCGGCACGCTGATCATCGTCTGCCTGTCGTACAACATGCTGCTCGGGCAGGCGGGGATGCTGAGCTTCGGCCATGCGGTGTACGTCGGCCTCGGCGCGTTCATCTCGATCCACGTGCTGAACTGGATCTCGAAGGGTTCGTTCTGGATGCCGACGTCGCTGGTCCCGCTGGTGGGCGGCGTCGCCGGCGCGTTCTTCGGCGTGCTGTTCGGCTACGTAACGACGAAGAAGTCCGGCACGACGTTCGCGATGATCACGCTCGGCATCGGCGAACTCGTCGCCGCGAGTTCGCTGATGCTGCCCGAGTTCTTCGGCGGCGAAGCCGGCATCACCACCAATCGTGTGCTCGGCGAAGCGGTCCTCGGCATCACCTACGGTCCGCAGATCCAGGTCTATTACCTGATCGCCGCGTGGACGCTGATCTGCACGGTGCTGATGTACGCGTTCACGCTGACGCCGCTCGGCCGCATGGCCAACGCGGTGCGCGACAATCCCGAACGCGCCGAGTTCGTCGGCTACAACACGCAGCGCGTGCGCTACCTGGTCGTCATCATCGCGGGCTTCTTCGCCGGGATCGCCGGAGGGCTGGGCGCGATCAACTTCGAGATCGTCAGCTCCGAGAACGTCAGCACCTTGCGCTCCGGCGCCTATCTGCTGTTCACCTTCCTCGGCGGCGTCGGCTTCTTCTTCGGACCGATCATCGGCGCGATCATCTTCGTGCTGTCGTTCGTGCTCCTGTCCGAGATCACGAAGGCCTGGCTGCTCTATCTCGGCATCTTCTTCCTGCTGATGGTGATGTACGCGCCGGGCGGCATCGCGAGCCTGATCATGATGAACCTGCGCGTCGCCAAGTTCGAGAAGTTCGGTCGGCTGTGGATCCCTTACGCGGCCGTCGTCGGCGCCGGCGCGGTGCTCTTCGTGGCCATCGTGTCGCTGATCGAGATGATCTACCACTTCCAGCTCGAGTCGGCCAACGGAACGGGAATGCGGCTGTTCGGACTGACGGTCGATGTCGGCGCCGTGACGCCGTGGCTGGTCGCGGGCGCCGTCCTCGTCGTCGGCGCGTTGCTGATGCGGCAGGCCTCGCGCCTCTTCAAGCGCGCGTGGAGCAGTGCCCAGGTCGAGATCCAGGAGCAGCTCGAGCGAGGCCTCGCATGAGCGAGTCGCAGCCGGCGGGCAACGCCGTCGATCGCGGTCGTGCGTACGCGATCGAGCTGCGCGACGTGCGGAAGAGCTTCGGCAAGTCGGAGATCATCCGCGGCGCGACGCTCGCGGTGCCCGCCGGTGAACGGCACGCGGTGATCGGCCCGAACGGCGCCGGCAAGTCGACGCTGTTCAACCTGATATCGGGCCGCTTCGACGTGACCTCGGGCGACATCCTGCTCGACGGCCGCAGCACCCTCGGCCTCGCGCCGTTCGAGATCAACCGGCTCGGCCTGTCGCGCAGCTTCCAGATCACCAACATCTTCCCGAAGCTGTCGGTGTTCGAGAACCTCCGCTGCGCGGTCCTCTGGCCGCTCGGCTACAGGTACTCGTTCTGGCATTCGCTGGCGCGGCTGCGCGACGCGCGGCTGCGGGCCGAGGAGGTGCTCGAGCTGATCGGACTGCGCCGTCGCCACGACGTCGCGGCCGGCATGCTGACCTATGCCGAACAGCGCGCGCTCGAGATCGGCATCACGGTCGCGGGCGGCGCCAGCGTGGTCCTGCTCGACGAGCCCACGGCCGGCATGAGCCGCTCCGAATCCGATCATGCGGTCGAGCTCATCCGCCGCGTCACGACCGGCAAGACGCTGATCATGGTCGAGCACGACATGAGCGTGGTGTTCGGCCTCGCCGACCGCATCACCGTGCTGGTCTACGGCCAGGTCATCGCGTCCGACGCGCCGACCGCGATCCGCGGCAATACCGCGGTGCAGGAAGCCTATCTCGGGACGGTGGCGGCATGATGCTCGAGGTCCGCGATCTGCATGCCTATTACGGCAAGAGCCACATCCTGCAGGGCGTCGATCTCCGGGTCGATCAGGGCGAGATCGTCAGCCTGCTCGGCCGCAACGGCGTCGGCCGCTCCACCACCGTCAAGTCGATCATGGGTCAGGTCGCGACGACCGGATCGATCACGTTCAAGGGCGAGGAGATCGGCAACGAGAAGGCCTTCCGCATCGCGCATCGCGGCGTCGGTTACGTGCCGGAGAACCGCGACGTCTTCCCGCGGCTGACCGTCGAGCAGAACCTGATGCTGGGCGAGAAGGGGAGCGGCCGCGGAGGCGGCCGCACCGACCGGAAGGCGCGACGCTGGTCGCTCGCCGACATGTACCGGATGTTCCCGCGCCTGAAGGAACGGGAACACGTCGCCGCGGGCGTGCTGTCGGGTGGCGAGCAGCAGATGCTGACGCTCTGCCGGCCCTTGATGGGCGACCCGGACCTGATCATGATCGACGCGCCCACCGCAGGCCTCGCCCCGAAGATCGTCGAGCTCGTCGCCGACTACCTGAAGGAACTCAAGAACCGCGGCATCTCGGTGCTGCTGGTCGAGCAGAAGCTCGCGATCGCGCTCGAGATCTCGCAGCGCGTCTACGTGATGGGACACGGGCAGATCGTGTTCGAGGGCACGCCCGCGGAACTGAAAGGCGATCCCGCGGTGCGCAAGGAGTGGCTGGAAGTCTGACGAGCGCGACGGCTCGCCGCGGGAATCGCGAGGCCGCGAAGGCTCGTCGCCGGGCGGTGGGCCGGGGCGGCGAAGCGCCCGTCGGTCGCCGCGTCGACCTGCTCGCCGGAGGCTGTTCCCACCATCCGAACGAAGCGCGCTCGCCGCGCCGACTCCGCTACGGAAGAAGGCCGCCGAGAAAACGCACGATCGTTCTATTTTGTTATCATCGCCGTCCGCCTTTCGGGCACGTCGGTCACATCGGCGCATCGACCACATCGCGCGCCGCCGTGCCTCGCCGGACGGTTCGACGGGCCGAACATCGAGCCCAATCAGCCGGCTCCGCCGTCGAGCGACGCGGGGCCGATCACGACATTCGAGGAAGCTCTCCATGACAGCAACAACCCAGGTGAAGGACGGCATCGCCGTCATCACGGTGGACAACCCGCCGGTCAACAGCATGAGTCTCGCGGCCCGCGAGGGCATCGTCGCCGGCGTGGAGCAGGCGCTGGCCGACCCGTCGGTGAAGGCGATCGTGCTGACCGGCAAGGGCAAGTCGTTCTGCGCGGGTGCCGAGATCAAGGAGTTCGACACGCCGGCCGCGTTCGCCGAGCCGTCGCTCGCGACCGTCATCGAGACGATCGAGTTCGCGTCCAAGCCGGTCGTCGCGGCGATCAACGGCACGACGATGGGCGGCGGCCTCGAGCTCGCGCTCGGCTGCCATTACCGCGTCGCGATCGCCGGCGCGCAGATCGCGCTGCCCGAGGTCAAGCTCGGCATCCTGCCGGGCGCCGGCGGCACGCAGCGGCTGCCGCGCGTGGTCGGCGTCGAGCTCGCGCTCAACATGATCGTCAGCGGCACGCCGATGCCGTCCGAGAAGCTCGCGAAGACCGCGCTCTTCGACCGCATGGTCGAAGGCGATGTCGTCGAAGGAGCCATCGCGTTCGCACGCGAGATCGCGGACCGCAGGCCGCTGCCGAAGGTCCGCGACATCAAGATCGATTTCCCGCTGCACGAGGCCTTCTTCTCGTTCGCGCGCAACACCGTCAACGCGGTCGCGAAGAACTACCCGGCGCCGAAGAAGTGCGTCGACGCGGTCGAGGCCGCGGTCACGAAGCGCTTCGACGACGGCATCGCGTTCGAGCGCGCCTCTTTCGTCGAGCTCGTGCAGACGCCCGAGTCGTAGGCCTTGCGCCACGCCTTCTTCGGCGAGCGCGCGGCGTCGAAGATCCCCGACGGGCCCGAGGGCACGCCGAC
>CALMOR010000126.1 GCA_937872165.1 uncultured Burkholderiales bacterium | reverse complement strand
GAGGCGTCGCTCGGCCTCGACCCGTTGCGAAACGTCCTGGATCAGCGCCAGCGACGACGTGATGCGGCCGAGCGGATTGCGCAGCGCCGCGATGTGCCACTCGCAGGTCACGGCCGATCCGTCGCGACGTCGTGCTTCGACGATGTGCAGGCGGGTGTTGCCGACCGCGGTATTGGGATCGCTCTCGCCGGGAAGGAAGTCGACGAGCAGGTCACGGTCGATCAGGCCGAGATCCGAGAACGAACGTTCGATGACCTCCTCGCGTCGCCATCCGAACAGGGTCTCGGCCTGCGACGACCAGCGCGTCACGCGCCCCATGCCGTCGAGCGTGAACGACGCCAACGGCGTGTTCTCGAAATGCGCGGTGAGAAGCCCGTTGGCCTGCTGGAGCGCGATCTCCTGCTTCTTGCGCGACTGGATGTCGGTGGCGGTGGTGTAGAAGCCGGTGACGACGTCGTGCTCGTCGCGGGTGGCGACATAACGGATCAGCACCCATCGCCGGGCACCGTCGTGATAGCGCATCTCGCGCTCGTACTGAACCGATTCGCCTTCCAGCGCGGCCTTGATGTAAGGCTCCGCGAAACGATAGTCGTCGCCCGACATCAGGTCGGCGATCGGCATGCCGATCAGCTCGTCGGCCGAGCGGCCGTACCAGGTCGTGGTCGTGTGGTTGACGAAGCGCAGCCGCTGTTCGGTGTCGACGAAGCTGATCGGCAGCGACACGCTGTCCATCGCACGCTGCATCTCGCGCAGCGACTCCTCGTACGCGAGCCGCGCGCGCTTCGCCTCGCTGACGTCCTGGACCACGAAGTACACGCCGCGGACACTGCGGTCGGGCAGGACGTCGGGCAACCAGTCGGCGGCCAGAAAACGCTGGCCCCCTTCCTTGGCGGCGACCTGGTGCTCGGTGTGCAGGCGCACGCCGGTGAGCGCCTTCATGAAGGAGGGATTGAAAACCACCGCGATGTCGCGACCGAACACGGAGGCTCCGGTCTGGCCGATGATGCGGTCCTTCTTCTGCGCGACGAAGTCCTCGTAGGCGCGATTGGAGAAGCGGTGGACGCCGTCCGGATCGAGATAGCTGAGCGGCTGCGGGAAGTTCTCGATGAAGCTCTCGATCCACTGCTGCTGCCGGGCCCGCGTGTCCTCCGCGAGCTTCGAATCGGTGATGTCGTAGGCGATCGAGTAGAGCCCGCGCGGCCGGCCGTCGTCGCCGATGTCGCCGACGAGCGAGACGTTGAACCAGCGCTCTCCCGCAGGACCGCCGACGCTGCGATGCTCGTAGGCGGCGCGCTCGCCGCGGATGGCCGCGTCGATGGCCTTGCGACCCGCCGCGCCGATCGGGTCCGCGCCTTCGAGCTCGAACAGCGTCCTGCCGACCACCGCATCCTGGCTGTCCAGCCCGTGATCGAGGAGGAAGCGCTGGTTGCAGTACTGGTAGCGGAGGTCCGTATCGAGATAGGCGATCTGCGCCGGCAGGTTGTCCGTCAGGAAGTGGATGCGATCGTCGCGTTCCCGGACCGCGCGCTCGGCGCGTTTCTCGCCTTCCAGACTGCGCGAGACGATGTAAAGACCCTTTACTTCGCCGTGTCCGTCTCGATACGGCAGATAGCGCACCTCGCGCCACTCGGACGAATCGCCCAGGAGGCTGCTGCCCTCGCGAGAGAAGGTCTCGCCGGCATAGGCGCGCTTCAGCGACGGCTGGAAGCGCTCGGCGATCGCGGTGCCCAACGCGTCCTCGACCGAGCGACCGACCAGCTCGTCCCTCGCCTTGCCGCTTCGCCGCACGAAGTTCTCGTTGACGTAGCTGAAGCGGCCGGCACCGTCGAGGAAGACGATGGTCTCGGGCACGTTCTCGGTGAAACCGCGGAAGTGCGCTTCGCTCTCCTGCAGCTGCGAGGCCGCGTGCCGCGAGTCCTCGACGTCGGTCAGCAGCACGTAGACACCGTTCTGTCGTTCGTCCCGATCGAAGCCCGGCTGCGCTTCGACCCGATACCAGCGGGGTTCGCGACCGCACAGCGCCAGCGGTTGTTCGACGCTGTAGCGTCGACCGGCCACGGCTTCCGACAGGCCGTCGCGCGACGCATCGGCGAACTGCGGTGACACGGCTTCGGGCGCGGTGCCCCCGATGCGCTGCTCCGCGATGCCGAAGGCCTTGCAGAACGCGGGATTGGCCCATTTGCAGAGACCGTCGTTGCCGATGAACACCAGCGGCAGCGGCAGGCTCTCGATCAGTTCGCGTTGCTTGCGCTCGCGTTCGATGACGTCGTCCTGCGCGATGCGGAGCGCGGCGCGGATCGGCGCGCTGACGCCGCCTTCGCCGCGTGGCAGGACCGAGGACTCCGCGGGATCGAAGAGCTCGCCGACCTGATCGGCTCGCCGGCGTCCCAGTCGATGCAGCACGCACAGCACGCCGATCACCAAGCCGCCGCGGCCCACCTGCGGCCGGTATTGCACGCGAGCCGTCTCGCCGATCGAGCCCGCGTGCCGCTCGGCGATGTCGAAGTCGAGGCTTTCGCCCGAGAGCGAGCGCTCCGCGTGGTCGCGCGACGACGGGCCGGGGCCTTCGATGGAGACTTCCTCGACCGGGCGGCCGACGAGCGCCGCGAGGGGCGTGCCGACGGCGGTGCAATAGGCCGCGTTGGCGAAGCGCAGCGCGAGCGTGCGATCGAAGAAGGCGAGCGGCGCGTCGACCCAGTCGACGACCATCTGGATCAGGTCGCGCTGCTCGTCGTCGAGCCGCGTGAAGAGCGGCGGTGGCGCATCGCCCGCCTGCACGGGGTCGCCGACCTCCGCCTCGGACGGTTCGGTACGATTGATGCGGTTGATCAGTTGTGCGAACAAGCGGCGGCCTCCCAGCCGATTATATCCAGCGAACCTCCGGCGACCGCGGTGGACGCGACGCGACGCGCCTCGATCGTTGTTGCGATGCCCGTCGCTCTCGTCAGAACGAACGACGATCGAGGCGGACCTCCTGCAGGATGGTCGTCGCGATCTCCTCGATCGACTTGGTGGTCGACGACAGCCAGCGGATGCCTTCCCTGCGCATCATCGCTTCGGCCGCGGCGACTTCCTCGATGCAGTTCTCGATCGACGCGTATTTGCTCTTGGGGCGCCGTTCGTTGCGGACTTCGGCCAGACGCTCCGGGGCGATCGACAGGCCGAACAGCTTGTGCCGGTACTTCGGGAGCGCCGACGGCAGCGTGTGCCGCTCGAAGTCTTCGGGGATCAACGGATAGTTGGCCGCCTTGATGCCGTACTGCATCGCCAGGTAGAGGCTGGTCGGCGTCTTGCCGCTGCGCGACACGCCGACCAGGATGACGTCCGCGTCTGCCAGTCCGGTGTGGGTCTGGCCGTCGTCGTGGGCGAGCGAGAAATTGATCGCCTCGATGCGCTGGTTGTACTCCTTGGAGTCCGCGATGTTGTGGCCGCGCCCGATCGAATGCGTCGACTTGAAGCCGAGCTCCTTCTCCAGCGGCTCGACGAAGGTCTGGATCATGTCGAGGAAGAGGCCGTGGGCGCAGCGGACCGCGTAGTTGATCTCCGGATCGACCAGCGTCGAGAAGACGATCGGGCGCAGGTGGTCGTCGCGCGAGACCCGGTTGATCCGTTCGATCACGTCGGCCGCCTTGTCCATCGTGTCGATGAACGGCATCCGCAGTTCCTTGAACGGCACCTCGTCGAACTGCGCGAGCAGGCTGTGCCCGAAGGTCTCGGCGGTGATGCCGGTACCGTCGGAGACGAAGAACACGGTCCGGACGGCGGCCGCGTTCGGAGAAGGGGTATCGCGAGCGGGCACGGTGGGGAAATGGTTAAATGCTGCGGTGCACGATGGGACGGTGACTACTGAGGCGGCTTACGGGAGGGCTCGAATGCGCAGGTTAGAATCGATCGGGGACGGCATCGCTTCGGTGGTGGCGGAATCTAACATCACGAAAGCGGCAGCCTTCATGTCCGAACAGGTCAGAGTCATCGATTTCACCCGGTTGCGTTCGACGGACGTCGATTCGGTCGGCGGCAAGAACTCGTCGTTGGGGGAAATGATCAGCCAGCTCGCGAGCGCCGGCGTGCGCGTTCCCGACGGCTTCGCGACCACCGCCGCGGCGTATCGCGAGTTCCTCGCGCAGAGCGGGCTGAAGGACCGGATCGCCGAGCGCCTCGCGAGACTCGACGCCGACGACGTCAAGGCTCTGGCGGTCGCCGGCAGGGAGATTCGCGGCTGGATCGTCGAGACACCGCTGACCCCCGCGTTCGAGACGGACGTTCGCGCATCGTTCGAACGGCTCGCGGGCGGCAACGAGGGCGCGACATCGTTCGCGGTGCGTTCCTCGGCGACGGCCGAAGACCTTCCCGACGCGTCGTTCGCGGGGCAGCAGGAGACCTTCCTCAACGTCGTCGGGATCGACGACGTGCTGATCGCGATCAAGGAGGTCTTCGCGTCGCTCTACAACGATCGGGCCATCTCGTATCGGGTGCACAAGGGCTATGCGGAGACCGAGGTCGCGTTGTCGGCGGGTGTCCAGCGCATGGTCCGCAGCGACACCGGCGCGGCCGGCGTGATGTTCACGATCGATACCGAGTCGGGCTTCGAGGACGTCGTCTTCGTCACGTCGAGCTACGGGCTCGGCGAGACCGTCGTGCAGGGCGCCGTGAACCCCGACGAGTTCTATGTCCACAAGCCGATGCTGGCCGCCGGCAAGCGCGCGGTGATCAGGAAGCAGATCGGCTCGAAGCTGATCAAGATGGAGTTCGCGCCCGCCGGCTCGAAGGATCGCGTGCAGACGGTCGACGTCGCGCTCGAAGAGCGGAACAGCTATTCGCTGACGGACGACGAGGTCACCGAACTGGCGACCTACGCCGTCATCATCGAGCAGCACTACGGCCGTGCGATGGACATCGAATGGGGCAAGGACGGCCAGGACGGCAAGCTCTACATCCTGCAGGCCCGTCCCGAGACCGTGCGTTCGCAGATGAAGGCCGGCACGTCGGAACAGAAGTTCCGCCTGAAGGGGATGTCGCAAGTCCTCGCGCACGGGCGAGCCATCGGTCAGCGCATCGGCAGCGGGGTCGTCCGCGTCGTCAGCGACCCGTCCGAGATGGACCGCGTCAAGCCGGGCGACATCCTGGTCGCCGACATGACCGACCCGAACTGGGAGCCGGTGATGAAGCGCGCTTCGGCCATCGTCACCAACCGCGGCGGCCGCACCTGCCACGCGGCCATCATCGCGCGCGAGCTCGGCGTGCCGGCCGTCGTGGGTTGCGGCGACGCCACCGAGACGCTCTCGGAGGGCGCGACCGTCACGGTCTCGTGCGCGGAAGGCGACGAGGGACATGTGTACGACGGCGCGCTGGAAATGGAGATCACCGAGGTCGCGCGCGGCGAGCTGCCGCCGATCCCGGTCAAGCTGACGATGAACGTCGGCAATCCGCAACTCGCGTTCGACTTCCGCGCCATCCCGAACGAGGGCGTCGGGCTGGCCCGGCTCGAATTCATCATCAACAACAACATCGGTGTCCACCCGAAGGCGATTCTCGACTATCCGGACATCGATCCGGACCTCAAGCGCGCGGTCGACCGCGTCTCGCGCGGGGTTTAGGGGCCCCGCCGGGTTTTAG
>CALMOR010000125.1 GCA_937872165.1 uncultured Burkholderiales bacterium | reverse complement strand
CGGCGGTCCGCCGCAGGGTCGCGCACAAGCCGTCGAGGTCACCGAGATAGGCCTCGGCCATCGCGCGGTTGTAGAGCTGATAGTGATGGCCTTCGAGGCGCGCGAGCAGATCGGCCAGCATCGCGCGGCCGCCCTCGCGGTCGCCGATCAGCCCGTGCCTGAAGATGCGATCGAACTGC
This sequence comes from uncultured Burkholderiales bacterium, assembly GCA_937872165.1. Lineage (GTDB taxonomy): Bacteria > Pseudomonadota > Gammaproteobacteria > Burkholderiales > Burkholderiaceae_D > CAHJXF01. The sequence goes on along the minus strand of CALMOR010000125.1, from coordinate 29,229 downwards.
GGGATCGGATGGCCCGGTGCGAGGGCGCACGCGCGGTCGAAGTGCTTCATCGCGAGTTCGGCCGCGCCGGCCCACAGGAGGTCGAGCCGAGCATCACGTGCCCGTAGAAGTGGCCGGGCTCGATGTCGAGCACGATCTGGAACTCGTCGATCGCGGTTGCATAGTCGCGCGTAGGCGGTGATGACCGCCAGATGAATGCGGACCTGGATGTCGAGCGGGTCGAGATCGACCGCGATGCGCGCATGCGTGCGACGACAGGCTCGTGAGCGCGCCGGCGACGAGCGCCGGCGGGTGGCCGGCGAACGGAACGTAGGCCGATGCGTTCGCGGATGCTCCTGCGAACGGCCGGGTCGGAACGGCAGTCGGGACGAAGGGTTGGCGGGCGGTTCATGAGCGACGCGACCGATCATGCCATTCCGCGGCCCGCCGGACGACGGCACGCGATGCTTCCGGTCCGTCGGAACCCGGCGGCGACGACGGCTACCGGACCGGGATCGCGCTGTCGAAGGCGACCACCGGTCGTGCGTTCGGAGAGCGCGCCCGGACGCGCTCGTCGACGGCGCGCCGTCCGGCGGCGGGCTCAGACGACGAGTTCGCCCTGGTCCTCGCCGTCCCAGTAATGCACGCGTGTCGCCCGCACGCGGATCATCGTCACGCCCGGTGTGTCGATGCCGTCCTTGAACCAGTGGTCGAGGTCCTCGGTCCAGTGCGCCTCGAACGTCGCCTTGTCGCGGATCAGTTCGGCCTCGCCTTCCACCGACACGAACAGCGGCGGCTTGCCGAGCAGACCCTTGTTGCCGGTGAAGGTCAGCCCGACCGACTTGTCACGCTCGATGTCGCTCGTCATCCGCGAGTCTTCCCACGTGAAGTAGTAGGAGTCGCCGTCGAAGTCGACCTCGCCGTTGTTGCTCATCGGTCGTGCCGAGACCTGGCCGAGCTTGGTCTTCGTGATCAGCATCGCGAAGTCGATGTCGGCCATCTTCTTCGTGAGGTCCTTCAGGGTCATCTTGCTCATGGGTCTTCGCCGAATGGATGCAGGGACGAAGCAGTCTGAAGGTCGACGCGTGCGCCGCCTCCTTCGCAAAGCCTGATCGAAGGGTCAGCCTAGGCCGGTGCGGCCCCGTCGGCTGAAGTCGACAGCAGGGTGCGGACGAACGCGACGAACGCCTTTGCCTTCGCGCTGACGCGACGACCGCCCGGATGGACCGACCACAGGTCGAGCGGCGGCAACGACCATTCGGTGAGGAGCGGCCGGACCACGCCGCGCGCGAGCTCCTGGGTGTACATCCATTCGGAACCGATCGCGAGGCCGAGACCGGCGAGCACGGCCTCGCGCACCCCTTCGCCCGACGTGATGCGGACACGACCCTTGATGTTCACCGACGTCTCGGCGCCGCCGCGGGTGAACGCCCACACGGTGCCGAGGCCGGCGAGCGAGTGGATCACGACGTCGTGATCGAGAAGCGCGGCGGGCGTCTCGGGCACGCCGCGTCGCGCGAGGTACGCGGGCGCGGCGACGACGAGCCGACGGCAACGGCCGAGCCGGGCCGCGACCAGCGTCGAGTCCGGCAGCGACCCCATCCGCAGTCCCACGTCGATGCCCTGCTCGACCAGGTCGATGACGGCGTCGACGAGCACCAGCTCGATCTCGAGCGCGGGATGCGCTTCGAGGAAGCCGGCGAGCGCCGGCACGACATGCAGGCGCGCGAAGGTGACGGGCGCCGAGACGCGCAGTCGACCGGTCATGGTCGCCGCGGCGCCCTGTGCCGTGCGGTCCGCGTCGTCGGCTTCGGCGAGCACGCGCTTGGCCCGCTCGTAGAAGCGCGTACCGGCCTCGGTCGGCGCCAGGCCACGCGACGTCCGCAACAGGAGCTGCACGCCGAGCCGCGCCTCGAGGTGACCGATGGTCTTCGAGATCGCGGGTTGTCCGACCTGCAGTTGACGGCCGGCCGCCGAGAACGAGCCGGTCTCGATCACGCGCACGAACGCTTCCATCTGGGAGAGGCGATCCATGGACGTGAGTATCGGCCCGTCGCCGTTCCGCCGGGGGACGAGCGACGACCGCCGGCGGATCCCGATCAGGCGGGAGCGCCGGACCTCGCGCGACGCAGGACCGGCATCAGTTCGTCGGGCTCGGGACGCCGCGTGTAGTCGGGATTCACTTCGGCATAGAGCACCGTGCCGTCGGTCGCGATGACGAAGCGCCCCGGCATCGGCAGCGTCCAGCTCGGCTCGCCGTTGACGACCGCGAGGTCGTTCTTGAAGCCGTCCCGGTACAGCTCGACGAGGTAGTCGGGCAGCGCGAAGCGCAGGCCGAAGGCATCGGCGACCTTGTTGCCCGTGTCCGAGAGGATCGGGAAACCGAGCGCGTTGTCGCGCATCGACCTGCGGCTGTTGACGGCGGTCTGCGGCGAGATCGCGATCAGCTTCGCACCGAGCGCCTCGAGCTGCGGTCGCGCCGCTTCGAGCGCCTTCAACTCCATGTTGCAGTAGGGGCACCACACGCCCCGATAGAAGCTGACGACGAGCGGGCCGTCGGCCAGCAGGTCGAGCGACGAGACCGCATTGCCGTCCGCATCGGGCAGCGCGAACGTCGGCGCGCGATCGCCGGCCTTGATCGCGCGTTGCGCGAGGCCCGACGCGATCAGCTCGGCGGTCGCGCGCTTCATGATCGGATGGATGGCGGCCGATGCGTTGTACGGAGGCTTGCCGGCTTCGAAGTCGGCGCGGAAGGCGTCGAGGGCGGCCTGGAGGGACATGGTCGTTTCCTTTGCGATGCGAAGACGGCGGCACCGGTCTTCGGGCTGCGCATGTTGGAAGCACGACGTCCGGCACGCCAGCCGGCCGTGCGGACTAGATGCTATGTGCGACGGGAATGAGGCGTCGCGCCCGCGGCGGACGGCTCGTGCGACGATGCCGCGCGAACCATCGCCCTTCGTCATCTCAACGGATCTTCCATGGACTATCGATCTCTCGGCCGTTCCGGCCTGCAAGTCCCGGTGCTCAGTCTCGGCACCGGCACGTTCGGCGGCAGCAACGAATTCTTCCAGCGCTGGGGCAGCACCGAAGGCGCGGAAGCCGCACGTCTCGTCGACGTGTGTCTCGAGCACGGGCTCAACTTCTTCGATACCGCGGACATCTATTCGGACGGCCTCTCCGAGCAGGTCCTCGGCGAAGCGTTGAAGGGCAGGCGCGAGCGCGTGCTGATCGCATCGAAGGCGACCTTCCCGAGCGGCAAGGGACCGAACGACCGGGGATCGTCGCGCTTCCATCTGATGCGGGCCTGCGAAGCCAGCCTGAAGCGGTTGCAGACCGATCACATCGACGTCTACTTCATGCACGGCTTCGACGCGTTGACGCCGGTCGACGAGACCCTGCGCGCGCTCGACGACCTGGTCACGAGCGGGAAGATCGGCTACATCGGCGCCTCCAACTTCTCGGGCTGGCACGTGATGAAGTCGCTCGCCACGTCGGAGCGCCTGGGGCTCGGTCGTTACGTCGCGTACCAGGGTTACTACTCGCTGATCGGACGGCATTACGAATGGGAGCTGATGCCGCTGATGATCGATCAGGGTGTCGGCACGATGGTGTGGAGTCCGCTCGGATGGGGCCGGCTGACCGGCAAGATCCGCCGCGGCCAGCCGATGGAAGCGGGACGCATCGCATCGGGCGGCGCGGTCGGCGGCCCACCGGTCGACGACGAGAAGCTGTACGCGGTCGTCGACGTGCTAGACGAGATCGCCGAGGCGCGCGGCAAGACGATCACACAGGTCGCGCTCAACTGGCTGCTCTCGCGACCGACGATCTCGAACGTCGTCGTCGGTGCGCGCGACGAGACGCAGCTGCTGCAGAACCTCGGCGCGGTGGGCTGGACGTTGACCGTCGACGAGGTCGCGCGGCTGGACGAGGTCAGCCACGTGGAGCCGATCTATCCGTACTGGCACCAGAAGGGCTTCGAGGCGCGCAACCCGAAGCCGACGGTGTGGTGAGACTCGCGGTGAGGCGGACGCGACGACGGACGCGTCGAGGCGTCGAGGCGTCGGCCTCGCGGATCACGGGTCACGCGACATGCCCGACCGGATACGACGATCGTCGCGCTGTCCGCCGCTCGAGGCGCCGGCTTCCCTCACTCCACCGTAACGCTCTTGGCCAGGTTGCGCGGCTTGTCGACGTCGGTCCCTCGAGCGACCGCCGTGTGATACGCCAGCAGCTGCAGCGGCAACGTGTGCAGGATCGGCGACAGCTTTCCGTAGTGCTCGGGCAGCCGGATCACGTGCAGCCCTTCGCTCGACTCGATGTGCGAACCCGCGTCGGCGAACACGTACAGCTGTCCGCCCCGCGCGCGCACTTCCTGAAGGTTCGACTTCAGCTTCTCGAGCAACGCGTCGTTCGGCGCCACCGTGACGACCGGCATCGCCTCGGTCACCAGCGCCAGCGGGCCGTGCTTGAGTTCGCCGGCCGGATAGGCCTCGGCGTGGATGTAGGTGATCTCCTTCAGCTTCAGCGCGCCTTCGAGCGCGATCGGATAGTGCAGGCCGCGGCCGAGGAAGAGCGCGTTCTCCTTGTTCGCGAAGGCCTCGGCCCACGCGATGATCTGCGGCTCCAGCGCGAGCACGCTCTGCAGCGCGGCCGGCAGATGGCGCAGGTCCTTCAGTTCGCGGGCCTCCGCTTCGACGGACAGACGACCGCGTAGCTTCGCGAGGGTCAGGCTCAGCAGGTAGAGCGCGCAGAGCTGCGTCGTGAACGCCTTGGTCGACGCGACACCGACCTCGGCGCCGGCGCGCGTCAGGTACGCGAGCTCGGTCAGGCGCACGATCGCCGAGGTGCCGACGTTGCAGATGGCGAGCGTATGCGCGTGGCCGAGCGCTTTCGCGTGCTTCAGCGCAGCCAGCGTGTCGGCCGTCTCGCCGGACTGGCTGATGACGACGACCAGCGTCTTCGGGTTCGGCACGCTGTCGCGATAGCGGTACTCGCTCGCGACCTCGACCTGCGTGGGGATGCGCGCGATCGACTCGAGCCAGTACTTCGCGGTCAGGCCGGAGTAGTAGCTGGTGCCGCATGCGAGGATCAACACCGAATCGATCGCGGCGAATGCGGCCGCGGCCTTGCGACCGTCGTTGGACGCGTCGAACAGCCACGGCCCGATCGCCCCGCCGTCGTCGGCGAGGCCTTCGAGCGTGTCGGCGATCGCGCGCGGCTGCTCGAAGATCTCCTTCTGCATGTAGTGCCGGTAGGGGCCGAGATCGGCCGCGCCGGTGTGGGCGTTGACGGTCCGCGCCTCGCGTTCGACCGGCCGGTCCTCGCGGTCGGTGATCCAGTAGCGGCCGAGCTGGATGTCGACCGCGTCGCCGTCCTCGAGGTAGACGATGCGGTTTGTCACGCCCGCGAGTGCCATCGCATCCGACGCGAGGAAGCACTCACCTGCGATTGCCGAGCCTGCGCCGCCTCCACAGCCGAGCACCAGCGGCGAGCCGTCGCGCGCGCCGACGATGCGGTGGGGTTCCTCGCTGCAGAAGACGGCGACCGAGTACGCGCCGTGCAGACGCTTCAGAGCCGCCCGGGTCGCATCGAACAGGTCGCCGTCGTAGAGCGAATCGATCAGGTGAGCGATCACTTCGGTGTCGGTCTGGCTGATGAACACGTAGCCCTTCGCGACCAGCTCGACACGCAGCGCATCGTGGTTCTCGATGATGCCGTTGTGGACGAGCGCGATCCGGGCCGCCTCGTTCGACGGGGAGAAGTGCGGATGGGCGTTGCGGGTCGCCGGCGCCCCGTGGGTCGCCCAACGCGTATGGGCGATGCCGGTGAAACCGGTCAGCGCCGACTCCCTGACCTGCGCATCGAGTTCCGAGACCCGGGAGACGCTGCGCGCCCGTTTCGGCCCCTGCACGTCATAAACTGCCACGCCGCAGGAGTCGTACCCCCGGTATTCGAGTCGCTTCAGTCCTTCGACGAGGACCGGGACGATGTTTCGCGAACTGACGGCGGCGACGATTCCGCACATGGAGCTTCCTTCTTGTTCCGGGACGGCGAGCGCGCCGAGAGACCGGACACTAGCGAGTTGGACGTGAAATAGGTAACCTTCGTACCGCCATCTTTGGTGTTTTCTTTCACCATCTGCTTGCGGTGAATTATATTTGCATAACTATCCACTTTTTTCCTCTTTATGTCATCCGTTGCACTCGATGCGATCGATCGAAGACTCCTCGACGCGTTGCAAAGCGACGCGTCGATCTCGAATCAGGAACTGGCGGAGCGCGTCCACACGTCGGCGGCGACCTGCCTGCGCCGCGTCAAGCGACTGGTCGACTCCGGCGTGATCGAACGGAGGATTGCAATCCTCGCGCCAGATCGAGTGGCATCGGGGTTGCGAGCGGGCATCACCGCGATCATCGAAGTGACGCTCGACCGGCAGCCGGCGGAATTGCAGGCTGCCTTCGAGGAACGGGCGGTGGCCGATGCCGAGGTACAACAGTGTTATCGCGTGACACCCGGCCCGGATTTCGTATTGATTGCTTACGTCCGCGATACCGACGGCTACCACGCGCTCGCGCAGCGGCTGTTCTCGACCGACGCGAACGTGCGCAACGTCAGGGCCTACTTCGCCGTCAAGCGAGGGAAGTTCGAGCCGCGCGTCCCGCTGCGGGACGCGGATGTCGGCTAGCCCGAGACCAATCGCGAGTCGGGACCGGCTCGACGACCGGTCCTGCGTCGCGTCGCGCTCGGCCCTGGCGGGGCGACGTCCGGTGCTTGCACAGGCCGCTTCGCAACGCGCCTCCCATCGCGCACGTCCCCTCTCGACCCGCGCAGGTGAGGCGGCGGCTCCGGCTTCCGGGCACCGGCGCTCGACCATCGGCTAAGCTCGCCTGATCGATCCTCGTCGTCGTCCACGCACGTCATGTCCTCCCGCGTCCATCTCGAGTTCGCCGATCCGACCGGCGGCCTCGAAGCCGAACGTCGCAGTCGCCGGGCCAACCGTCGCCGCCTGGTCGTCTTCGCGTCGGTCTTCCTCGTCGTCGCGATCGTCGGGCTGATCTACGTCTTCGCGCGACCGGCCGTCTACGAGTCCACCGCGCGACTCGCTTTCGTCCAGGGCGCGCATCCGGCCACCGACGACGCGACCAAGGCCGGCGACAAACCCTACGCGTTGCGCGACGAGGTCCAGTACCTGACCAGCAGGACGCTGCTCGCCCGCGTCTGGGCCGACATCGAACCGTCGCCGACGACGCCGGCCGCGCTGCGGACCGCGGACCCTCCCGCGACGCTCCAGTCGATGCTCTCTGCGAACCAGGTCGCCGGCACCGACATCGTCTTCGTGCAGGCCCGCGGCCCCGAGCCGGCCTTCCTCCCGGTCTTCGTCGACCGCGTCGTCGCGCTCTATCGGTCCGGTCTCGCCGAGCGCTACGAGAGCGGCTCCGCGACCGCCGCCGCGGAAGCGGCCAACGAGGCGCAGACGCTTGACGCGGACGTCGCGAGCAAGCGTCGCGAGGTCGACGCTTTCCGCGCGACCCACAACATCGTCTCGCTCGAACGCGACGAGAACCAGGTGCTGTCGGAGGTCAAGGGCGTCGGCGTCTCGTTGAACGCGGCCAACGAGAAGCTGGTCGTCGCCGAGGCCAGGCTCGGCGCGCTGAAGGCGGCCGAAGCCGCCGGACAATCGGCGACCCGCGCGAAGGACGACCCGACGCTCGCGGCGCTCGAACAGGAGGCCGCGCGCATCCGTGCCGATCTGCGCGAGACGTCGCGCACCTTCACCGACGAGTACATGAACATCGACCCGCGCGTCCGCTCGCTGCGCGCGCGGCTCGCGGACATCGACGAGCAGATCGGGACGCAACGCCAGGCCAGCCGGCAGAACGCGTTGCAGGACGCCCGCGAGGAAGTGGCCGGCGCGCGCGCGGGGGTCGCGGCGCTTCGACAGCAGCTCGCGGCCAACCAGAGCTCGGTCCAGGCCTTCACGTCCCGCCTCAACGAGTATCGCGCGCTGCAGGACCAGCTCGCACACCTGGAACAGTTGCGCCAGAAGTCGGCCGACCGCCTCACCGTGCTCGAAGCGGGCGAGCGCGTGCGCATGCCGAAGGTCGACGTCGTCGAGGCCGCCGCGACCCCGCAATCACCGTCGAGTCCCGCGTACGGGCGCGACGCGGCGCTGGCGGTACTGGCCGCGCTGCTCGTCGGCCTCGTCGCGATGGGCATCGTCGAGCTCTTCAACCGGCCGCCGCACCGACCCGGAACAGTCGTGATTCCGCAGGCATGGGGGCCTGCGGCCGACGATTCGCGCAGGGTCGCGCTGCCGTCGACGACCTATGCCGCCGAGCTGCCCGACGCGACGCCGAAGGCCGCGCTGTCCGCGCCGCTTCCATTGCCGCGCGAACTGACGACGGCCGAGCTCGACGGCTTGCTGAAGGCCACCGACGGCTCGCTGCGCGCGGCGCTGGCGCTGCTGCTGATGGGCCTGACGCGGAACGAGGTGGTCGGGCTCCGCCACCGCGATGTCGATCGCGATGCCGGCGCCATCCACCTCTCCGGCGCCGGCGAACGCGTCGTCGCGTTGCCGGCGCCCGCGATGGCGTGGCTGCCGGCCGTCTCCGATACGGCCGATGCGCCGCTCCTCTCAGCGAGCGATCTCGACAGCGCGTTGCTCTACGCGGCCCACGATGCCGGCATCGACGAAGCCGACGAGGTCACGCCCGAAGCGCTGCGCCATACCTACATCGCGTTCCTCGCACGACAGGGCGTGCGCTTCGTCGAACTCGCACGCGTCGTCGGCCCGTTGCCGGCGGATCGCCTCGCCGCCTACAAGGCGCTGTCGAGCGGCACCCCGACGGCGATCGACGGGATCGAGCGCATCCTGCCCGTCCTTCGTGGCGGGCCGCGGTGAACGCGGGCGCCCTTCACTTCTTGCGGACGGGCCGCTTCCAGTCGTCGCGCGCGACTTGCTGCTTGGGATTGACGACGAGCGAGCCGGGCGGCACTTCCTTCCACACGGTGGTGCCGGCGCCGATCGTCGAGCCGGCCCCGACGGTGACCGGAGCGATCAGTTGAACGTCGCTGCCGATGTGGACGTCGTCACCGATCGTGGTGCGGTGCTTGGCGGCCCCGTCGTAGTTGCAGGTGATGGTGCCGGCCCCGATGTTGACGCCGGAGCCCACGGTCGAGTCGCCGACGTAGCTCAGGTGGTTGGCCTTGCTGCCGGTCCCGAGCTCGCTGTTCTTGACCTCGACGAAGTTGCCGATGTGCACGCCGTCGCCGAGCCGCGTGCCCGGCCGCACGCGCGCGTAGGGCCCGATCACCGCGTCGCGGCCGATCGTGATCGGCGTCGCCGCGTCGCTGCCGCCGTCGATGTGGCAGAAGGCCTCGACCCGCGTCCCCGCGGCGATGTGCGCGTTGCGGATGAACACGTTCGGGCCGACGGTCACGCCGTCGTCGAGTCGAACCGTGCCTTCGAAGATCGAACCGACGTCGATGCCGACATCGTCGCCGCACGCGAGGTCGCCGCGGATGTCGACACGGTCCGGATCGGCGAGCGTGACGCCCGCGCTCAACAAGGCGTCGGCCTGGCTCCGCTGGAATCGCCGCTCGAGCGCGGCGAGCTGGCGCTTGTCGTTGACGCCGGCCGTCTCCCACGCGAAGTCGGGCTGGGCCGCGACCACCGGCACGCCGTCGTCGTCGGCCAGCCCGACGATGTCGGTCAGGTAGTACTCGCGCTGCGCGTTGTCGTCGGTCAGGCGACCGAGCCAGCTCCGCAGCGACACGGTCGGCGCGACGAGGATGCCGGTATTGACCTCGCGGATCTCGCGTTGAGCGGCGGTCGCGTCCTTCTCCTCGACGATCGCGGCGATCGCGCACCCGTCGTCCTTGCGGACGATGCGGCCGTAGCCGGAGGGATCGTCCATCGTGATCGTCAGGATCGCGAGCGCGGCGCTCGAACCTTCCCCGGCAAGACCGCTCAAACGACGCAGGGTCTCGAGGCGGGTCAGCGGAACGTCCCCGTACAGAACGAGAGTCCGATCGCTGTCGTCGAAGTGGGGCAGCGCCTGCAGGACCGCATGGCCGGTTCCGGACTGCGGTTCCTGGACCGCCCAGTGCAGGTCCGATGCCGGGAATGCCGCCCGGACCTGGTCGCCTCGATGGCCGATCACGACGATGATGCGGGCATCCCGAAGTCGCCGGGCCGTCTCGATCACGCGGCCGAGCATCGCGCGCCCGGCGATCGGATGCAGCACCTTGGGCAGACGAGAATGCATGCGCTTGCCCATCCCGGCCGCGAGGATGACGACGTTCATGGATGGTGGGTCCTCGACGGGAATGCCCTGTCGGCGAATCCGCAAGGCTATTGGTTTTGAAATCGCACGGTCGCGAGACAGAGACGACAGCGATGCGAAAACGGAGACGAACGTACGAGATGGAAAAAAATTCTAGCACGCAGGTTCGACTGTTCCAGCGCCTCGGCCGCACGGCGATCTGGGTCGTCGCGGCCGCTCTGGCACTGACCACCGCGGGGTGCGACCTCGCGAAGGTGGGCTATCGCAACGGCGATACGGTCGGCATGGTCTTGATGAACCGCTATCTCGACCTGACGGGCGAACAGAAGGACTTCATCAAGCCGAAGCTGCGCGCGCTCCTGATCTGGCATCGCACGACGCAGCTTCCCGACTACGCGTCGTTCGCCATCGAGATGCAGAAAAAGGCCTCGCAACCGTTGACGGCGGCCGACATCGCGACGCTGAGCGAACAGTCGAAGCGACGGCTCTTCACGACCCTCGATCACGCACTGCCCGACATGGCCGACATCGTGCTGCACCTGACGCCGGCCAACATCCGCAACCTGAAGAAGAAGTTCGTCGAGAACGACGACGACTTCAGGAAGGACTACCTGAGCGGCGACGTCGAGAAACGGCAGAAGGTCCGCTACGAGAAGACGCTCGAGAGGACCGAGGAATGGTACGGCCGCTTCAGCCGCGACCAGCGCGCCGCGATCCGTCGTCTGTCGGACGCGAGGCCGCTCGACAACGAGATCCTCTTTGCCGAACGCCAGCGCCACGAGCAGGAAATCGTCGCGCTGTTGACGAAGGTCGAGAAGGACAAGCCGTCGCGCGACGCGGTCGTCGCGATGATGAAGGCCTATGCGGACGCCTTCGAACACAGTCCCGACGACGAGCGGCGCGCCTTCGTCGAATCGCTGCATCGCGCGACCGACGAGATGAACGCCCAGATCCACAACCTCGCCACGCCGGCGCAACGCGGACGCGCGAGCTCCAAGCTGCAGGAGTGGATCGACGACTTCCGCTCGCTCAATGCCGAGGCGATGGCCGCTTCCTGATCAGATCGCGAAGGTCTTCTCGCCCGGCAGCACGATGCCCGCCGGATGCGACGGCTGTCGCTGGAGGCGCGCATAGAGCGGACCGAAGTCCGGAGCGGTCGCCTCGAACAGCTGCTCGAACGAGTCGATCACGAAGTAGGTGGCCTGGAAGGTGTCGATCTTGTATTCGCTGCGCATCAGGCGTTCGAGATCGAAGGCCACGCGGGCCGGCTCGGGCGCATGCAGCGAATGTCGCGGCTCGGAACCGGACGAGACGATGCCGGCGCCATAGATACGCAGGCCCTGCGCGGTGTCGATGAGACCGAACTCCACCGTGTACCAGTACAGGCGCGCGAGGTATTCGAGGCCGCCGAGCGCCGCCGCCTTGAGGCCGCCCCGGCCGAACGCCTGCATGTAGTCCGCGAACATCGGGTTGAACAGCAGCGGCACGTGCCCGAAGAAGTCGTGGAAGATGTCCGGCTCGACGATGTAGTCGAACTCGTCCTCCTCGCGCAGCCATACCGTCACCGGGAAGCGCCGCGCCGCGAGCAGCGCGAAGAAGGCGTCCTCCGGGATCAGGCCCGGTACCGCGACCAGCGTCCAGCCGGTCGTGGCCTTCAACGGGATCGACAGCGCGTCGAGGTCGGGGATCGCGTCGGCCGCCTCCATCGCCGCGAGCGCGTCGAGGAACTCGTCGCAGGCGAGGCCCGGCAGTCGTGCGATGCGATCCGCATAGAGACGCCGATAGCGATCGTGCTGCTCCGGCGTGTACGCGGACCAGTTCTGGTCGCAGACGTAATCGCCGCGGGCCGTCGAGTAGTCGCCGCGCGGCGGCCGCTCCGATGCGCCGTAGGTGACCGGGACGGCCGCGCCCTCGGGTTCCGCGCGCGACACGGTGGTGGCCGCCGTCGCCGCGTGGGCCGAGACGGTTGCCGCGGTCTCGCCGGCGACCGCGTCCACCTTCGCGGTCATCGCGCGAGCGCGGCGATCTCTGCCTGTGCCCCTTCGGTCGCGGCATCGGCATCGCCGCCCTTCAGGACGCCGCGGCGCATCTGATCGAGCTCGATGCTCTCGAACAGCGCCTTGAAGTTGCCTTCGCCGAAGCCCATGTCGCCCTTGCGCTGGATGAACTCGAAGAAGATCGGACCGAGCTGGTTCTCGGTGAAGATCTGCAGCAACAGCTCGTCGGGCTTGCCGTCGACGAGGATCTTGCGCTTCTGCAGTTCGGGGATCGGCTCGCCGTGACCCGGGATGCGCCTGTCGATCAGTTCGTAGTAGGTGTCGATCGTGTCGAGCAGGCGGACGCCGTTGCCGCGCATGCGGTCGACCGTGTCGTAGAGGTTCGACGATCCGAGCGCTATGTGCTGGATGCCCTCGCCGTGATACGCGTCGAGATACTCCTGGATCTGGCCGGCCGTATCGTTGCCTTCCTCGTTGATCGGGATGCGGATCTTCCCGCAGGGTGATGTCAGCGCGCGCGACTTCACGCCGGTCACCTTGCCTTCGATGTCGAAGTAGCGGATCTCGCGGAAGTTGAAGAAGCGTTGATAGAAGTCGGTCCACTCGTCCATGCGACCGCGATGGACGTTGTTGGTCAGGTGATCGATGTACGTGAGGCCGTTGCCGACCGGATCGAGCTCGGCGCCGGGCAGCGGTTCGAAATCCACGTCGTAGAAGCCGATGTTGCCGATGGTGCCTTCGGCCGCGCCGTTCTTGCCGCGCCAGCGGTCGACGAAATAGATCAACGAGTCGCCGATGCCTTTCATCGCCGGGATGTTCAGTTCGCCCGGCCCGCTCTTGCCTTCGAAGCCCCAGGCGCCGAGCTCCAGCGCGCGCCGGTAGGCGAGCGCCGCGTCCTGCACGCGAAACGCGATCGCGCAGATCGACGGGCCGTGCAGCCGCGCGAAGCGCTGCGCGAACGAGTCGGGTTCGGCGTTGAGCAGGAAGTTGATCTGACCCTGCCGGTACAGGGTCACGTCCTTGTGCCGATGCTTCGCGATGGCGGCGAAGCCCATGCGCGTGAACAGCGCGCCCATCGCTTCGGGGTCCGGCGCCGCGTATTCGATGAACTCGAATCCGTCGGTGCCCATCGGGTTGTCCCAGGTCGTCGTATCCATGGCGGCTCCATCAAGGGGGTGATAAGTTTACGGCTCGGGCCGAAGCATTTGATTGCAAAAATTGCCGCCACCCTCCGCCGTCCGAGCAATCCGGTTGCGGCACACCGTCCATGCGCGGCACTTCATGCCAACGCTCGTCCTCGACCGCATCGACCGCCGCATCCTCGATCTGCTGCAGCAGGACGCGAAGCTGTCCAATCAGGAACTCGCGTCGCGCATCGGCCTGTCCGCGTCGCCCTGCCTGCGGCGCGTCAAGCGCCTCGAGGAAATCGGCCTGATCCGGCACTACGTCGCGATCCTCGACGCGGCCAAGCTCGGCCTCGGTCTGACCGCGTACGCGACGGTGCGCATGGACAAGCACAGCGACTCTCCGAAGCGTTCGGCGATGCGCAGCTTCCGCGACGTGGTCCAGGAATGGAAGGAAGTCGTCGCCTGTTACGCGATGACCGGCGAGATGGACTATCTGTTGCGCGTCCAGACCGTGGACCTCGATCATTATTCGCGGTTCGTGATGGATCGCCTGCTGCGCCATCCGTCGGTGCTCGACGTGCGTTCGAGCTTCATGCTCGAGCGCATCAAGGACACGACCGCGTTGCCGCTGCCGGACTGACGGTGCCCGGCGCGGCGTCGCCCGCCCGTCGGACACCGGCAGCGCTTCATCGCGTACGGACGCATTTCGTCGGCGCAGGGTGGCGTCGAAAAACAGGCCTTCGTACAATGCGCCGCTCGTCGAGTCACGGCTTCGCGGAGTCGGTCCCGACCCGCGGATCGCCTCGGACGGTCCGCCTTCCAATCCCTCGCGCCCACCGGCCCGCCATGTTCCGCTTCCTGCGCTCCCGTCGTACCTGGATCATCGCGGTCATCGTGCTCGTCGTCGGGGGCGGTCTCGCACTGGCCGGACGGGGCGGCGAGACGAAGGACGGCTCGAAGGACAAGCCCGCCATCGCCCTCGAGTTCGGTGCCGGCGACCTCACGGCGCTCGAGTCGCAGCCCATCGCCCGCACGCTCGCGGTGTCCGGCAGCCTGGTCGCGGTCAACCAGGCGACGGTCAAGGCCAAGGTCGCCGTCGAGGTCCGCGCTATCCTCGTGCGTGAGGGCGACCGCGTCAGCGAAGGCCAGGTGATCGCGAAGCTCGACACGGTCGATCTCGCGACCCGGCTCGACCAGCAGACCGGCGCCCGCGACGCGACCCGCGCGCAGTACGAGATCGCCGAGAAGAACCGCACCACCAACGCGTCGCTGCTCGAGAAGCGCTTCATCTCGCAGAACGCGTTCGACAACGTCGCGAGCCTGTCGCTCGCCAACCGGGCGCAGCTCGAAGCGTCCGAGGCGCAGGTGCGTCTCGCGCAGAAGGCCCTGCGCGATGCGACCGTGGTGGCGCCGATCGACGGCATCGTGTCGCGGAAGAACGTGCAGGTCGGCGAGAAGACGTCGATCGACGCGCCGCTCTTCAACATCGTCGATCTCGATTCGATCGAACTGCAGGCGATCGTGCCGGCCGGCGAAGTCGCGGCGCTCGCGAAAGGGATGCATGCGACGCTCAGCGTCGACGGCATGAGCGACCGCCGCTTCGACGCCACGATCAACCGCATCAATCCCGCGACCGAACCCGGGACCCGCTCGATCGTGGTGTTCCTCAGCGTGCCCAATCGCGATCACGTCCTCAAGAGCGGCATGTTCGCCAACGGCGTCATCCGTCTGGCCGTGGGCGAGCCCCGACCGACCCTGCCTCTGACCGCGATCCAGAGCGACGCCGGCGTCCCGATCGTATGGACCATCGAGGACGGCAAGCTGACCCGGCGGACCGCGGTGCTCGGCGTGCGCGACGAGACGACGGGCCGCGTCGAGATCAAGTCCGGCGTCCCTCCCGGCACGCCGGTCGTGGTCGGCAAGTTCGACAACCTGAAGGAAGGCGGCCCGGCGGTCGCGAAGATCAAGGCTTCGACCGCGCAGGCCGCCAACTGACTGTTCCCCGCATCCCCGACGGTCGTGCCACGATCGTGATGGCTGCAGCGATGCGCGATCGATGCGTGACACGAGCGAGACCCGCCATGCGGACGAAGACCCCCCGACCCAAGCGCACCGTGACCCCGTCCACCGCGATCGTGTTCGTGATCGCCTGCCTGCTCGTCGCGGAGGTCCGCGCACAGGCCCCGACGCCGCCGGCGCCGGTCGCGAAGAGCCCCGACCTGAGCGGTCGCGCAGCACCGCCGGTGGTGATCCCCGCGCTCGTTTTCACGATCGACGTGAAGTGGCTCGGCGGATCGGCGTACCGGATGGAGAAGGAGGTCACGTCGCGGATCGAGCAGGCAGTGAAGACCCTTCCCGGCGTGAAGCAGGTGCATTCCACCGTCGTCGGCTCGCGTGCGCAGACACAGGTCTCGTTCGACGTGCGGACCGACGCGTCGAGCACGGCCTCGGCCCTGCGCGCGCGCCTCGACCAGATCCGGACGCGACTGCCGCATGACGCCAGCCAGCCGCTGATCGCATGGCATCGCGAACCCCCGGGCGCCTCGTGAAGCGCCTCGCCCGAACATCGTCACGAAGGTAGAAGCGCCATGTGGATGACCAAGGTCTCGATCAACAACCCCGTCTTCGCGGCGATGGTGATGGTCGCCCTCGTCGTGCTCGGCGTGGTCTCTTACAACCGGCTCGGCGTCGAGCAGTTGCCCGACATCAGCGCACCGGTCTTCACGGTCACCGTGCTCTATCCCGGCGCGTCGCCCGAGGCGATCGAGAACGACATCACGAAGCCGATCGAGAACGCGGTCAACACGATCTCCGGCATCAAGAAGATCCGCTCCAATTCGTGGGAAGGGATGTCGCAGTCGTACATCGAGTTCCAGCTCGACGCGAACGTTCCGAAGGCCACGCAGGACCTGCGCGACCGCATCGCCCAGGTCCGCACGACGTTCCCGAAGGACGCGAAGGACCCGTTGATCAATCGCCAGGACCAGGAGAACGAACAACCGGTCGTGACGCTGTCGGTGCGCTCGCTGCCCGGTCCCTCGCCGCGCAGCCTGCGCGACCTGACGACGCTGACCGACCAGGTGATCGTCAAGGACCTGCAGAAGGCCGCGGGCGTCGGGCGCGTCGCGTTCGCGGGCGGCACGTCGCGGCAGATCCAGATCCAGATCGATCCGCGCCGCATGGCGTCGTACGGCATCGGCATCGACCAGGTGATGGACGCGATCCGTCAGGCCAACCAGGACGTGCCGGCCGGCCTCATCAGCAACGAGCACAACGAGACGCTGGTGCGCGTCGAGGGGAAGATCCGCAACGTCGAGGACTTCGGCCGCATCATCGTCGCGCGGCGCGGCGGCAGCGTCGGCATCAGTTCGCTCGGGTCGTCGGGCATCGGCGACGCGCCGGTCTTCCTCAGCCAGGTCGCCACCATCGTCGACGGCGAACAGGAAGCGCAGTCGGTCGGTCGCAACGACGGCCGGCCCGCGATCTCGGTGCAGGTCTACAAGATCCAGGACGCCAACATCGTCGAGACCGGCGGGGCCGTGAAGGCCGCCGTGGCCGGACTGACGAAGCGTCTGCCGCCGGGCGTCGAGATCCGCGAGCTGTACGCCAACTCGGACTGGGTGCAGAACTCGCTCGACGGCGTCAAGAAGACGCTGGTCGAAGGCGGCCTGCTGACGGTGCTGATCGTCTTCCTGTTCCTGCGCAGCTGGCGCTCGACCATCATCACCGGCCTCACGCTGCCGATCGCGGTGATGTCGACCTTCATCGTGCTCAAGATGTTCGGCTTCACGCTCAACTTCATGACGATGATGGCGCTGTCGCTCTGCATCGGCTTGCTGATCGACGACGCGATCGTGGTGCGCGAGAACATCGTGCGTCACCTGCACATGGGCAAGAGCCATCGCCAGGCGGCCGAGGACGGCACCAACGAGATCGGCCTCGCGGTGATGGCGACGACCTTCGCGATCGTGGCCGTGTTCGTGCCGGTCGCGTTCATGAACGGCATCATCGGCAAGTTCTTCTTCGCGTTCGGCATCACGGTCACGGCCGCGGTGCTGGTGTCGCTCTTCGTCTCGTTCACGCTCGACCCGATGCTGTCGAGCCTGTGGCACGACCCGGCCGAGAAGTCGCGGATGCTGCGCTTCTGGCCGCTGCGCGTCGTGCTCGATGCGTTCGAACACTTCGTGCAATGGATGCATCGGGTCTACGGCCGGCTGCTGGCCTGGGCCTTCGGTCCGCGCGTGTTCCGCTTCTGGCGGCCCGCTCACTGGCTGCTGTTCGCGCTCTGCCTGCCGCTCGTCGCGGTGCTGCTGGTCGTCGACCTGCTGTCGATGCTGCTCGCTAAGACGGGCGAGCCGATGCGCTGGAAGGGCCGGTCCACGCGGGCGCTCTATCGCGGCGTGGGTTCGGTGACGCCGCGCGGCCTCGTGCTCTGGAGCGCGTTCGCGTCGCTGATCGCCGCGTTCGCGCTGCTCGCGTCGGGCCGCATCGGCAGCGAGTTCATCCCCGACGTCGACCAGAGCTGGATCGCGTTGCGCCTGACCACGCCGCCCGGCGTCAGCCTCGAATACGCCGACCAGAAGTCGCGTCAGGTCGAAGCGGCCCTCGCCGACCTGCCGGAGATCCTCGCGACCGACGTCAGCGTCTTCGGCGAGGACCGCACGTCGGTGCGCATCCAGCTGAAGCTGAAGCCGCGCAAGGACCGCACCCGTTCGCAGAAGCAGATCGAGCAGGTGATCCGCGACCGCGTCTCGCACATCCCCGGCGTGACGTTGTCGATCGGCTTCGGACAGGCCGTGTTCGTCGCGATCCTCGGGCCCGACGTCGGCAAGCTCAACGAGATCACCACCGAGCTCGCCGCGCGGGTCGGCAGGATTCCGGGCATCGTCGACCTCGAGACCAGCCTCAAGCCCGGCACGCCGGCGCTGTCGATCCGTCCGAACGGCGACGTCGCGAGCGACCTCGGCCTGACGGTGCAGCGCATCGGCAACGCGTTGCGCCCGCTGGTGGCCGGCGAGACAGCCGGCTACTGGCTCGGCTCCGACGGCCAGAACTACGAGGTCAACGTGCAGCTGCCGAAGTCCGGTCGCACCATCGCGTCCGATGTCGGCGACCTGCTGCTCACCACCGGCAAGACCATGACCGACTCGAACGGGATGATCGTTCCGCAGCTGGTGCCGTTGCGTCAGGTCGCGACCATCGCGCAGTCGGAGAGCCCGCAGGTGATCAAGCGTCAGGACCTGCAGCGTCGACAGGCGGTGTACGCGAACGCGCAGGGCCGCCCGTCGGGCGACATCGGCAAGGACGTGCAGAAGATCATCGCCGACATGAAGGAGAGCCTGCCGGCCGGTTATCGCTTCGACATCGGCGGGCAGCAACAGGACCAGGACGAGTCCGCCGCGGCGGCCGGCAGTGCGCTGCTGCTCGCGATCGTGTTCATCTACCTGATCCTCGCGTCGCAGTTCGCGAGCCTGCTGCAGCCGATCGCGATCATGACGGCGCTGCCGTTCTCGCTGATCGGCGTGCTGCTCGCGCTGCTGTTGACGAGGACCACGCTCAATCTCTTCTCGATCATCGGCTTCATCATGCTGATGGGTCTCGTGACGAAGAACGCCATCCTGCTGGTGGACTTCGCGAACCAACGCCAGCGCGAGGGTCTGTCGCGCGTCGACGCGCTGCTCGAAGCCGGGCAGGTGCGGTTGCGACCGATCCTGATGACGACGGCCGCGATGGTGTTCGGCATGTTCCCGCTCGCGCTCGGCCTCGGCGAAGGCGCCGAGCAGCAGGCGCCGATGGGCCGCGCGATCATCGGCGGGGTGCTGACTTCCACGCTGCTGACGCTCGTGGTGGTGCCGGTGATCTATTCGTACCTCGATCGCTGGGAGGTGATGACCCGCACCTGGTTCGCCGGCGGCGCGGGACGCCGTGCGGCGCGCGAGGCCCGCGAAGCCGAGGCCGACGAGCAGAAGCGGCGTCGCAGGCAGGGCCCCCTCGGCGGCGCGATCGCGTCGAACGATCCGCAGTCGCCCGACGAGGGCGGATGACGGTCGCGGTCCGTGGTCGAGGTCCGTGGCCGAGGTCCGTGGCCGAAGTCTCGACGTGCACGGATGTCGCCGAGGCCCGTATCGCTGCTCGATGTCCGTGCCCTCATGCCGATGCCCGTCCGGCTTCCGCCTTCGCGGGAACGATCGGGAGACGAGCAGCGTCGCTTCGTCCCGGTGATGTCGGCGAGGGCCGGGTCCGGGTCCGTGCTTCGTCGACGGGGGAGCGACTTCGATACGCGCCCTAGCCGGAATGACGAGCGGGAGCAGCGACGCTTCGTCGACGATGCGAAGAGCACACCGCTTCCCTCATTTGCCACCGCTGCGAAGGCGTGCAGCTGAAACCGTGCTTAGTCGATGGAGCGAGCGACTCGAATAACCGCCTCCGCCGTACGACGACGAAGGACGCAGCGACGCTCGTCGCCACGGCGCCACGTGAACGACACGGCAGCCCGTCGACAACGAAGGAATAGGCGCCGCCTCGCTCGTGTCGGCGTGGCAGAAGCGGGAGTTCAGTCGCCGCTGCCCCGATCGGCGAGCGAGGATGCCGGCCTTCGCCGGCAGAACAAAAAGGAGAGCAGCGGTACTTCATCACATCACCGTCGGTCCCGCGCAGCGGAACGACGAAGAGGAGATCGTCACGACTCCTCCGGCGCCGGCCCGGCGGAGGCCGTGGCCGAGGTCCGCGCAGCGAGGGCGAGCCGCCTCCGGCGGCCTTCGCCATGGCGAAGAGGCGGGCAGCGATGCGTCATCCGCGACCGACGGATCACGCCTCGCGGGCATGCGAGAGGAGAGCACCGCTGCTCTCTGCGAGCGGCCCCGCTCTCGACTATCCGGACGACCACACGACCGGATCGCCGCCGTCGACCCGCGCCGTCAGACGGACGTCGCGCACGATCCGCCCGCCTTCGAGCACGACGACGCGTTCGGCCGACGCGATGGTCTCGGGCCGATGCGCGATCGTGATGCGGGTCAGCGACAGCGCCCGGATCGCCGCGTTGACGCGGCGTTCGTTGTCGAGATCGAGATGACTGGTCGCCTCGTCGAGCGCCAGCACGCGGGGCCGCTTGTAGAGCGCGCGGGCGAGCAGCACCCTCTGCTTCTGACCGCCGGACAACGCCGACCCCATCTCGCCGACGAGCGTCTGGTAGCCCATCGGCATCGCGACGATGTCGTCGTGCACCGCGGCCAGTCGTGCGGCCGCTTCGATGTCGCTCCGGTCCGCACGCGGAGCGAAGCACGCGATGTTGTCCGCGAGCGAACCCGACAGCAGCACGTCGTCCTGCAGGACCGTGCCGATCATCGCGCGATAGCTGCTCGCGCCTAGTTGCCGGATGGGCAACGACGCATCGCTCCCGCCGATGCGGACCTCGCCCTCGGCGGGCTCGTGCAGTCCGAGCAGCAGCTTCAGCAGCGTCGTCTTGCCGCAGCCGGACGCCCCGACGATGGCGACCGCCTCGCCGGCCTCGATCACGAGGTCGATGTCCCGAAGGACCCACGGTTCGCCGTCGGCATAACGGAACGACAGCTTGCGGACCTCGAGGCGCGCGTCGATGCGCGCCGTGTCGGTCTCGACCTCGACTTCGGCCTCGGGCGCCGCGAGCGCGATGTCGGCGAGGCGCTCGGCATGCAGGCCCAGCATCCTCACATCGACCGCGAGATCGACGAGCTTGATGGTGCGTTCGCCGAACTGGCTGCGATAGGCCAGGAACGCGAGCAGCATGCCGAGCGACAACGTGCGCTCGAGCACCGACAACCCGCCCAGATACAGCAGCAGCATCCCTTCGCCGCCGACGATGAGCGTGCTCGCCGACGTGAACCAGAGGCTCATGCGACGCGTCGCGAGGTCGCGGTTCTGCACGTCGACCATCAGGTTCTGCCAGCGCGCGACGCGTTCGGCGACGCGGCCGTAGAGCTTCAGCGGCAGCGCCGCACGGATCGATTCGAGGAAGTAGCTGTTCTCCTTCGCGGACAGCACGATGCGTTCTTCCGACGCCGTCCGCAGCGGTCGATACGATGCGATGCGCAGCACCGCGTAGAGCAGCGACGCGGCGATCGCGACGAGCGCGAGCCGTGGACTGTAGACGAGCATCAGCGCGAGTGTCGCGAAGGCCATCGCGCCGTCGAGCGCCGCGGCGATCGCACCGTTGGTCAGCGTATTGCGGATCGACGTTAGCGACGAGAAGCGCGACGTGATGTCGCCCAGATGCCGCTGTTCGAAGAAGCGCATCGGCAGGCGCAGCAGGTGCGTGAACAGGTTGGTGGTCCATTGCACCGCGAGCTGCTGGTCGATGCGCAGGCCGATCCAGCCACGCGCCATGCGCAGCGCGAAGTCGATGCCGAGCAGCAGCGTGCCGCCGATCACGGCCAGGACCAGCAGGTCGCGATCACCGCTGACGAGGGCGCCGTCGACGACGAACTGCGTGACGATGGGATTGACCAGCGCGACCGCTTCCAGCGCAGCGGCGAGCAGCAGGACGCCGCCGAGCGCGCGACGCAGTCCGACGACGCGGCCGGTGAGGTCGCGCAGTCGCAGGCGTCGGCGCGTGTCGGCTGCGACGAAGTCCGCCGCAGGAGTCAGCTCGAGCGCGATGCCGGTGAAATGCGCCGACACCGCGGCGTGCGCGACCTGGCGGCGGCCGACCGCGGGGTCGACGATCGAAAGGCCGCGACGATGGACCT
Source organism: uncultured Burkholderiales bacterium (assembly GCA_937872165.1). GTDB lineage: Bacteria > Pseudomonadota > Gammaproteobacteria > Burkholderiales > Burkholderiaceae_D > CAHJXF01. The sequence continues at coordinate 7,117 of CALMOR010000125.1, read as the reverse complement.
TCTCGAGCACGACGAAGTGGTCGAGGTCCCAGTGCAGCACGCACGGCATCTGCAGCCGGGCGAGATCGTCCGGTTCGCAGCGCAGCGCTCGCGACGAGAAGTGCAGCCGGTCCGCATGCCGCATCAACTGCGCCAGCGTCGCCCCCTTGAGCGACACCGGAAAGCGCTGCCTCAGATCGCGCAGGTCGGTACGAAGGCCGTGATGGCCCGCGATGTTCGCTAGGCACGCGAGTCCGCACTCGGTGGCTTCGGACTGCAGGTGGATACGCGTGATGAAAGCCACGGACGAAGCGCCGCTCGGTCGAAAGGAATGCGCGAGGAGCGCGCGAGGACAGCCCACGGTGCTCGACGATGCATCAACGGGTCCCCTGCCCAGGACCCGGACCTGCGCGGCCCGGGTCGCATGCGGCATCGCCGGTCGATACATCCGATCGGCGATCGATCGGGGATCGATTAGGACTCGGGCGGTGGCCTGAATACCGGAGACGTCGGCGTCGGGAAATGATCGTAGGGCAGGACGACGTGAGCGGGGCCGTCGCTTCTTCCGCCGGCGATGGACTCGCATTGGGTCGCGGTGATGAAGGTCATGGGATCTCCAGGTGAGAGGAACACATCGACGCGTGCGCTTCGATGTGCCGTCAGCATGAAGACCGCCGGCGGCGCCGACGAACCCGTATCGAACTAGCCCGATGGGGGATGCCATCGTCGGCTCGAGGGGCGTGACCCTCGTCGGCCTTCACCGCTAGCGCGCGGCCAGGCCCTGCAGCGGCTCGAACAGCCATTCGATCAGGCGACGATGGTCCTGCAGCACGTCGGCTTCGAACACCATGCCGGGCTTGAGCGCCTGCTCGTGTCCATAAGCGACGACCGACTGCGCGTCGATGCGCACGACGATGCGATATACCGGCTCGGCGCCGGAGAACGCCGCCGGACCGAGCGTCGCGAGGACGCGAGCGGGCAGTTCCTGCGGGGCATAGGGACTCTGCTCGACGGTATCGACGACGCCTTCGCCCATGCCGAACTTCTGGTACGGATAGGCGGCATAGCGCAGGCGCACGCGTTGCCCGGGTTCGACGAAGCCGATCTGCCGCGTCGACGCGTACAGCTGTGCCTCGAGCGGCGCGCGTTCGGGGATCAACGTGGCCAGCAGCCCGCCGGGCGCGACACCCTGACCCGCCGTCGCCGCGATGCCGGTGACGATCGCATCGTGCGGAGCGACGACGATCGTCGTGCGCCGCGCCTCGTTCTCCGCACGCTCCTGCTCGAGCGCCGCGAGCGAACGTCGCACGCTGCCGCTCTCCGCATCGGCGAGCAGACGGCTGTCGGCCATCTGCGTCGCGAGCCCGCTGCGTTCGCGCTCGAGGTTCGCGGCGGTGCGGCGGAAGGCTGCCTGCTGCCCTTCGAGGACCAGCAGCTCGTCGAGGCGCGCCTGCACCTGCGCCGTCGACACGAAGCCGGTGGCCGCCAGAGTCTCGTAGCGCTCGACGCCGGCCTTCGCGATGCGATGGCGCGCCGTGTTGATCTCCGCTTCCTGATCGAGACGCTGACGCTCGACGTCGATGGCGGCCAGACGTTCTCGCGCGCTTTGCACCCGCGAGGCGTGACGGGCGAGGCCGAGCTCCAGGTCGCGTTCGAGCGTCTCGCGCCGGGCCGCGAGCTGGGCGGCGATGGTGGCCTCGTTCGCGCCGTTGGACGACGTCCGTTCCCCCGACAGCACGAACAGCACGTCGCCGGCCGCCACGTGCCGGCCTTCGCGTGCGTGGCTTTCGAGCACCGTCCCCGCGGTCGGCGCGGTCAGTCGCAACGTGCCGCCCAGGGGCTCGAGCAGCCCCGGCACCGTCGCGCGTCGCGTGTAGGTACCGATCCCCGCGAAGAGCGCGATCGACGCGACGACGCAGACCGCCATGAGCACGACGACACGATCGCCGATCGGCTGCGCGATGCGGATCGAGCCCAGCCACTGGCTCGACCGCGCATCGAGCGCCTCCTGGCGGAACAGACGCGGCGCGTTCATCGCCCGCCGCCCGATCAGCGCGTGGCGATCGAGCGGCGACCGGGCGACGCCGCGGACCGTTGCAGGCGACGTCGCGAATACCACGCGGTCGTCGCGCCCACGCAGACGCCTGGCAGGAACACGACCAGCAGGAGGTCGACGTCGACGACGCCGGCTGCGATCAGCACCGTCGGCGCGACGGCCGACATCGCGGCCGCCAACGCCAGGACGCGCAGCACTTCGAGGACCGGCATCGTGAAGACTCCCGCGGCGATGCGCGCGCCCGTCACGCGACGGACGCGCCGCAGGAGCCGGCGGCGGCCGGATGGCCGTCGACCCGGTTCGTGCCGCGTCGTCAGCTTCGTCGGTCGGACGTCGTCATGCCATCGCCCGATCCGGCGACGTCGTTCGAACGATGCGCGACCCGCGCGAACGGACGATGCTCGGTGCCGCGATCAGCCTTTCGGGACCGGCTTGTAGATCGACTGCTTCGGGGCCGCCATGACGCGTCGGAGCATCGGCTCGAACTCGTCGAGCGAGAAGGTCTCGCCCGCCGGATCGAAGGCCGGCGCGTCGTACTCGGCGCAGAACTCGGCCGCCGAGTCGAACCAGGGGTGATCGCGATACTGGTCGCGCATGTCGCGATCGAGCCCGAGGTGATGGAAGAAGTAATAGCCCTGGAAGATGCCGTGCTTCTCGACGATCCAGTGATTCTGCGGCGACACGAACGGCTTGACGATCGCCGCCGCGATGTCGGGATGGTTGAAGCTGCCGAGCGTGTCGCCGATGTCGTGCAACAAGGCGCACACGACGTACTCGTCGTCGCGTCCGTCCTTGGCCGCGCGCGTGGCGGTCTGCAACGAGTGCGTGAGCCGGTCGATCGGGAAGCCGCCGTAGTCGCCGTCGAGCAAGCGCAGATGCGTCATCACGCGGTCCGGCAGCTTCGACGTGAACCGTACGAAGTCCGCGCCGATGACACGCCAGTCCTCGGCCGTCCCTTCCTGCATGCGGGTGAACTTCGCCAGTGGCGGAGGGGCTTCCACCGCGGCGATGACGGTCGGGTCGTCGAGGACCATGGGAGTCTCCTGATGAGGAGGCATCCGTCCAGAGGGCCGGACGCCGAGTCGGGATGCTCGCACACCGGCTCGAGCGCCACAACGCCGCCTCGCCCCGACGGCCGAAGGCCGGTCCCGCTCCCCGGCGACGGCGACGCTCGCGGCGGCCGTGTCCGAGGCCGCAGGCGCAACGCGCTTCGTGTCGTGCGCGCAGACCGCACGCACATCTTCTCGGCGCGCCTCGTTGCCGCGATCGCAGCAGTCGTGCGCGACCGATCGAGAAGTCCTTGCTGTAGCCGCTCAGCGCGCTGTCGCCGGGGGGCCCTGGAGGTCGACGACCCGGCAGCCGCGGCGTTCGAACTCGCGGATCAACCCCGCGGCGCCGAACAGGTGCAGCGAGCCCACCGCGAAGAAGGTGTCGCCCGCCCGCTCGAGATAGCTCTCCGCCTTGTCGGCCATCGTGCGGTTGCGCGCGTCGATCAACTGGTCGACGAAGTAACGCTCGAAGACCTTGTCTCCGGCGTCGCGATGCATCTCGTCGACCAGCGCGTTGCCGCCCTCGACGTCTCCGGCCAGCCACAGGTCGAAGAGCGCCTTGCCCTGCGCCTGCGACGACGGGTCGTCGAGATCGCCCAGGGCCTCCTCGAGCTGCGCGGTCTGCAACGCATCGGGCAAGCCGGCCAGCAGATGGAGCTGCGCCTCCATGCCTTCCACCTCGACGATCGGCATGTGCCTGGCGCGTGCGAAGCCGCTCAGGTACAGCTCGCTGCCGAGGGACGTGTCGAGGCCGGCCCCGTTCATCTCGGTCAACGCGATCATGTTGGCGAGCAACCACGGCCTGAAGCGGTCGACGCGTTCGGCAGGCAGGCCGTTGCGACGGCCGAATGCCGCGACGCGCGCCATCAACTCCGCCGACACATGGCGTTGCAGTCCATCGCCATCGGCATAACGGCCGAGTTGCAACGCGAGGGCTTCCGAGCCCGCGCTGTCGGTCGGGTCGGCTTCGAGCGCGAGGCGACGCGATGCGCGCAGGGCCTTCAACAACGGCACGTTGAACGGCTCGCTGCCGATACGCCCGAGATGGATCGTCCCGTACAGGAAGAGTCGCTTGCCGGAAGTCGCATCGGCCGACGGCCGCATCACTTCGAAGAGGAAGCCGCGGCGACCGACGGCATCGATCTGCGCCAGCATCCGCCGCTGCTGCTCCTCGCTGATCGCGCCCGGGAAGTCGGCTGGCGTCGCGACGGCCACCGCCATCGGCCCGAGGCCGGCGACTAAGAACCACAGGGCGACCGCCACGTATCGTCCCAACCAGCGCCGTGACGACCGGTCGTCGCGCGCTGCCGCTGGCCGCGCGCCGCGGGCGGCGGCCTTCTCGAACGGCGGATCGCTCATCGCGCGGGACGGCAGCGATCGAGTGGGGATCTCGCGACGTCGCTCGCGAGCAGTTCGACCGCGGCCACCGACCGACCTCGGCGACCCGGCACCGCTCGCGCCTCGCCCTTCCCGCGGGACCATCCTTCGTCGTTCACCGGCTTTCGTTCCATCAGTCGTCCGTTCCGATGCGCCCATGCGACCCCGTCGACACTCGCGTCCTCGTTCCCTGAGGCGCGGTCATGCGGAGCATCGACAACGACCCGCGAAGGAGCGGGGGCGGGACCGCTGAGATCGCGTCCGCCGGCTGCGGGCGCACATGCATCGCGAGCCGGGTTCGCCCCACCCGATTTTCACGTCAACGCGATTCGTGCTCGACCGCGAGGTCATCCGTCCGCACCTCCGCCCATCGAGCGACAGAGCGAGCCGTACTTCGCGGAGCGGTCGACCGAAGAGGGACACCGGGGCCGCCAGGCCCGCGCGACGTCCACTTCGAAGGGGCCGGGGATGCGTCGTTCTCTCCACTGCCCCCCGGCGATGGACCGGGCCCTAATCCGCGCGATGCCGATGATCCGGCAACTCGGTAGCGGTCTTCGCCGCTACGACAAAAAAGGGCAGCAGGCCTCGCAGACGACGCTCGTCCTTTCCGCTGGTCACCGGTCGTTCTTCACGGCGTTCCCGTGCAGAAGGAGCCCGCGCTTACTCGCTGCTCGTCCTCATCCGGCAAGCTCGTTTCCGCTGCCAATCGGGACGACGGACGGAGAACCGTCGCGAGACCGTTCTTCTCGTCCCGACATGAAGACGTCGTCGACCGTCTACTGCGATCCCGTCTTCTGGATCTGCGCGAGCTCGGAGTCGCTCAGGTACTCGAACACCTTGACGACCTTCTGGACGCCGGTGACGCTGCGCGCCGCTTCGGCCGCACGGTCGCCTTCCTCGCGGGTCACGCGTCCCATCAGGTAGACGATGCTCTTCTCGGTCACGACCTTGTAGGCGTTGGCGAAGATGTCCTTCCGCGAGACCAGCTCGGTCTTCACCTTGGTCGTCAGGTACGCATCGTTGTTGCGCGCGGTCGACGGCGTCATGCCACCGATCTCGAGATCCGAGACGACGGACTGCACGTTGTCGACCGACTTCGCGATCTGCTCGGCGCGGTCCTTCGAAGCCTGGTCGGGGACCTCGCCGGTCAACAACACCTTGCGGTTGAAGCTGTTGACGTTGACGTGCGAGCGGTCGGACACCGCTTCCTCGATACGGTTCTCCGCGCGCGAAGCGATCAGCTTGTCGTCGGTCTGCGCACCGATCGAGCGTCGATCCGTGGCCGAGTAGGCGCCCGCCCCGACGGCACCGACGAGGACCGGCAAGACGCAGCCCGAAAGGGTCGTGCCGACCCCCGCCAGCGCGGCCAGCAGGAGGCCGGTCCGCACGAAATGCCTGTTGTCGTTCATCAGTCGTCCCCGAGTAGGTGCCAGTCGATTCCATCGCACAGACAATGCAGCACGAGCAGATGGACTTCCTGGATGCGCGCAGTGCGGTCGTGCGGAACGCAGATGTGGACATCGTTGTCGCGCAGCAGTTCGCCGATCGTGCCGCCGCCCTTGCCGGTCAGAGCCACGATCCGCATGTCGCGCGCGAACGCGGCCTCGATCGCAGCCACGACGTTCTTCGAATTGCCCGACGTGGAGATCGCGAACAGCACGTAGCCCGAACGCACGAGACCCGAGACCTGCTTGGCGAAGACCTGGTCGAACGAGTAGTCGTTGGCGATCGCGGTCAGCAGCGACGTGTCGGTCGACAACGCGATGGCAGGAAGCGGCAGGCGCTCGCGTTCGAAGCGGCCGATCAGTTCGGCCGAGAAGTGCTGCGCATCAGCGGCCGAACCGCCGTTGCCGCAGGCAAGGATCTTGTGGTCGTTGGACAGCGCGTCGAACATCAGGTCGACGCCGCGATTGATCGGATCGATCAGCGCATCGGTGGACTTCTGGATGTTGCGTGCGCTGTCTTCGAACTGCCGGATGATGCGTTCAGTGAGCTCCATCCAAAAAGTATAGCAACGCGACCCCTTGCGACCGTAGGGGCTCCCTCGACGAACACCGGCTCCGGCTGCACGTGGACGTCCGCGCCGTACCGCTCGCCCACCCGCTCGCGCACCCGCTCGCATCGGAATCGGCATCGTACGGCGCGGCACGGCATCGGTACGGCACAGCACAGGTACCACCATCGGCATCGGCACGTACCGCGATCCTCGCGGAGCGAACGCGACGATGGGCGTCTCTCGCACCACCCGAGCGACCACGTTCGGTCGCCGCTTCGTCTCCGGCCGTCGTCGATCCTTCGCCGTCCCCGCTTCTCTGCCGTTCCGTCGCTTGTCCGTTGCTCCTCTGCTGTTTCTCTGTCGCTCTCTGTCGTTCGTCCGGCGTCCTATGCTGCTGCTCTGCTCCTCTGCTGGCGCGCTGCCGCCCCCGTCGCTTCTCCGCCGCAACGTCTTGCCTATTGAGCCGAACGACGCAGACGCGGCGCCGTGAGCGAACCGACAGTGAACCCGTTCTCGCATCGGTATCGGCCGAGCAGGCTCGACCGTCGTCGCTTCTCCGGCACCACCGTCGACCGCTGCATCGAATGCACGACCGGACGCCGACCCGCCAGCCGAAGGCCGACGCGAGGGCATCGTGCCGGGGCCGCTCCGCCACTCCGC
>CALMOR010000124.1:5555-6610 GCA_937872165.1 uncultured Burkholderiales bacterium | reverse complement strand
GTGGATAACCTTTGCAAAAAGGCATCTGAATAATTGCGCCGTCACCGGCGAGAGCCGGACAGAGTCAGCATGGAAGAAACCCTGCAGCGGCCCGGTAGGCGAAACCAAGCCGTCCGGGTGTCGATCCGCCCCCATTCCGGGGGCTTTGCCCGTGAGACTCGATGCCCCTCGCGACGAACCACTTCCCTGAACAACGGCAGGTGTTGATTGCAATTTCGAGACGGGCTTCAAGCCTCCGGAAATGGTGAAGATCCGACCCGTCATCGTCGTTTCGAAGACCTCGGCTGACAGCCGCGGGGTCTGCACCGTGGTTCCGGTTTCCACGACTCGTGCGACGCCCTTGCAGACGTGGCATGTCGAGACGACATCTGTCCTCGTGCACCGTTCACGATCGTAGGGTCGGGATTCGCGCGTTGCCCGAGCAAGCCAGCCGACACCGCAGCGACCGCCTGTTCGGGCGATGACGTCTCGATGTGCGAGCACGAATGAAAACAGCGCCTCGGCTACAAGGCGCTGTCGGGTGCAACAGCGAGAGTCCGGCAAGCCGGTATCGGGAGGGCACTTCGCGCCGCTCGCTTGCCGCCCGGGCGCACGAGGAATCTGCGGCGCGCTCGACGCGCGCCGGACGCGTTCAGTCGTCCTTCGTCGAGTCGTCGTCCTTGCGTTCGATCTTCGTCACCGAGACCGACACCGGATCGCTCGCCGGGAACGACTCGACGACGCCCTGATCGATCGCGTCCTCGCTCGGCTCGTGTTCGACCGCTTCGGTCTCGGGATTGTCCACCTCGGGCCGGGCGGCCGTCGGGAACTGGAAGTCCTTCGTTTCCTTGTCTGGCATGGCGTCGATCTCCTGGTCGTTCGGTCGTCAGATCAGCGGCGGGTCGAGGTCGCGCTCCGGATGGCGGTGTCTTCCGATCGCGGCAACGAAGCCGTCGATGGATTCTTCGCCACCGACGAAGAGGCCCGGGTCCTGCGTGCCGTCGGGCAGGGTCGCCGCGATGCCGACCTTCTCGAGCAGCTTCGACGACGCACCCATCGCGAGGATCGTCTTGCAG
>CALMOR010000124.1:3067-5545 GCA_937872165.1 uncultured Burkholderiales bacterium | reverse complement strand
TACTGGTCCTTGACGAACTCCATCGTGTTGCCGACCTTCATCAGCGCGTCGACCGCCGCTTCGCCGTCGGGAAGGACGAGCGCGTCGAACAGCACCGCCGGCGAGTTCTCCATCGACGCGGCGGCCTCGAGCCGGCCGTCGTAGGTCCCGAGGCGCGGACCCACCAGGACCGGCATGCGCCGGCCGCCGTCAACGCGGCCTGCAACGCTTCGATCGAAGAGGCCTCCGCACCCGCGGCGATCAGGATCGCGACCCTGCGCGTGCGGATCCCGCCGTCGCCGGGCAGCGCCATCAGCGACAGGCTCGGTGCCGTTTCGATCTCGGGCACCGTGGGCGTCTCGACCGCCATCGGCATCGCCTCCGGGACCGTCATGCCCAGCCCTTCCGCGACGCGTTCGGCGAGTTCGGGCGACGCGTTGACGAGGCCAGACAGCATGCGCTCGCGGATCGCCGGCACCGTGACCTTGCTGAGCTCGAACCGGAAAGCGCCGACGATGTGCGCCTGCTCCTGCGGAGTCTGGCTCTCGAAGAAGAGGCGAGCCTGTGTGTAGTGATCGGCGAACCTTTCCGGCTTGCCGCGGATCTTGTCGTCGGCCACGCGTTCCGGAAACGACGTGAAGCCCTTCATCGCCCCGGCCTGGAACGGACAGCCGCCGGCGAGCGAGTTGGGCTCGTACGAGACGCGACCGCGCGCGATCGCCTGACGATGCAACCCGTCGCGCTGGTTGTTGTAGACCGGCGCGATCGACGCGTTGATCGGGATCTCGTGGAAGTTCTGGCCGCCCAGGCGCGAGGTCTGGGTGTCGAGGTACGAATGGTTGCGCCCGGCCAGCAGCGGATCGTTGGTGAAGTCGATGCCCGGCACGACGTTGCCGGTGCCGAAGGCGACCTGCTCGGTCTCGGCGAAGAAGTTGTCGGGGTTGCGGTTCAGGACCATGCGGCCCACCGGCGTCACCGGCACCAGCTCCTCGGGGATGAGCTTGGTCGAGTCGAGGATGTCGAAGCTGAAGGCCTCGGCCTGCGCCTCGTCGAACATCTGAAAGCCGAGTTCATATTCCGGATAGTTGCCCGACTCGATCGCCTCCCACAGGTCGCGACGATGGAAGTCCGGGTCGGCGCCCGATATCTTGACGGCCTCGTCCCAGACCAGCGAATGGGTACCGAGCAGCGGCTTCCAGTGGAACTTCACGTAGGTCGAATCGCCCGCATCGTTGATGAGCCTGAACGAGTGGACCCCGAAGCCCTGCATCATCCGATAGCTGCGCGGCAATGCGCGGTCCGACATGATCCACATCAGCATGTGGGTCGTCTCGGGCGACAGCGATGCGAAGTCCCAGAAGGTGTCGTGCGCGGTCGCGCCCTGCGGCATGCCGTGGTGCGGCTCGGGCTTCGCGGCATGGACCAGGTCCGGGAACTTAATCGAGTCCTGGATGAAGAAGACGGGAATATTGTTGCCGACGATGTCCCAGTTGCCTTCGTCGGTGTAGAACTTGACCGCGAAGCCGCGCACGTCGCGCGCCGTGTCGGTCGCGCCGCGCTCGCCCGCCACCGTCGAGAAGCGCACGAACACCGGAGTGATCTTTCCCTTCTCCTTGAACGGTGCTGCCTTGGTCACCGACGTCATCGCGTCGTAGGCCTCGAAGAAGCCGTGCGCGCCCGAACCCCGCGCGTGGACGATGCGCTCGGGGATGCGCTCGTGGTCGAAGTGGGTGATCTTCTCGCGCAGTACGAAGTCCTCGAGCAGCGTCGGTCCGCGCAGGCCCGCACGCAGCGAGTTCTGGTTGTCGGCGACCTTGATGCCCTGGTTGGTCGTCAGCGCCTGGCCACCGGCATTGACCCGCACGCGGGAGAGCGATCCGTCGTTGCCGTTGTAGCCGTCGGCCGTGGCGGGGTCACCGGTCTTCGCGGTGACGTTGGTCTCGGTCAGCGAACTGCCGGTGACTTCGCTCGGAGCTTCGGTGTGCTGTCCCTCGGGCGGCAGGTAGCCCGCATCGCGCTGATACTCCAGCGGCTTGTTGGCGTTGAACGGGATCGAGGCGACGACGGCCTGGGTCGCCGCGGCCTTCTGGACGAGCACGTCGTTGTCGGCGGGATCGGGATGCGAAGGTCCGCTCGATGTGCTGCGCGACGCGGTCTTCGTCGTTCGTGCCTTCGATGCGGACGGCGCCGTCTTCGTCGGAGTCTTCTTGGCTGTTGCCATGGATGGTCTCGATATAAGGTTTACGCGGGGATGCCGTGCACGATAAGGACATGGCAGAGTCCCGTCTTCGTCCCCTTCTTCAAACTCCGCTAGGACGCCGACGCATCCCCTCATGCGTCGGGCCACCCGACGCGCTGCGCCGTTCGCCGAGGCGCCGGGCATCGGCGAGACGCCGGTCGCCCGATCGAGCGCGACGACGACGCGCCCGCGCCGGCGGGTGTCGCGGAGGCCGACCGATGATGCAGGATCGCGCTCAGGCGTTCTTCGCGGTACCCGGC
>CALMOR010000124.1:0-3057 GCA_937872165.1 uncultured Burkholderiales bacterium | reverse complement strand
ACATCGGCCTCGCCGTCCATCATCGCTTCGAAGCCGACCTTCGCGACGTCGGCCGCGTCGTCCTTCTTCGCGGTCCCGACCTTCGTGTCCATCATGTCGGCCCGCTCGAAGAACTCGGTCGCGGTCGCGCCCGGCATCAGCACCGACACCGTGACCGCGCTGTCCTTGAGCTCGTTGCGCAACGCGTACGAGAACGAGTCGAGGAAGGCCTTGCTGCCGTTGTAGACCGCCTGGAAGCTGCCCGGCATCAGGCCGGCGATCGATCCGGTGATGAGGATGCGTCCGCTGTTGCGCGTCCGCATGTCGCGACCGACCTTGTGGACCAGGTAGGTGGTGCCGACGATGTTCGTGTCGATCACGAAGCGCGCGTCGTCCCAGTCCTGGTCGAGGAAGGCGTGACCGAGGCCCCTGCCCGCGTTGGCGAGCAGCGCGTCCACCGCTCGACCGGCCGTCGCCGCGTAGAGGCGGTCGACGCCCTCGGTCGTCGACAGGTCGACGTTCAGAGCGTCGACCATCACGCCGTGCGTCCTCAGTTCGGCCGCGGCCTGTTCGATCTCGGGTTCGTCTGCCGCGATCAGAAGATCGAAGCCGTGTTCCGCGCATTGCTGCGCGAGGTGGCGACCGATGCCCGACGAGGCGCCGGTGACGATCGCATACATTCCTTTGGTCGATTCCATGGGAAGTCTCCTTCTACAAGAGTTGGGGCAAGGGTTGCTGGCCGGTCGTGGCCGTGTTGCTGGCCGGCGCGACCAGGCCGGGAGTCAGCACGACCTTGCGGCAGTCTTCCTGCTTGTCGTTGAAGATCTGGTACCCGCGGGCCGCGTCGTCGAGCGACATGTGGTGCGTCACGATGACCTCGGGCTTCAGGTCCCCGTTCGAGATGCGGTCCAGCAGTTCCGGCATCCAGTGCTGCGCGTGGGTCTGGCCGCCCTTGAAGGTCAGGCCCTTCTCGAACGCGTCGCCGAACAGGAAGCCGTGGATCCAGCCCGCGTAGACGCCCGGCACGCTGACCACGCCGCCGCGCCGCGTCGCCGCCATCGCCTGACGCAGCGACTGGCCGCTCGAGCCTTCGAGCTTGATCGCCGTCAGCACCGTCTCCGTCGTGCTGCCCTTGGCCTCGAAGCCGACCGCGTCGATCGACGCGTCGACTCCGCGGCCGTCCGTGCGCTCGATGATGATCTCGGCCGGGTCGTCGTTCTCGTCGAAGTTGATCGGCTCGACGCCGTAGGTCGCGGCCGCGAAGTCGAGCCGGTACTGATGATGGTCGACCATGAAGATGCGTTCGGCGCCGAGCATGCGTGCGGACGCGGCGGCCATCAGACCGACCGGTCCGGCACCGAAGATCGCGACGCTCGAACCCTGGCCGACGGCGCCGTTGACGACCGCCTGGTATCCGGTCGGCAGGATGTCGGACAGGAACAGGACCTGGTCGTCGGAGAGCGCGGAGTCGGGGATCACGAGCGGCCCGACGTTGGCCTTCGGCACCCGCACGTATTCGGCCTGCCCGCCCGGATAACCGCCGTACAGGTGGCTGTAGCCGAACAGCCCGGCGCCGGGGCGGGTCTGCTTCTTGTTGATGATCGCGCCGCGGCCGGAGTTGGTGTTCTCGCACGCCGCGAACAGGTCCTGCGTGCAGAAGAAGCAGTCGCCGCATGCGATCGTGAACGGGATGACGACGCGATCGCCGCGCTTCAGGTGGGTGACCGCCGGTCCCGCGGCCTCGACGACGCCCATGAACTCGTGGCCGAGGATGTCGCCGTGTTCCATCGCCGGGATCTTGCCGCGATAGATGTGGAGGTCCGATCCGCAGATCGCGGTCGAGGTCACGCGAAGGATGATGTCGTCGTCGTCGATCAGGGTCGGATCGGGGACCGATTCGACGCGTACGTCCTTGCTGCCGTGATAGGTCAGTGCCTTCATCGATTTCCTTTTCGTTGAGACGGTGTGCGGATGGCAGGCCTGTCAGGCCGGTTTGATGTCGGCCGCGCGCGAGACCGGGATCGGCGCGACTTCGGCGAGCCAGTTGGCGACGTAGCGGGCGACGTCTTCCCATCCCGGCTGTCCGCAGATGAAATGGCCGCGGTCGGTGAACTTCATGTAATCGGAACGGCTGCTGATGTCCGTGTAGGCCCGGGCGTTGCGCTCGCACAGATGGGCCGGGATGATCGCGTCCTTCTCGGCGCCGATGAAGAGGAAGGGCACGTGCGGCTGGTCGACATCGATCTTCGCGACGTCGGTCATCACGTCGCGGAAGACGTTGCGGCTCTCGTCCATCGCATAGCGTTCCCATGCGGCGTCAGAAGCGGCGCGGTCCATCGTGTTGCCGAAGTTCTTGTGGAAGCCGTCCGCGTCCATCGGGAACGGATCGTCGCCCTTCAGCGGATTGGTGATCGCGACGCTGTTGCGGAAGAAGTCCCAGTCGACCGACAGCATGCGGTTGGGTGCCGCCGAGCAGATCGGCACGGCGACCGAGCCGATGCCTTTGCTGGCGAGGATCTGCGCGACCAGCCCGCCGACCGAATGACCGATCAGGATCGGATCCTCGTAGGGCGCCGCCGCCTCGACCATGCTGTCGATCACGTCCTGCAGCGACAGCTTGCCGATGCCGGCAGGCAGATCGGCCCGGAGCGCGGCCGGGTCGCCGTCGTGGAGCGGCCATGGCGGCGCGACGCACTGGTAGCCGCGCGCCGTGAAGAATGCCTGCCACTCTTTCCAGCTCGCCGGATTGAGGAACATGCCGTGGATGAACAGGATGGTCTGCATCGTCTTTCCTCGGAGCTCGTTCAATGGGCCGGATCGCGACGCATCTCGACCGGCGGGATGCGCATCAATCCGCGGTACTTGGTGACCGTCCGTCTGGCGACGCACAGTCCCTGGTCTGCGAGACGCTTCGCGAGAACGACGTCGGACATCGGATCCTCGCGACTCTCGCCGTCGATCAGTTCGCGCATCGCGGCGCGGATCGACGTCGCCGAGCAGCTGCCGCCGCTGACGGTGGCGAGCTTGCGCGAGAAGAAGTGCTTGAACGCGAACGTGCCGCGCGGCGTCGCCATGAAC
>CALMOR010000123.1:6415-10537 GCA_937872165.1 uncultured Burkholderiales bacterium | reverse complement strand
CCGGGGATTACGACACCGCCATCCGCCGCTTCGTGCCGCATTACGATGAGATGCTGACGCAGACCGTGGAAACTGTGGTGTCTGTGCTGAACGCTTACCCAGCTTCGACTCCGGCGGAACCTTTGGTGATCGAACTCGGCACCGGCACCGGCGCGCTCATGCAGGCTTTGGCCACGCGACTGCCGGACGCGCGGTTTCTCGGCGTGGATTGCGACGCCCGGATGCTCGCGACGGCGCGCGAGCGCAAGACCTTTCTCGACGCACAGTCGAGCGACCTCGGCGAGGCGATCGCGACGCTCGAGGACGCGATCCGAAGAATCGACAAGGAGACGCGCGCGTTGCTGCAGCAGACCTTCGATGCGATCAACCTGCACTTCGGCAAGCTCTTTCCCGCGCTCTTCGGCGGCGGCGAGGCGCGTCTCGTGATGACCGGCGACGAGATCCTCGATGCCGGCGTGCAGGTGATGGCGCAGCCGCCGGGCAAGAAGAACAGCAGCATCCATCTGCTGTCGGGCGGTGAGAAGGCGCTCACCGCGACCGCGCTGGTCTTCGCGATGTTCCAGCTCAATCCCGCCCCCTTCTGTCTGCTCGACGAGGTCGACGCGCCACTCGACGATGCCAACACCGAACGCTTCTGCAACCTGGTCAAGACGATGTCCGAACACACGCAGTTCCTCTTCATCTCGCACAACAAGATCGCCATGGAGATGGCCCAGCAGCTGATCGGCGTGACGATGCAGGAGCAGGGCGTGTCGCGCGTCGTGGCCGTGGACCTCGAGTCCGCCATCGGCTTCGCCGACGAACGCATCGAGGAGGCGGCGTGATGCGGACCGTCCCGATGCGGCGACTGGAGAGCGGCGGCCCATGAGCGACCTGCAACTGAGCCTCATCGTCCTCGCGCTGGTCGCGATCGCGGGAATCTGGCTCTTCAACACGTTGAACGAACGGCGACGCACGCGAACCTTCGAGCGTCGCTTCAAGCCGCAGGCCGCGACCGAGGCAGCGGTCGAGCACGACGGGCCGCGCGCGACGGTCGAGCCGACCCTGCGCAGCGAACCGACGTTCGCCGACGCCCGCGGTTCGTACGACGAAACCGCGTTCGCACCGACCGTCGTCGACGACGAGGACTCCGCGTCGTCCGCGTCGTCGACCGCTTCGGCGCCAGCGAGCGGCTCGCCGCCGGACGACGCGACGGGGGGCCATCCCGGCCCGATGGTCGACCAGGAGATCCAGGCGGTGGTGACGCTGGAGCCGGAGACCCTGCTGTCGGGCGAGCGTGCATGGTCGATGCTGCATGCGTTCCGGCATGCGGGTCGACAGCCGGTGATGCTGGTCGGCGTGCGCGGCGACGCGCAGGAGCCGATCCGCGCAGGCCAGCGCTACGAGGCCATCCTGGTCGCCGTGCAGCTCGCCAACCGCAGCGGACCGTTGAACGAGATCGAATGGTCGGAGTTCGTGGCGGCGCTCCAGCACATCTCCGAGCAGATCCCGGCGAGCTGCGAGATCCCCGACATGCGCGAGACCACGGCTCGCGCTCGCGCGCTCGATGCGCAGTGCGTGCCGCTCGACGCGCAGATCGGCATCAACCTGACGAGCACGCAGGACGGCTGGAGCGGCGCCCACGTGGCGGCGCTCGCCCGCGATCACGGCTTGATCCTCAGGCCGGACGGCCGCTTCCATGCGCTCGACGAGCAGGGCGCCACGCTGTTCGTGCTGCAGAACGGAGACGGCGGGGCCTTCCGCGCCGACACGCTCGACGCCCAGCAGACCTCGCGTCTCACGCTGTTGCTCGACGTGCCGAGGGCACCGCAGTCGCGCCGCCCGTTCGACCGCCTGGTGGAGCTGGCCAACGAGCTGTCGGTGGCGCTCGGCGCGTCGATCGTCGACGACCAGTCGCGCATCCTGGCCCCCGCCGCGCTCGCGTCGATCGGCCGGCAGATCGAACCGGTGTACGAGAAGCTCGCCGCCGCCGGGATGCCCGCGGGTTCGCCGCGCGCCCTCGCGCTGTTCGGGTGAGACTGCCGCGAGACGCCGGTTGATCCGCACGCCACGATCGCGGACCGACGCATGACCGCCGTCCCATCGACCGTCGCCCGCAGGGCCGAGACGCTGCGGGACGAGCTGGACCGGCTCAACGAGGCCTATCACACGCTCGATGCGCCGCTCGTCGCCGATGCCGAATACGACGTGCTGTTCCGTGAACTGCAGGCGATCGAGGACCAGCACCCCGATCTGCGCACCGACGACTCGCCCACGCGACGCGTCGGCGGCGCGCCGCGCGCCGACCTCCCGACCGTCGAACACGAGGTCCCGATGCTGTCGCTCGCGAACGCCTTCGACGAAGCGGGCATCGTGGCCTTCGATCGGCGCGTGACGGAGGCTCTCGGGGTCGACGAGGGCACGGTGGAATACGCGGTCGAACCCAAGTTCGACGGCCTGGCCGTCACGCTGCGCTACGAGGACGGGCTGCTGACGAGGGCGGCGACCCGCGGCGACGGCTCGGTCGGCGAAGACGTGACGCCGAACGCGAAGACCATCGCATCGATCCCGCTGCGGCTGAAGGGGCGGCATCCCCCCGCGTTGCTCGACATCCGCGGCGAGGTGCTGATGTTCCATGCCGACTTCGACGCCATCAACGCGCGCCAGCGCGAGGCCGGCGCCCGCGAGTTCGTCAATCCGCGCAACGCGGCCGCGGGCAGCCTGCGGCAGCTCGACCAACGCATCACCGCGAGCCGCCCGCTGCGCTTCTTCGCATACGGGGTCGGCCGCTTCGATGCGGGCTCGTCCGGGGTCGCGATGCCCACGCGACACAGCGCCTTGCTGGACTGGTACCGCACGCTCGGCGTGCCGGTCGCCGCGGACCGGGCCGTGGTGCGCGGCGGTGCGGGCCTGCTCGCGTTCCACGACCGGATCGGCAAGGCCCGCGCCGGTCTTCCCTACGACATCGACGGCGTGGTCTACAAGGTCGACGACGTCGATGCGCAGAGGCGGCTGGGCTTCGTGTCGCGCGCGCCGCGTTTCGCGATCGCCCACAAGTTCCCGGCCGCGGAAGCGACGACGACGATCGAGACCATCGACGTGCAGGTCGGGCGGACCGGCGCGATCACGCCGGTCGCCCGTCTCGCGCCGGTGTTCGTCGGCGGCGTCACCGTCACCAACGCGACGCTGCACAACGAGGACGAGATCCGTCGCAAGGACATCCGCATCGGCGACGCGGTCGTGGTGCGTCGCGCCGGCGACGTCATTCCCGAAGTGCTGCGCGTCCTCTTCGAGCGGAGGCCGGCCTCCGCGGTCGAGTACGCTTTACCGACCGCGTGTCCGGTTTGCGGATCGGCGATCGTGCGCGAGGACGGCGAGGCGGTCGCGCGCTGCAGCGGCGGCCTGGTATGCGCGGCGCAGCGCAAGCAGGCGCTGCTGCACTTCGCGCGGCGACGCGCGATGGACATCGACGGCCTGGGCGCCAAGGTCGTCGACCAGCTCGTCGCGCGCGACCTCGTGCGCACGCCCGCGGACCTGTTCGCGCTCGACCAACCCGGCGTCGCCGCGCTCGACCGCATGGCCGACAAGTCGGCGACCAACCTGATCGACGCGATCGCGCGCGCGAAGCGCACGACCTTCGCGCGCTTCCTCTACGCGCTCGGCATCCGCCACGTCGGCGAGGAAGTGGCGCGCGTGCTGGCCCGCGAGTTCGGCGGACTCGACGCGTTGCTCGACGCGGACTGGACGGCGCTGATGGAACGCAAGCGCACCGTGCAGAAGGAGAACGCCGGTCGCCGCTCGAAGGGCGAAGGCCTCCTGCCCGTTCCGCTCGAAGGCATCGGCGACGAGATCGTCCAGGCGCTCGCGCAGTTCCTGGCCGAGCCGCACAACCGTCGCGCCATCGAGCGGCTGCGCGAGGCGGGTATCGTATGGCCGGAAGCCGAGGGCACCGTGCTGCGCGTCGACGTGCCCGACACCGCGCATGCCGGGAAGCGCGGCCCGCTGTCCGGCAAGACCTTCGTGCTGACCGGGAGCTTGCAGGACCTCACGCGCGACGACGCGAAGGCGAAGCTCGAGGAGGCGGGTGGCAGGGTTTCTGCTTCGGTGTCCCGCTAGACCGATTACGTCGTGGCCGGCGCGGAC
>CALMOR010000123.1:0-6405 GCA_937872165.1 uncultured Burkholderiales bacterium | reverse complement strand
CCAGGGCCCTCGAACTCGGCATCCCCCTCATCGACCAGGACCAGCTGCTGCGGCTGCTCGGGCAGGCCTGACCGAATCAACGACTCCAGGAGCATTCATGCGCGTCAAAAAGGCAGTCTTCCCCGTGGCCGGCATGGGCACACGCTTTCTTCCCGCGACCAAGGCCAGTCCGAAGGAGATGATGCCGGTCGTCGACAAGCCGCTGATCCAGTACGCGGTGGAGGAGGCCGCGCAGGCCGGCATCACCGACATGGTCTTCATCACCGGCCGCAACAAGCGCGCCATCGAGGACCACTTCGACAAGGCCTACGAGATGGAGGCCGAGCTGGAGGCGAAGAACAAGCAGGCGCTGCTGGAGATCGTGCGCAACACGGTGCCGCCGTCGGTCAACTGCATCTACATCCGTCAGAACGAAGCTCTCGGTCTCGGCCATGCGGTGCTGTGCGCGCTGCCGGTCGTGGGTCACGAGCCGTTCGCCGTGCTGCTCGCCGACGACCTGATGGACACGGCCGACGGCGTCTCGGGCGTGCTCGAGCAGATGGTCCGGGTGTACGACCTCAAGCATGCGAGCGTGCTCGCGGTGCAGGACGTGCCGCCGGCGGAGACGAAGTCCTACGGCATCGTCGGCACGAAGGCGGGCTCGTCGCTGGCCGGCGGCGACAAGCGCCTCGAGGAAATCACGCACATGGTCGAGAAGCCCGAGGCGGGCGACGCCCCGTCGACGCTGGCGGTGGTCGGCCGCTACATCCTGAGCGGCTCGATCTTCGACCGGCTGAAGAAGATCAGGCCCGGTTCGGGCGGCGAGCTGCAGTTGACCGACGGCATCGTCGCGCTGCTGCAGGACGAACCGGTGCTGGCCTATCGCTTCGATGGCGTGCGCTACGATTGCGGCTCCAAGATCGGTTACCTCAAGGCAACGGTCGAGCTCGGCCTCAAGCACCACGAAGTGGGCGGCGAGTTCGCGACGTATCTCCACGGATATATCGACCGACACGGGGCCGCACGCTAGCCTTCGCGGTCCATTCATCGACGACGTTCCGGACCACGTTCCGGGAAAGGATTGCATGTTCGGCATTCTGGGAGGCAGCGGACTGACGTCCTTCGCCGAGCTCGAGATCGATCGGCGCGAGGTGGTCCGCACGCCGTGGGGCGAGCCTTCGGGACCGGTCACCATCGGTCGCATCGACGGCGTGCCGGTCGCCTTCCTGCCGCGTCACGGGCACGGCCACACCATCCCGCCGCATGCCATCAACTATCGCGCCAACCTGCATGCGCTGAAGGCGCTCGGCGTCGAAGGCGTGATCGCGGTCGCGTCGGTCGGCGGCGTGCGCGACGACATGCAACCCGGCGCGATCGCGGTGCTCGACCAGATGCTCGACTACACGTGGGGCCGCGACTCCACCTATTTCGACGGACCCGAGCGGCCGGTCACCCACATCGACTTCACGCTGCCGTACGACCCCGCGCTGCGCGAACGCCTGCTCGCCGTCGCCGGCGGCGAAGGCCACGTGCTGATCGACGGCGGTTGCTATGCCTGCATGCAGGGCCCGCGCCTCGAGACGGCGGCCGAGATCGATCGCGTCGAACGCGACGGCGCCGACGTCGTCGGCATGACGCTGATGCCCGAGGCGGCACTGGCTCGCGAGCTCGACCTTCCGTACGCGGCGCTCGCGGTCGTCGTCAACCACGCGGCCGGTCGCGGCGACTCGAAGCACTCCATCTCGACCACCGAGATCGGACGCGTCCTCGAGATCGCGATGGGCAACGTCCGCGCGCTGATCGTCTCGTTCGTTCGAGAGAGCGGCGCTCATCCCGCCTGAGCCCGACGATGATCCATCCGATCCTTCGCATGGGCGATCCACGGCTGTTGCGCGTGGCCCGGCCGATCGAGCGCTTCGGCAGCGACGAGTTGCACTCGCTGGTGGCGGACCTGTTCGACACGATGCACGACGCGCACGGCGCGGGCCTCGCGGCGCCGCAGATCGGCGTCGATCGGCGCATCGTCATCTTCGGCTTCTCGCCGACCGATCAGCGCTATCCCGACGCCGACCCGGTGCCGCGGACGGTGCTCGTCAACCCGACGATCGAGCCGCTCGACGACGCCGAGGCGGACGGCTGGGAAGGATGCCTGTCGGTGCCCGGCATGCGCGGCGTCGTGCCGCGCAGCGAACGCGTCCGCTATCGCGGCTTCGATCAATACGGCGTGCCGATCGATCGCGTCGCGACCGGCTTCCATGCGCGCATTGTGCAGCACGAGGTCGATCATCTCGACGGCATCCTCTACCCGATGCGCATCCGCGACTTCTCGAACTTCGGCTTCACCGAAGAGCTGTTCCCCGGCGAGGAGATGGTCGACGACTGAGCCGCGAGCGGCGGCCCGATCGCGTCAGAAGGCCTCGTCGCGCCCGAGATGACGCCACTGTCCGACCGGAAGCTCGCCCAGCATCACGCGGCCGATGCGCACGCGGCGCAGCCCGAGGACATGCAGCCGGACGGCCTCGCACATGCGGCGGATCTGGCGCTTGCGCCCCTCGCGCAGCACGAAGCGCAACTGCTCGCGGTTCTGCCACGACACCTCGGCCGGCTTCAGCGCGACTCCGTCCAGCGCCATCCCGTGGCGCAGCAGTCGCAACTCGTCGTCGGTCAGCGAGCCCGCGACGCGGACCAGGTACTCCTTCTCGATCTCCGAGTCGTCGTTGACGAGCTGGCGCGCGACGCGGCCGTCCTGCGTCAGCACCAGCAGTCCGGTCGAATCGATGTCGAGCCGACCGGCCGGCGCGAGGCCGCGCGGCGGTCGCCACTCGGGAGCCAGCTTGCGCGCGTCGCCCGACCAGTGATGCGCCGGGACCACCAGCGTCGACGCCGGCTTGTAGCCGTCCTCCGCCTGGCCCGACACGAGGCCGATCGGCTTGTTGACGAGGACCGTGACGCGCTGCTCGCGTTCCTGCACCGCCGCCTTCGTGACGGTGACCTTCTGCGCCGGCAGGACCTTGCTGCCGAGCACGTCGGTGCGCACGCCGTCGACATAGACCCAGCCGCGCGTGATCCACTCGTCGGCCTCGCGACGCGAGCAGAGACCGAGCTCGGCCATCCGCTTCGACAGGCGCATCGACCCCGCTGCGTCGTCCACGGGCTTGGCGACGGTGGCGGACGAGGACGCGTGCGGGGCCGGTGCTCGCGTGCGCGGCGGCCGACTCGGCGGCATGGTCATGCGGCGAGCACCTCGAGCAGCTCGGTCTCGAGCTTGATCTGCGCCTTCGCGTCGGACAGCGTCGACCCGTCGAGCAGGAAGAAGTCCTCGACGCGTTCGCCGAGCGTCGTGATCTTGGCGGCCTGCACGTTGATGCGATGGCTGGCGAAGATGCGCAGGATCGCGTACAGCAGGCCGTCGCGATCCGAAGTCGACAGCGTCATCAGGAAGAAGCGGCCCCGGTCGTCGGGTCGCAGGTCGACGCTCGGCGCGATCGGGAAGCTGCGCGACTGACGCGACGGCCGGCCGGTGCTCGGCAACGGCAGCGGCGTCGCATGCGCGAGATGCTGGGCGAGATCGCGCTCGATGCTGGCGATGCGATCACGGTAGTGGCCGCCGTCGGGGTCGAGCACGTGGAAGCTGTCGAGCGCGTGGCGCTCGCCTTCGTTGCCGAGCGTCGTGTGGACGCGCGCGTCGACGATGAAGAAGCGCTGACGATCGAAGTACTGGCAGATGCGGGCCAGGAGGTCGGGCTGGTCGAGCGTGAAGACCGCGATCTGCAGGCCTTCGCCGGCCGGCGAGAGCCTCGCCTTCACGCGGGGACGCGACGTGTCGCGCATCAGCGCGAAGGCGCGCGTGATCCACGCGATGTCCTGCGCGTCGTGCCGCATGAACCACGCGACGTCGAGACGTTGCCAGAGGCGTTCGATCGCGTCGTGGTCGAACGCGTAGAGGTCGAGGATGCGACGCGCCTCGTCGCGCCTCGACTCGAGTTCGGCGGGGGCGCTCGGTGCGCCGCCGTCGCGGCTGTCGACGAAGCGCAGCGCGCGGAAGTAGAGGTCTTCCAGCAGCTTGCCCTTCCACGCGTTCCACACCTTCGGGCTCGTGCCGCGCACGTCGGCCACCGTGAGCAGGTACAACGCGGTCAGGCGACGCTCGTTGCGCACGACGCGCGCGAAGTCGCCGAGCACGTCGGGATCGGACCAGTCCTCCTTCTGGGCGACGCGCGACATCGTCAGGTGGTGCTCGACGAGGAACACCAGCAATTCGATGTCGTGCGCGTCTAGCACGTGTTCGCGCGCGAAGCGGCGGACCTCTCCCATGCCGAGCCGCGAGTGGTCGCCGCCGCGGCCCTTGGCGATGTCGTGCAGCAGCGCCGCCATGGCGAGCAGCCACGGCCGCTCGAAGTTGGCGACGAGCCGCGAGCACAGCGGATACTCGTGTGCGAACTCCGGCATCGTGAAGCGGCGCACGTTGCGGACCACCATCAGGATGTGCTGGTCGACCGTGTAGACGTGATAGAGGTCGTGCTGCATCTGGCCGACGATGCGGCGGAAGACCGGCAGATAGCGGCCGAGCACCGACAGCTGGTTCATGCGTCGCAGCGCATGGACGATGCCGCGCGGCTGTTTCAGGATCTCCATGAAGAGCGCCCGGTGCGCCGGGTCGCGACGGAAGGCCGCGTCGATCAGCGTGCGCCCGTGCCAGATGGCGTTCATCAGTCGCGCGGTCATGCCTTCGATCTCGGAGTGCTTCTGCATCACCAGGAAGGCTTCGAGCAGCGCGGCCGGCCTGCGGAAGAACACGCCTTCGTCGATGACGTCGAGCAGGCCGCCGGCGTTGGCGAAGGTCTCGTCGAGCGCGATCGGCGCGACCTGGCGCGCCGGGAACAACGCGGCCTCGATGGTCTGCAGCACGATCACGTTGAGCTGCGTCGTGACCTTCGCGGCGCGGTAGTAACGCTGCATCAGCACCTCGCTCGCGCGGCGCGTCGTGGTCTGCTCGAAGCCGAACTCGCCGGCCAGCGCGGTCTGCACGTCGAACACCAGTCGATCCTCGCGGCGGCGGGCGAGGCGATGGAGGCGGATCCTGAGCTGTTGAAGGAAGGCCTCGCAGCGTCGCAGCTGTCGCGCCTCGACAGGCGTCACGAGCTGGCGACTCTCGAGTTCGCTCCACGACGAACCGAAGCCCGCGGCGCGCGCGATCCAGAGGATCATCTGCAGGTCCCGAAGGCCTCCCGGACTTTCCTTGATGTTGGGCTCGAGCGCATACGGCGTGTCGTGGAACTTCGCGTAGCGTTGCTGCTGCTCGATCATCTTCGCGCGATAGAACAGCTGCGGATCGACCGCGGCCTTCACCTTCGCGAGCAGTTCGTCGCCGAGCGCGCGACTTCCGGCGACGAAGCGCGCCTCGAGCAGCGCGGTGGCAACGGTGATGTCGCGCTCGGCCTCGACGAGGCATTCGGCGGCGGTGCGGACGCTGTGTCCGACCTCGAAGCCCAGGTCCCAGAGCACGCCGATGAGGTCTTCGATGGCGGCCGCTTCGACCGGATCCGGCGCCTCGGCGAGGAGCACGAGCACGTCGACGTCCGAGTGGGGATAGAGCTCGCCGCGGCCGTAGCCGCCGACCGCGACCAGCGCCGCCGATGGCGGCATCGGGAGTCGCTTCCAGCACGAGCGCAACGCGACGTCGTGCGCGGTCGCGAGGCCGCGCAGCAGCCGCGCGACGCGGGGCGTCGCGTCGAATTCGTCGAAGAGCCGCTGGCGCGCCGCATCGAGCTGTGCGCGGATCGCGATCGCTTCGGCGGGAAACGTCGCGAGCGCCGGTACCGGATCGACGACCGGTTCGAGCACCGGCGTTCCCGTCGCGGTCGCCGAAGAACCGGAACCGGACGGCGTCGCTTCGTGCCGGGGCGCGTGGAGCAAAACAGGCGCGGTCAGGCGGCCGTCGCGATCTCTGGGGGCGGGGCCGGCGTGCCCGCCGAGACGGTCAGCACCTCGAAGCCCGTCTCCGTGACCAGCACCGTGTGCTCCCATTGCGCGGACAGGCTGTGGTCCTTGGTCACGATGGTCCAGCCGTCCTTCATCTCCTTGATGTCGCGACGGCCCGCGTTGATCATCGGCTCGATCGTGAAGATCATCCCCGGACGGAGCTGTTCGAGCGTACCGGGTCGGCCGTAGTGGAGGACCTGCGGGTCCTCGTGGAAGCGTCGGCCGATGCCGTGGCCGCAGAACTCGCGCACGATCGAGAAGCCGTTGCGCTCCGCATGGCGCTGGATCACGTATCCGATGTCCCCCAGATGGCCGCCGGGCCTGACCTGACGGATCCCGAGCCACATGCATTCGAAGGTGACCGCGGCCAGTCGCCGGGACTGGATCGAGGCATCGCCGACGAGGAACATGCGGCTGGTGTCGCCGTGATAGCCGTCCTTGATG
>CALMOR010000122.1:288-4357 GCA_937872165.1 uncultured Burkholderiales bacterium | reverse complement strand
GGTTGTGGCTGATGCCGGCGTTCTCGCCGCGCACGAACAGCATCGCCTGCGGCATCGCTTCGTGCAGCATCATCGCGTCGTGTCCCGCTCCGCTCGGCAGGCGATGGACCGGCAGCCCGAGGCATTCGACCGCGCTTTCCCAGCACCGCTGCCAGTCCGGTGCGCTCGGACAGGCCGCCGCCCGCATCGTCTCCTCGACGGTGAACGACAGGCCGCGACGCGCGCAGACCGTCTCGAGACGCGCCAGCACGTCGTCGACGCAGGCGTCGCGTACCGCGTCGGTCGTCGCGCGGATGTCGAGCGTGAAGCGGCATCGACCCGGCACGACGTTGGTCGAGCCGCCCGGCACGGAGACGATGCCGACGGTCCCGACCAGGTCCGGCACCGATGCCGCCCGCGCCTCGAGGAACAATGCGAGCTCGGCCACCGCGTTGAACGCGTCGCGCCGGCTGTCCATCGGCGTCGTGCCGGCATGGCTCGCGACGCCGACGACTTCGCACTGATGGCGCCGGCTGCCGTTGATCGACGTGACGATTCCGAGCGGCAGGCCGAGGTCGTTCAGCACCGGCCCCTGTTCGATGTGGACCTCGACGAAGCCGAGATAGTCGGACGGATCGCGCGCGACCGCGGCGATCGCCTCCGCGGTGCCCGGCAGCCCGGCGTGCAGCATCGCGTCGCGCATCGAGACGCCGTCGGCATCGGCCTGATCGAGCCACGCGGATTCGAAGCGACCGATCACGGCGCGCGAGCCGAGGAAGGCGGCCTTGTAGCGCTGCCCTTCCTCCTCCGCGAAGCCCACCACCTCGATGCCGAACGGCAGGCGCCGCCGTTCGCGGTGCAGGCGCTCGACCGCGGCGATCGGAACGAGGATGCCCAGTCGACCGTCGTAGCGGCCGCCGTTGCGGACCGTGTCGTAGTGCGAGCCGCTCATCAGGCGCTTCGCGTCCGGCCGTTCGCCGTGGTAGACGCCGACGACGTTGCCCACCGGATCGGTGGCGACCTCGTCGAAGCCGGCGTCGCTCATGAACCGCTCGAGCTGGCGCGCGCAGGCCCGATGCGCGTCGGTCAGGTACGTCACCGTCAGCTGGCCCTGCTCCGCGAAGCCCGGGTCGCTCCATGCCGCGAGCGCCTCGGCGCGGTCCCAGGTCGTCTCGCCGCGTTCGGGTCGCGCCGCGAAGCGTTCGTCGATGCGGAGCTCCGCGATGCGATCGATCTGGCGCAGGCACTCGGCGAACTCCGCATCGGGATGCGCCCGTGCCCGACGTTCGAAGGTCGCGATGATCCGGTCGCGCGCGAGGCCGACGCCGCGCGGGCCGCGCACCGCGAGGATGAACGGCCATCCGAAGCGCGCGAGGTAGTCGTCGTTGAGCCGTTGCAGCGTGTCGAACTCGTCCGCGGTGCAGTGGAGGAGCCCGGCGCGGCTCTGCTCGTCGCTCGACGCCTCGGTGACGTCGCCGGCCAGCGCGGCCTTGCCGGCCAGCGCCGGATGCGCTCGGATCAACGCGAGCCGCGCGTCGTGGGACGCGCCGTGCACGATCGTCGACAGCGCGCGCTTCAACGCGGCGACGGTCGCGAAAGGTCGCGCCGCGCTGCCGGCTTCGGCGACCCATCGCGAGTGCTCGTAGAGGCCGTCGAGCAGCGCGATCGCGTCGTCGCGCGACGCGGCGTTCAGCCGATCGAGCGCGTCGTTCATCGACCACCCGCGAACGGATGCGTCGACTTCCAGTGGCGTGCGATGTCGATACGCCGGCAGACCCAGACCGCCCGGTGCGCGGCGACGTGGTCGATGAAGCGTCGCAACGCCCCGATGCGACCCGGCCGCCCGAGCAGCCGGCAATGCATGCCGATGCTCATCATCTTCGGGCGGTCCAGTCCCGCGGGGTCGCCTTCGGCATAGAGCGCGTCGAAGCCGTCGCGCAGATAGGTGAAGAAGTGGTCGCCGGTGTTGAAGCCCTGCGGCGTGCCGAAGCGCATGTCGTTCGCGTCGAGCGTGTAAGGCACGACGAGATGCGCTCGCGTCGTGCCGTCGGACGCCTCGACCGTGGTCCAGAACGGCAGGTCGTCGCCGTAGTAGTCGCTGTCGTACTCGTAGCCGCCGTGGTCGACCACGAGCCGGCGCGTGTTGGGACTGTCGCGTCCCGTGTACCAGCCGAGCGGCCAACGGTCCCGCGTCAGCGCGCGCAGCAGTCGCGTGCTCTCGGCCACGTGCTCGCGCTCGAGCGCCGCCGGCATCGCCTGGTAGTGGATCCAGCGCAGCCCGTGGTTGGCGATCTCGTCGCCGCGTTCGACGAAGACGTCGACGAGATCGGGCCGACGCGCGAGCGCCATGCCGACTCCGAACACCGTCAACGGCCAGCCGACCCGCTCGAACTCGCGCAGGATGCGCCAGACTCCGACCCGCGATCCGTACTCGTAGATCGATTCCATCGACAGGTGACGGTCCCGGTAGGCCGCCGCGCCGATGATCTCAGAGAGGAACTGTTCGGACCCCTCGTCCCCGTGCAGCACGCTGTTCTCGCCGCCCTCCTCGTAGTTGAGGACGAACTGGACGGCGATGCGGGCGCCGTCGGGCCAGCCGGCATGCGGGACGTCGCGGCCGTGACCGACCAGGTCGCGGGGATAGTCGGGGTCGAGGATCATCGGCGGCGATGATAACTGCGTGTCGCCGTACGGTCCCCGGCGCGCCGAAGCGCGTTGGCCGATCGCATGAAAATGCATACACTTTGCCGACACCGGTCGAGCGTCCCGAGAGCCGCACCGACCGTCCTCCCCTCTCTTCGCGCAGGCGCCATCATCGGCAAGCTCACCACGCACGTGCTCGACACGGCCAACGGCTGTCCCGCGGCCGGCATGACCGTCACCCTCACCCGGCTCGACCCCGACGAGACGCTCCGTTCACTGACGCTCGACGACGACGGGCGCGCCCGCGGGCCGCTGCTGGAAGGCGACGCCTTCCGGTCGGGGCGCTACCGGCTCTCGTTCGGCGTGGCCGACTACTTCCGCGCGAAGGGGACGGCGCTCGCGGACCCGCCGTTCCTCGACCGCGTGCCGATCGACTTCGCGATCGCGGACCACGACGGGCACTACCACGTGCCGCTGCTGGTCTCGCCGTGGAGCTATTCGACCTATCGGGGCAGCTGATGACCGACGTCGTCGATCCCTATCTGCTCGAATGGGCCAACCTGCTGCTGCGCTGGCTGCACGTGATCGTCGCGATCGCGTGGATCGGCACATCCTTCCACTTCGTGCTGACCGACGACCGGCTCTACAAGCCGACCGACCCGGACCAGCTCGCCAAGGGCGTCGACGGCGAATCGTGGGCGGTGCACGGCGGCGGCTTCTATCACTTCGCCAAGTACCGTGTCGCCCCGAAGCAGCTGCCCGAGCATCTGCACTGGTCGTACTGGGAGTCGTACGCGACCTGGCTGTCGGGCTTCTGCCTGCTGACGGTCCTCTACTTCGTCAACGCATCGAGCTTCCTCGTCGACGCCCGAGTGTTCGCCTGGTCGCCGGGCGCCGCGGTCGCCGGCGCGCTCGGCTATCTCGTCTTCGGCTGGGTGGTCTACGACGGCATCTGCCGCGTCGTGGGCCGCGACGCATCGGGCGACGTCGGCGGCGATCTCAAGGTGGGCGTGCTGGTCTTCGCTTACGTGTGCGCGGCCGCATGGGTGGCCTGCCATCTGTTCGCCGGCCGCGCGGCGTTCCTGCTCACCGGTGCGATGCTCGCGACGATGATGAGCGCGAACGTCGCGATGGTCATCATTCCGGGACAGCGCAAGGTCGTGGCCTCGCTGCGCGCGGGCCAGGTACCGGATGCCAACCACGGCCGGCGCGGCAAGCAGCGCAGCGTGCACAACACCTACGTGACGCTGCCGGTCATCGTCGCGATGATCTCGAACCACTACGGGACGCTGACGCAGGGTCGCTGGAACTGGCTCGCGCTGATCCTGCTGATGGCGGCCGGCGCCGTGATCCGGCTGTTCTTCGTGCTCAGACACAAGGCACCGTCGCGCTGGGAGCTGGTGCCGGTCGCGCTGGCATTGATCGCCGCCACGGCGTGGATCGGCGC
>CALMOR010000122.1:0-278 GCA_937872165.1 uncultured Burkholderiales bacterium | reverse complement strand
CTCCGGCGAGGCCGACGGCACGCCCGGACGCGGCGGCCCTCGAGCCGGTCTCGTTCGCTCGGGTGCTGGGCATCGTCGAGACGCGTTGCGTGATGTGTCACAACGCGGCCTTCGCCAACAAGGACGTTCGCCTCGACACGCCCGAGGGCATCGTGCAGCACGCGCGCGACATCGAACAGCAGGCCGTCGTCCTCAAGGTCATGCCGCTCAACAACGCGACCGGCATCACCGACGACGAACGCGCGGCGCTCGGTCGCTGGGTCGCCTCGGGAGCGCGA
>CALMOR010000121.1 GCA_937872165.1 uncultured Burkholderiales bacterium | reverse complement strand
GTACCGCTCGCGGCGGCCGACGCGAGCGCATCGACGGGCGAGCGCGTCGTCGCGATCCGCGACTTCGCGTTCGCGCCGGCCGCGCTCGATGCGGTCGTCGGCGAGACCGTGACATGGACCAACGCGGACGGCGCGCCGCACGGCGTCGCGTTCGCGGCAGGCGAGGCAGGCGAGGCAGGCGCGGCAGGCGAGGCAGGCGAGGCAGGCGAGGACCTGATCCTTCCGGGCCGGCGATTCACGAATGCGTTCGCGACGGCGGGCATCTACGACTACGCGTGCCCCATCCACCCGTTCATGCGAGGCCGCGTGACCGTCGCCGGTCGCTGAGCGAGCGGCCCGGGTCGACGACGATCACGGCCGCCGCGGTCGCGGCCGATCGGGCGGAGGCCGTCCAGGCATGCGCCGCGGTCATCGGCTGCACGACGGGAACCGCAGCGCACGCGCTCGGCCCGTCCTGCCCGACGCCGTGGAAGACGGCGGGCAACGCTTCGGCCACGACGGGCCGGCTGAACAGGAAGCCCTGGATGTTGTCGCAGCCGGCCTCGGTCACGAAGCGCAGCTGCGCCGGATCCTCGACGCCTTCCGCGGTCGTCTGCATGCCGAATCCCTTGCCGAGCGCGACGACGGCGCGAACGATGGCCGCGCTGCCGGCGTCGTCGGGCAAGCGGCGGATGAACGAATGATCGATCTTGATGCGATCGAACGGCAGGCGATGCAACTGGCCGAGCGACGAATAGCCGGTGCCGAAGTCGTCGAGCGAGAGGCGGATGCCGAGCCGCTTCAGCGCGTCGAGCACGACGCGGACCTGACCGACGTCCTCGATCAGCACGCTCTCGGTGATCTCGAGTTCGAGACGTCCGCCCGGCAGGCCCGACCACGACAGCGCCGACGCGACCGTCGACATCAGCGTCGGGTCGCGGAACTGCAGCGGAGAGAGGTTGACCGCCAGGACGAATCGATCGGGCCAGCGGGCGGCCTCGCGGCAGGCGGTGCGCAGCACCCAGGCGCCGATACGCGAGATCAGGTCGGTCTCTTCGGCGATCGGGATGAAGTCGGCCGGCGACACCAGCCCACGCTCCGGATGCACCCAGCGGATCAGCGCCTCCGCGCCCGTGAAGGCGCCGGTGGCCGCGTCGACCTGCGGCTGGTAGTGCAGCACGAATTCGTTGCGCTCGATCGCGCGACGCAGGTCGCTCTCGAGCCCGTGCCGTTCCTGCATGCGCCGGCGCATGCCGTCCTCGAACAGCCGGCAGATGCCGCGACCCTCGGCCTTCGCGCGGTACAGCGCGAGGTCCGCGGAGCGGGTCAGCGCTTCGGGATCGGCGCCGTCGCTGCCGGCGAACGCGATGCCGACGCTGACGCCGATCTGATGCGTGCGTCCGTCGACGACGAAAGGGCGCGACAGGACGGCGATGACACGCTCGGCCAGCGCGCCGATCGCCGTCCTGTCTCCGCTCGTGGCCGCGACGATCGAGAATTCGTCCCCACCGATGCGCGCCACGAGATCACCGGCGCGGACCAGCGCGACGAGCCGTCGGGACACCTGGACGAGCACCGCGTCGCCGGCCGCGTGACCGCAGCTGTCGTTGACCGTCTTGAAGCGATCGAGGTCGAGCGACAGCAGCGCGAAGCCGTTCGTCCCATCGCGCTTCGCCGCGAGCATCTGCGTCAGCACGGCGTTGAAGCGCGTCCGGTTCGGCAGCCCCGTGAGCGTGTCGCTGTTGGCCAGCCGTTCCATCTCGGCCTCGGTACGCAGGCGCTCGCGCTGATCACGGACCGCGAATACGACGTGAGGCCGGCCGAGCATCGCGATGGGGCGCGAGATGACACGGACCGGTACCGACGATCGCTCGTCGTCGCCGATGCGCAGCGTCGCGTCGACCTCGTGGTCGTGCGGCAGCGGCGGCAACGCCAGCAGCGATTCGAGCGCGCGACCCACGTAGTCCGCGCGTTGGCCGGCCACCAGCGACTCGAGGCTGCGATTGATCCACACGATGCGCGTTCCGGCGCAGACGATCAGGCCTTCGACCGCCACGTCGGCGAGCTGCTGCAACTGCTGCCTCTGGGCCTCGCGACGGCCGTGGTTCTTGCGACCGAGCATCCGCGCCATGCAGGTCAACGCCAGGATCGACGCGGCGATCACGCCGATGATGCGGACCAGTTCGCTGTCGCCGATCAGCCCCTCGTGCCGGAGGACGACATTGGGGTCGTAGTTGATGATCGCCGCGTTCATCGCGACCAGGTGGTCACCGCAGATGGCGACCGCGAAGAGGACGATCGGCAGAGCGGGATTGCGCGACCGACTGCGGACCCAGACGAGCGTCGCCGGCACCAGCAGGACGATGGCGAACAACACCGAGGCGGCGACGGCCGCGAGGTCCTATTCGATCGTTCCGACCACGCGAAAGCCGCTCATGCCGATGTAATGCATCACCGAGATCGCCAGTCCCGCGATGGCGCCGCCGAATGCGGCCGCGTACGGGAATCGCCCTGTGAGCGTCACGGTCGCGCCGAGGCCGACCAGCACGAAGGCCGCGATGAACGAAGCGATCATCGATTCCGGCGCGAAGCCCGACGGCATGACGACGCGAGCGCCCAGCATCGCGATGAACGAGCTCGACCAGATCGAGAACGTGAGCGCGAGGATGCCGAGGAGCAGCCAGCGCACGCGTGCGCGACGGGCGCTCGCCGCCGCGGCCTGACGACCGAGCGTCGACGTCGCGTACGTCCCGAGGACGCAGATGACGAGGGCGACGCCCGACATCCAGAGGTCGTGCTGGCCGATCAGTCGTAGATAGAAATCGCGCATGCCGCCTCTCGAGCGAACCGCATCCTTCGTCCGGCTCCCGCGACCCGGGTCGCATCGGCGATGCGATCCGGGCCCGCGCGGACCGCATCCGAAGGGCTTCGCAGGCGACGCGATCGCGGGGACCCGTTCTCGCGTCGGCTAAGCGCTCATCGACAGCACGGCCGGGATGTTGAGGACGATCGCGATCGAAGCGCCCCGGCTTCGGACGCGTTCGGCGGCCGACCTGCGACGGCGCACGCGACCCGTCCGGCGCTGCACGCGTCGCGCTTCTCGGGGTTTTCGCTCAGCAACCGGGCGACGACCGCCTGATATTCTTCGGCGCTCGACCGCGAGCCGCACGCGGCACCGCGGCGGTCCACGAACCGTCGCGGCACACACAGAACATCCGGAGAAGACGATGAGACTCCCACCCCTCGGCCTGGGCACCGGCCCGCGCTTTCCGCTGCGACTCGCATCCGCGGCCGTCGCCCTGATGGCGGTCGGCGCCGCGCACGCCGCCGACATCAAGCTCGGCGCGGCCGAGGCCCTCTCGGGCGGCGCCGCGCAGTACGGCGTCTCGATCCGCAACGGCCTGACGCTCGCGATGGACGAGATCAACGCGGCCGGCGGCGTGGGCGGCAACAAGCTCGCGCTCGTCGTCGAGGACGAACAGGGCAAGAAGGAAGAGGCGATCAACGTCTTCAAGAAGCTGATCTTCCAGGACAACGTGCTGATGACTTTCGGTCCCACGCTGTCGAACTCGGCACAGGCCGCGGACCCGATCGCGCAGGCCGCGAAGACCGTGGCCTTCGGCACGTCCAATACCGCGGACGGCATCACGACGATCGGCGACTACGTGTTCCGCAATTCGGTGACCGAGGCCGACGTGCTGCCCGAGACGCTGAAGATGGCGGTCGCCAAGGCCGGCGTGAAGAAGGTCGCGGTGCTGTACGGCAACGACGACGTCTTCACGAAGAGCGGCTACGACAACTTCCGGAAGGCGCTCGACGACCTGAAGATCCCGGTGACCACGACCGAGACGTTCGCGAAGGGCGACGTCGACTTCAAGGCCCAGTTGACGAAGATCAAGGCCACCAACCCGGACGCCATCGTGCTGTCGGCGCTGCTCGCCGAAGGCGCGCCGATCATGGTGCAGGCCCGTCAGATCGGCCTCAACGTGCCGGTGGTCGGCGGCAACGGGATGAACTCGACCAAGGTCTTCGATCTCGCGAAGGGATCGTCCGACGGCCTCTACGTCGGCAGTCCGTGGTCGGCGTCCAACGCGACGGCCGAGAACAGCCGCTTCATCAAGGCCTACGGCGCCAGGTTCGGCAGCGATCCGGACCAGTTCGCGGCGCAGGGCTACGACGCGATGTACATCGTCGCCGAAGCGTTGCGGAAGACGAAGCTGACGAGCAACCTCGCCAGCGACCGCGCGGCGCTGCGCGACGCGTTGCCGACCGTGAAGCACACCGGCGCGACCGGCGCCTTCGAGTTCCGCCGCGTGACCGACAAGTCCGGCAAGCCGGCCGGCTACGACGCGCAGCAGACGCCGATCGTCAGCGTCACGAAGGACGGGAAGTTCGCGATCGAGAAGTGAGCCGCTCCGCGCCTCCCGGCGCGGGCCGGGACGCGATCCTGCTGCAACCGTTGTCCACGAGAACCCGGCGTCGGCCGGACGACATGCGCAAGTGCTAGCCCAGCAACTCGTCAACGGCCTCTCGCTCGGCGCGCTCTACGCGCTGTTCGCGCTCGGCTTCACGCTGATCTTCGGCGTGCTCGGCGTCATCAACCTCTCGCACGGCGCGATCTTCATGGTCGGCGCGTACGCCGGCGTCGAGGCGCTGTCGCGCTTCGGGATGCCGCTCTGGCTCGCGCTGCCGTTCGCGTTCGCCGTGTCCGGGACCTTCGGCCTCGTCATCGACGTGCTGGTGCTGAAGCCGCTGAGGCGACGCGATGCGCCGCACCTCATCCCGATGATCGCGACGATCGGCATCGGCATCGCGCTCAACAACGCGGTGCAGGGGGTCTTCGGGGCCCAGAACATCCGCTTCCCGGCCGGCACGATCCCGACCGACACGATCGAGGCCTTCGGCGTCGGCATCACCGCGATCGAGGTCGCGATCATCCTGCTGTCGTTCGCGCTGATGGCCGCGCTGATCGTCGTCATCCGCCGGACCCAGGTGGGCCGCGCGCTCCGCGCCATCGCCGAGTCGCCGAAGGCCGCGTCGCTCGTCGGCATCGACGTCGAGGGCCTCTTCAGGCTGACCTCGTTCATCGCGGCCGGGCTCGGCGGCGTGGCCGGCGTGATGATCGGCCTCTACTCGAACGCGATCTTCCCGCTGATGGGCCAGCCGATGCTGCAGAAGGGCGTGGCGGTCATCATCCTCGGCGGCATGGGCGACATCCGCGGCGCGTTGCTCGCCGGCCTCTTCCTCGGCTTCGCGGAGGTCCTGTCCGTGGCCTACGTCGGCTCGACGATGCGCGACGCGGTGGCCTTCGGCCTCCTGTTCGTGATCCTGCTGGTGCGGCCGAAGGGGCTTTTCGGCACGACCAATGAGCGGAAGGTGTGATGGCGAACTTCTGGGCCGTCTACAGCAACGTCGTGCTGACGCTCGGCATCAACGCGCTGCTCGCGCTGTCGATCTGGCTGACGTTGTCGTGCGGCATGCTGTCGATCGGCAACGCGGCCTTCATGGGCATCGGCGCCTACACGGCCTCGCTGATCACGATGAACCTCGGGTGGCCCTTCCCGGTCTCGCTCGTCGCCGGGATGGCGACGCCGGCCGTGCTCGCCTTCGTCATCGGCAAGCCGACGCTGCGCCTGTCGGGCATCTATCTCGCGATGGCCACGCTCGGCTTCGGCGAAGTCGTCCGCATCACGCTGCTCAACTGGGAATCGCTCACCGGCGGCGCGCTCGGACTGAACGGCATCCCGCAACTGACCGAGTGGTGGCACGTGCTGGTCGCGCTCGTCGCCGTCGTCGTCGTGCTGTGGCGGCTGCGCCGCTCGAAGGTCGGTCGCGCCTTCGAGGCGATCAAGGAGGACGACACCGCGGCCGGGTTGATGGGCATCGACGTCGCGAACACGAAGATGCTGGCATTCGTGCTCGGCGCTGCGATCGCCGGGCTCGCCGGCGGCCTCGATGCGCACCTCACGTTCTTCATCGGTCCGCAGGAGTTCGGCTTCGATCGCGGCGTCGACATCCT
This sequence comes from uncultured Burkholderiales bacterium, assembly GCA_937872165.1. Lineage (GTDB taxonomy): Bacteria > Pseudomonadota > Gammaproteobacteria > Burkholderiales > Burkholderiaceae_D > CAHJXF01. The sequence continues at coordinate 5,210 of CALMOR010000121.1, read as the reverse complement.
GACGATGGCGATCCTCGGCGGCATCGGCGGCCTGCCGGGTCCGATCGTCGGCGCCGCCATCCTCACGCTGCTGCCCGAGGCGCTGCGGTCGCTGCGCGATTTCCGCCTCGTCGTCAACGGACTGATCCTCGTCGTCATCGTGCTGTTCCTGCCGAAGGGCATCTGGGATCCGCAGCGCTTCCGGCGATGGTTCGGCCGAGGGCCGCACCGCGCCGCGGTCGACATCGGCATGCCGAAGGCGCCCTGACATGCTCGAGCTGCGCAACCTGTCGAAGAGCTTCGGCGGCCTCGAGGTGCTGCAGGCGATCGACCTCGTCGTCCCGCAAGGCGGCATCCACGGACTGATCGGCCCGAACGGCGCGGGAAAGACCACGCTCTTCAACATCGTCACGGGCCTCTACGCGCCCACCGGCGGCACGGTCACCTTCGACGGCACGAGCCTGGTCGGTCGGCGTCCGCACCGGATCACGCAGCTCGGTCTCGCGCGCACCTTCCAGAACATCCGCGTGTTCAAGGAGATGACGCTGCTCGAGAACGTCGTCGTCGGCATGCACCGGCATCTGACCTACGGCCCGCTCGGCCTGCTGTTCGCGTCGGCCGGCTATCGTGCTGCCGAGAAGCGGGCGCGCGACCGTGCGCTCGAACTGCTGTCGTGGGTCCGCCTCGACGGCCGCGCCGACGAGCTTGCGGACGAGCTGTCGTACGGCGACCAGCGCAAGCTCGAACTCGCGCGCGCGCTCGCGACCGAGCCGAAGCTGCTGCTGCTCGACGAGCCGGTCGCCGGCATGAACAGCGTCGAGAAGACCGGGCTGATGCGCGAGATCGAAGCGATCGCGACGCGCGGCTACACGGTGCTGCTGATCGAGCACGACATGCGCTTCGTGATGGGACTGTGCTCGCGCATCGGCGTGCTCAACTTCGGCCGCATCATCGCGGACGGCCCACCGTCGGCGATCCGCAACGACCCGCGCGTGATCGAGGCCTATCTCGGGCGCGACGACGACGAACCGCTGGACCTGACACAGGAACATCCGGTCCATCTGCCCGACCTGTCGGGCGACTACCCCGGACTCGGGTCGCCGACCCGGCTCGACGTCGAGGCGCGACGGTGACCGCATTGCTGTCGGTCGAGGGGCTGGCGGTCGCCTACGGCCACATCGAAGCGGTGAAAGGCATCGACCTCGCGGTCGATGCGGGTGCGATCACGACGCTGGTCGGCGCCAACGGCGCCGGCAAGTCGACGACGCTGCTCGCGCTGTCGGGCCTGATCCCGAAGTCGGGCGGACGCGTGCTGTTCGACGGCGAGGACATCACCGGCCTGCCTGCGCATCGCATCGTCCAACGCGGACTCGTGCAGGTGGCCGAAGGGCGCGCCACGCTGACGACGTTGACGGTGCGCGAGAACCTCGAGCTCGGCGCCTACAGCCGGCGCGACCGCGTCGGCCGCGAGCAGGACCTCGAACGGATCTTCACGATGTTCCCTCGACTGCGCGAGCGCGCCTCGGGTGCCGCGGGCAACCTGTCGGGCGGGGAACAGCAGATGCTCGCGATCGGCCGTGCGTTGATGGCACGGCCGCGACTGCTGCTGCTCGACGAGCCGTCGATGGGTCTCGCGCCGCTGATCGTGCAGGACATCTTCCGCACGCTGGCCGCGCTCAACCGCGAGGGCCTGTCGATCTTCCTCGTCGAACAGAACGTCAGGCAGGCGTTGCGCCTCGCGTCGCGCGGCTACGTGCTCGAGACCGGACGCGTGGTGATGACCGACGACGCGTCGGCGTTGATGGTGAACCCGCGCGTGCGAGAAGCCTACCTGGGCGGCTGAGGAAGCGGAGGGCCGGCTTCCCCGGCGTGGGGCCGCGGCGACGGTACGAACAGGCCTTCGCTTTCTCGAAAAATATCGATCGCCCCCGACCCCGTCGCGTCGCGTTCGTCGTTCACATCCCCATCGACCCGATGGAGAACGACGATGCCCTTCAAGCCCCTGGCTTCCCTCGCAGCCGCGCTCGCGCTCGCGGCCACACCGCCCGCCCACGCGGTCGGCCAGCTGATCGACGTGCAGGTCGTCGATCGAACGACCGGCGAGACGCTGACACCGGTCCGCCACGACGGCGAATGGTGGATCGCGGGCCGTCCCGGCTCGCGCTACGGCGTGAGGCTGACGAATCGCAACGGCCAGCGCACGCTCAACGTCGTCGCGGTCGACGGCATCAACGCGATCTCCGGCGACACCGCGGCATGGAGCCAGACCGGCTACGTGCTGGCGCCGTACCGGAACACGGAGATCGACGGCTGGCGGAAGAACGTCGATCAGGTCGCGGCCTTCGAGTTCACCGCGCTGCCCGACTCGTACGCGGCGCGTACCGGACGTCCCGCCGACGTGGGCGTGATCGGCATCGCGGTCTTCAACGAACTGCGGCGGCCGCCGACGATCCTGCGTCGCGATGCCGAGCCGATCGCCGAAGGACGCGCGACCCCGCGCGCCGCACCGGCACCGTCGGTCGCGGCCGCCGACGAGGCACGGAGTCCGTCGCCGCCATCGAGCGACAGCGGCACGCCCGGTCGATCGTCGAGTCCGCTCCGCTCGCTTTCGCGCGAGAAGATCGGGACCGGTCACGGCGCGATCGAGGAGTCGGCGATCCGCTACGTCGCCTTCCGGCGCGCCCGCGCCACGCCGGACGAGATCGTGACGATCCACTACGACCGTCGCGAGAACCTGATCGCGATGGGCATCCTGCCGTCGCCGTCCGTGCCGCCGCTGGCCGTCGATCCGTTCCCCGGCAGCGGTCGCTTCGTCGCCGATCCGCCGCCGCGCTGAGTCCGTCGCGGCCGATGCACAATGCCCGACCGATGGACGAGGACACCGGCGACGAGAGGTTGATGCAGGCCTACGCGGTCGGCGACGCGGCCGCGTTCGCGCGCCTCTACGATCGTCACGAGCGGCCGGTGCATCGCTACTTCCTCCGGCAGGGCGCGACGAAGACGCAGGCCGACGACCTGCTGCAGGAGACCTGGATGGCGATCGTGCGCAATGCGGGCACCTACACGCCCGATGCGAAGTTCACGACCTGGCTCTATACCGTCGCCCGCAGCAAGCTCGTCGATCACTGGCGCGCGTCGAAGCGGCAGGCGCTCTTCGACGACGCCGCCAACGATCCCGACACGGTCGACGACGGACGCGGCGACACCGGCACGGCGATCGAGCGCATCGCGGCTTCGGACAGCGTGCGACCCGATGTGCGGGCGATGTCGCGTCAGCAGGCTCGCGCGTTCGTCGACGCGGTCGAGGCGTTGCCGCCTACTCAACGCGAAGCGTTCCTGCTGCACGTCGACGGCACGCTGACGATCGAGCAGATGGCCGAGGTCACCGCGGTCGGCACGGAGACCGCGAAGAGCCGGCTGCGCTACGCGATGAGGCGGATGCGGGTCGCCTGCGCCGACTGGCTCGAACCCGGGCCGCGGCGTGCGGGCGCGTCGATCACCGGAGCGCGCGATGGAACCTGACGATCGCCGGGGCGCGGCGGACGACGACGATCACCGCGACGAGCGCGATGCGATGCGGGCACTGCTCCGCGACGCGTCGGCGCAGGCCGACGAGACCCCTGGCCCGGCCGTGCGCACGGCCGTGCTCGCCGCGGCGACGCGGGATGCGTCGAAGAACGCACCGGTCCGATCCACGACGCGTTCCTTCGGCCGGCGACGCTGGCCGTTGTCCGCCGCGGCGCTGCTGGTCGTCTCGCTGGTGACCGGACTGGTCTTCGAGCGGACGCTGCGCGACGACCCCGAGCGCATGACGACGATCGCACGACACGATGCGGCCACGCCGCTGTCCGTGCCTGCGCCCGCGCCGCCGCCGTCGGGAAGCGACGATGCGACGGGGGCCAGCACGACGGCGGCGAAGCCGGGCGAGAAGGAGCCGGCGGCTCGCGCGGTCGCGCCGCGGGCCGCGACACCGGCGCGTCCCGGAACGACCTCTCGAGCGGCCCCGAAGGTCGACATCGCGCGGGCACCGTCCCCCGCGGCGGCCACGGCCGAGGACCCGGCCGCACCTGCCGTCCGGCGCGACGAGACGGTCCGCGCGCCGGCAGCGGCATCGGCCGCCGCGGCCGCAACCGCGCCGTCGACGGAGGACGCGGCGACCACCCGCGAGGAGCCGCCTCTCCCCCGGCCGCAGACCGGGGCGGCGACATTGCCGGCCGCGCCGCTCGCACGGGTGCAGTCGCTGCGCAACCACAGCGGGGTCGAACCGGAGAGCCCGGAGGCCTGGGTCGCCCGCATCGTCGCGCTGCGGGCCACGGGCGACGACGACGAGGCCGAACGCGAATTGAAGGCCTTGCGGGCCCGCTATCCCGGCTTCGCGGTCCCGGCGACCGCAGAGGGCGCGGCCGGAAGCCGCTGAACGGCGAGAACGCACGACCCCCCTCCGCGGCACCGCGGGTCATCGACCATCCGATGACTTTCCGGTCGTCGGCCCGGGAGGTCGGCGGTCCCCGCAGCAACCCGGGCCCGCCTCGAAAGGTCGAAGCGAACGAATCAGCCAGTTCGGCCGGATCAGCTGAATCAGCCAACGACCGAACGAGGGATTCGGAAGCGCGGCCGGCGCGCATGTCCCCCGGACCTCAGACGTCCTTCGTGTCGAAGATCAGCATCTCGACGCCGCCCTGCGCGAAGTTCTCCACGTCCTTCGCGGCGGCGCGACCTTCGGCCGAAGCCATGCCTTGCTGCAGCGCCCCGAGCGACTCGAACTCCAGCGTCGCGACCAGCTGATACGGCGACTCGCCGGCCGGGCTCGCGACCGGGCCGCTGCTGACTTCGTATCCGAGAAGCCCGGAATCCTCTTCGCGATCGGCACGTGCGTGTCCGCGTAATAGCGGTCGAACGCCGCGGCGTCCGCCGCCTTCCTGTACAGCACCACGAGCTTCGCCATCGCGGACCTCCCTGTCGACCGGTACCCGCGACCCTAGTCCGACGCCCGCAGCCGCATGCGATGCGATGCGATCTCGTCGCGCACCCGCGGCGGCGCAGTGCCGCCGACGTGGCTGCGGCTCGCGACCGAGCCTTCGAGCGTCAGCCCGGCATGGACGTCGTCGCCGAGGTGCTCGCCGGCCGTGCCGACCGCGGCGTCGACCTCGCGGACCTGACGCTCGACGAGTTGCGGGCCGCGGTCGGCACAGGTACGTACCGCGTGCGCGACGGCCTCGTGCGCGTCGCGG
>CALMOR010000120.1:2728-13650 GCA_937872165.1 uncultured Burkholderiales bacterium | reverse complement strand
GGCGGCGGGCGTCGCGACGTGGAGCTCGACGATCTCGATCCGCTGGAGCGGATGCGCCAGCGGGGCCAGCGCGTCGACGCGCTTCAGGAAGCCGCGCGTGGACTTCGCGTTCTCGCCGATGAAGTAGTCGAGGCGCGCGGCGACACTCGACGTCGCGGCGGGCAGCACCGACTGCAGGTCGCCCGGGCCGAGCGCGTTCGGGATCAGGTACAGCGTGCCGGCGCTCATCGTCCGAAGAGCGGATAGGCGATCGCGTCGAGCATCGTGACGAGCGCGATCAGCGGCAGGCCGACGAGAGCGGTGGGATCGTCGCTGTCGATTCGCTCGACGAGCGCGATGCCGAGCCCTTCGGCCTTCGCGCTGCCTGCGCAGTCGTAAGGCTCCTCGACGCGCAGGTAGCGCTCGATGGTGTCGTCGTCGACGTCGCGATAGCGGACGGCCGTCGTGATCACGCGGACCGGCGCATCGTCCTCGTGCGCCGGGGACACGAGGCAGAGTCCGCTGTGGAACAGCACCGTGCGACCGCGCAGCGTCCGCAGCTGCAGCACCGCGGCCTCGTGCGTGCCCGGCTTGCCGAAGGGGCGGCCTTCGCACTCGGCGACCTGATCGGAGCCGACGACGACGGCGTCGCGACGACGCGTCGCCACGGTCCGTGCCTTCGCGACGGACAGGCGCGACGCGGTGTCGGCGGGCGCCTCTCCGTCGCGAGCGGTCTCGTCGACGTTCGCGACGTCGACGACGAAGGGAAGGCGCAGACGTTCGAGCAGCTGCTTTCGATACGGCGAGCCGGAGGCGAGGACGAGCGGAGGACGGTGGGCGTTGGGCACGGGAGCGATCAATCGGGTGGGGGCGGGGGGGGGGGGGGCCGGGGCGGCATCCGGGGGGGGGGGGGGGGCCGACGTCTCGACCGACGGTTCGACGCGGACCGTATCATCGCGGACCATGAAGATCGATCTGTTCGAGTTCGCACGACAGCACCGGACCGCTTCGGGCACGGTCTCGATGGTCGACCTGCCGCGCGTCGACACGCCCGACCGCGGCGGTGGACTCTCCTGGTCCGCGACCGGGTCGACCAAGGGCCGCCACGGTGCGCTCCGCCTCGACCTCGCGGTCGACGGCGAGGTCGTGCTGACCTGTCAGCGTTGCCTCGGACCGATGACGAAGCCGCTGCAGCTGCGCTCGCGATTCCTGATCGCGAAGGACGAGGACGCGGCCGAGGCGCTGGACCAGGACGACGACTACGACGTCGTGGTCGGCTCCGAGGCCTTCGAGACGGACACGCTGATCGAGGACGAAGTCCTGCTCGCATTGCCGATCGCTCCGCGTCATGCCGTCTGCCCGGCCGGGGCCGGCAGCGTCGCGCCGTCGACGAAGCCGTCGCCGTTCGCGGCGCTCGCGGGTTGGAAGACGACGGCGGGCAACCACGATGGCGGCGGGGACGGCGAGCGGTGAGCGACGACGCGCGAGACCTGTCGTGGCGATCCCTAGTCCGTTGTTTCCAAACTCTTCCTCGATCAACGCACGAGCGCCGCGACGGCGGGCCGTGCTAACATCCGCGGCTTGAATTTTTCGTCGTCCCGCCTTCGTCGTTTCGCTTTCGCTGTTTCGTTTTCGTCTTCGTCGTTTCCGTCTTCTATCGCGGCAAGAAGGTCGTCAAGACCAAGAACGACGAGTGATCGTCGGGCCTCGACGGCGCGACCCGCGTCGTCTTTCGACACTGCCCGCTGGTCGACGCTGAAGCCGCACGCATGCCGGCTCGCATCGCGATCGACAGCATGGGCGGCGATCATGGCCTTTCGGTCACGATCCCCGCATCGCTCCAGTTCCTCGAACGGCATCCGGACGTCCGCATCCTCCTCGTCGGCGATGTCGCCGCCATCGATGCGGCACTGAAGTCCGGCAAGCGGCCCGTCGATCGATCGCGGCTCGAGCTCGTCGCCGCGTCGGAGATCGTCGCGATGGACGACTCGATCGAGATCGCGTTGCGCAGGAAGCGCGACTCGTCGATGCGGGTCGCGATCAACCTCGTCAAGGAAGATCGTGCCGACGCCTGCGTGAGCGCCGGCAACACCGGTGCGCTGATGGCCATCTCGCGCTACGTGCTCAAGACGATCGACGGTATCGACCGGCCGGCCATCGCCACGCTGCTGCCGAACCGCACCGGCAACGCGACGACCATGCTGGATCTCGGCGCCAACGTCGACTGCACGGCCGACCACCTGCTGCAGTTCGCGATCATGGGCAGTGCCCTCGTGGCGGCGGTCGACGGCAAGGCGAGGCCGAGCGTCGGCCTGCTCAACATCGGCGAAGAGATCATCAAGGGCAACGACACGGTCAAGGAGGCCGGCGAGCTGATGCGCGCCGCGTCCGATCGCGGCCAGCTCGACTTCCGCGGCAACGTCGAAGGCAACGACATCTTCGGCGGTGTCGTCGACGTCATCGTCTGCGACGGCTTCGTCGGCAACGTCGCGTTGAAGACCTCGGAGGGTCTCGCGCAGATGCTCGGCGGCTTCATCCGCGAGGAGTTCAAGCGCAACCCGATGACGATGCTCGCCGCGCTGGTCGCGATGCCGGTGCTCGATCGCCTGCGGCGTCGCGTCGATCATCGGCGCTACAACGGCGCGAGCCTGCTCGGCCTGCGCGGCCTCGTCATCAAGAGCCACGGGTCGGCCGACGCGTTCGCGTTCGGGCATGCCATCTCGCGCGCCTGCGACGCCGCGCGCCACGACGTCGCCTCGCGCATCGTCGCTTCGATGAAGAGCATGCGGACGTCGCTCGACGAAGCGGACATCGCGGCGTCGGAGCGGCAAAGCGGGACGCGCGGCGACAAGCAGGTCGCTTCGCTGTTCTGAGCATGGCGTCCCGTCCCGACACGAACGGCTGGTCGTCGATCGTCGGCACCGGCAGCTATCTGCCGCCGCGCCGGGTCACCAACGAGATGCTGGCTGCGGAACTCGCGAGCAACGGCATCGAGACGAGCGACGAATGGATCGTCTCGCGCAGCGGCATCCACGTGCGTCACTTCGCTGCCCCGGACGTGCCGTCGAGCGATCTCGCCGTCGAGGCGGCGAAGCGGGCGCTGGAGGCGGCGGCGCTCGACGCGTCGGCGATCGACCTCATCATCGTCGCGACGTCCACGCCGGACATGGTGTTCCCGAGCACGGCCTGCATCGTCCAGAACAAGCTCGGCATCGGCAATCAGTGCGCGGCCTTCGACCTGCAGGCGGTCTGCAGCGGCTTCACGTACGCGCTGACGACGGCCGACGCGTTCATCCGTGCGGGGCAGGCGACCAACGTGCTCGTGATCGGCGCCGAGGTCTTCTCGCGCATCCTCGACTTCCGGGACCGCACCACCTGCGTCCTCTTCGGCGACGGCGCGGGCGCGGTGGTCATGACCGCGTCCGAGCGGCCCGGCGTCCTCGCGAGCCGGCTGCATTCGGACGGCCGTCACGTCGGCATCCTGTGCGTGCCCGGCAACGTCGATCACGGCGTCGTGTCGGGCAACGCGTTCCTCACGATGGATGGTCCCGCCGTCTTCAAGCTCGCGGTCAACGTACTCGAGAAGGTGGCCGTCGAGACCCTCGCCGCGGCCGACCTGTCCGCGGCCGAACTCGACTGGCTCATCCCGCACCAGGCCAACATCCGCATCATGCAGGGCACCTGCCGGAAGCTCGGGCTGCCGCTCGACAGGATGGTCGCCACCGTCGGCGAACACGGCAATACGTCGGCCGCGTCGATCCCGCTCGCGCTCGACGTCGCGGTCCGCGACGGCCGCATCCGCAGCGGTCACAAGGTGTTGATGGAAGGAGTCGGCGGCGGCTTCACGTGGGGCGCCGTGCTCGTCGAGATGTGAGCCCGTCGTCGCCGGGCCTCGGCCGGCCGAGGCCGCGCCGGTCCTTTTCCTCCCTTCACGTATCGCAACGACATGAGCATCGCCTTCGTCTTTCCCGGTCAGGGGTCGCAGTCCGTCGGCATGTTCGACGCGATGATCGCGGCGCGTGACCAGTACCCCGCGGTCGCCGCGACGCTCGAGGAAGCGTCCGACGTGCTCGGGCAGGACCTCGTCGCGCTGGTCGCGCACGGACCGGCCGAGGCCCTCGGCCTGACCACCAACACGCAGCCGGTGATGCTCGCGGCCGGCGTGGCGATGTGGCGTGCCTGGCTCGAAGCAGGTGGCGTGCGACCGTCGACGATGGCGGGCCACAGCCTCGGTGAATACGCGGCACTGGTCGCGGCGGGCGCGCTGTCGTTCGCCGACGCGTTGCCGCTCGTTCGCTTCCGCGCCGAAGCGATGCAGGACGCGGTGCCGGTCGGCACCGGCGGCATGGCCGCGATCCTCGGACTCGACGACGATGCCGTCCGCGCCGCATGCGGCGAGGCCGCGCGCGGCGAGGTCGTCGAGGCCGTCAACTTCAACGCGCCGGCGCAGGTCGTGATCGCGGGACACAGGTCGGCCGTCGAGCGCGCCTGCGAGGCCGCGAAGGCGCGTGGCGCGAAGCGCGCCGTGATGCTCGCGGTGTCCGCGCCGTTCCACTCGTCGTTGATGAAGCCGGCCGCGGATCGGCTCGCCGGACGCGTGGCCGAGGTCGCATTCGCGACACCGTCGATCGAGGTCGTCAACAACGTCGACGTGCGTGTCGAGCACGAAGCCGACGCGATCCGCTCGGCCCTCGTGCGACAGGCGGCCGGCGCGGTCCGCTGGGTCGAGACGTTGCAGAAGATGGCCGAGGGCGGCGTGGACCGCGTGGTCGAATGCGGTCCGGGCAAGGTGCTCGCGCCGATGAGCCGGCGCATCGACGCGCGACTGAACGGACTGTCGATCTTCGACCCGGCCTCGCTCGACGCAGCGCTCGAAGCGACGCGATGAAGGATGGCTGAAGGATGACCATGCTCGAACAGACACTGGCCGGACAGGTCGCGCTCGTGACCGGCGCGTCGCGCGGCATCGGTCGCGCCATCGCGCTCGAACTCGCGCAGCGCGGCGCGACGGTCGTCGGCACCGCGACCTCGGCCCCCGGCGTGGCCACGATCGACGCATCGCTGGCGGAGCATGGCGGACGGGGCATCGTGCTCGACGTGCGCGATGCGGATGCCGGCGAGGCCGCGATCGACGCGATCCAGAAGCGCTCGGGCGGCCTCCACATCCTCGTCAACAACGCCGGCATCACGCAGGACACGCTCGCGATGCGCATGAAGGACGACGACTGGAACGCGGTCGTCGACACCAACCTGTCGGCCGTGTTCCGCATGGCGCGCGGCGTGTTGCGCGGCATGATCAAGGCGCGCGGCGGCCGCATCGTCAACATCACGTCGGTGGTGGGCTCCGCGGGCAACGCGGGCCAGGCCAACTATGCCGCCGCGAAGGCCGGCGTGGCCGGCATGACGCGCGCCCTCGCGAAGGAAGTGGGCAGCCGCGGCATCACCGTCAACTGCGTCGCGCCCGGCTTCATCGACACCGACATGACGAAGGACCTCGCGGCCGCGCAGATCGAGGCGCTCACCGGTCAGATCCCGATCGGCCGCCTCGGCAGACCGGAGGACGTCGCCGCCGCGGTCGCGTTCCTCGCGTCGCCGGCGGCCGGCTACATCACCGGCACGACCCTGCACGTCAACGGCGGCATGTACATGTCGTGACCCGCGGTGGCGCAGCGCCGCGAAGGGCTTCCGCCCTCGCGGCCGGAGGTCGTCCGGAGGGCGGGCGACCGAGGGGCGTCTGCTACAATCCGCGCGATTTTCGCGGTGGGCTCCGCCCCTGATTCACATCATTCGGTCGCACTCGTCAACGCGGGCGACCGCCATCACCGCACCATCCTCGGAGGAGAAGGAATTCATGGACAGTATCGAACAACGCGTCAAGAAGATCGTCGCGGAACAGCTCGGCGTCAACGAAGCCGACATCAAGATCGAGTCGTCGTTCGTCGACGACCTCGGCGCCGACTCGCTCGACACCGTCGAACTCGTGATGGCTCTCGAGGACGAGTTCGAGACCGAGATCCCCGACGAGGAAGCCGAGAAGATCACCACCGTGCAGCAGGCGATCGATTACGTCAGCTCGCACAAGAAGTAATCCTGCATCCTCCCGTACATCGATCGCGCTCGACGCAGTCGCCCATGAGGCAGTCGGCATGACCCGTCGTCGCGTCGTCATCACCGGTCTGGGCATCGTCGCTCCGGTCGGCAACACCATCTCCGAAGCGTGGGCCAACATCCTTGCCGGCAGGTCGGGCATCGACACCATCACGCGCTTCGACTCGTCCGCGCTGCCTTGCCACATCGCCGGCGAGGTCAAGGGCTTCCGGATCGACGACTACATCGCGGCGAAGGAAGCGCGTCACATGGATACCTTCATCCATTACGGCGTCGCGGCGGGCATCCAGGCCTGGAACGACTGCGGTCTCGTGGTCACCGAGGAGAACGCCGAGCGCATCGGCGTCATCGTCGGCTCGGGCATCGGCGGGCTGCCGATGATCGAGGAGACCTGCATCGAGCTCGCGGACCGCGGACCGCGACGCATCTCGCCGTTCTTCGTGCCCGCTTCGATCATCAACATGGTGTCCGGTCAGCTGTCGATCCACTTCGGCATGAAGGGCCCGAGCTACGGCATCGTCAGCGCGTGCACCACCGGGCTCCACTGCATCGGTGACGCCGGCCGCCTGATCGAGTACGGCGATGCGGACGTGATGCTCGCGGGCGGCGCGGAGTCCACCATCTCGCCGCTCGGCATCGGCGGCTTCACGGCGGCCCGCGCGATGTCGTTGCGCAACGACGATCCGAAGACCGCCAGTCGACCCTGGGACGTCGACCGCGACGGCTTCGTGCTCGGCGAAGGCGCCGGCGTCATGGTGCTCGAGGAATACGAGCATGCGAAGAAGCGCGGGGCCGGCATCGTCGCCGAGCTGGTCGGTTACGGCATGAGCTCGGACGCGTACCACATCACGTCGCCCGACGCCGACGGTCCGCGTCGCGGCATGGTCAACGCGCTGCGCAACGCCGGCATCGACGGCGACGCGGTCCAGTACGTCAACGCCCACGGCACGTCGACGCCGCTCGGCGACCGGAACGAGACCGTCGCCATCAAGAACGCCTTCGGCGAGCATGCGAAGAAGCTCGTGGTCAACTCGACCAAGTCGATGACCGGCCACCTCCTCGGCGCGGCCGGCGGCATCGAGGCCGTGTTCGCGGCGCTTGCCATCCGCGACCAGGTCTCCCCGCCCACCATCAACATCTTCAACCAGGACCCGGAGTGCGATCTCGACTACTGCGCCAACGAGGCGCGGTCGATGACGATCGACGTCGCGCTGTCCAACTCGTTCGGCTTCGGTGGCACCAACGGCACCATGGTGCTGCGGCGCGTGTGATCGATACGGCGAGTCTTCCGATCGTCCACCGCTCGTCGCGCTTCCCGGTTTCCACCCGGCCGGCATGAGTCTTTCGGCGCGCATCGCGGTCGAGCCGTCCCGGCGCATGGCGTCGGCCGCCGCATTCGTTTCGGTCACCGGCGTCCTCGTGGCCGCGCGCACCGTGCTCGAGCGATGGCCCACGTCGACGGCGTGGACCGTGGCCGCCGCCACGGTGGCCGCGATCGTGCTCGTCGCATCGGTGGCGGGTCGTCATCGCGGGTCGGGGCGGCGGGTCCTGATGGTCTCGCATCGTGCGGAAGTGGATGTCGTGGCCGGCGATGCGTTCGACGGCTCCTCCTGGCGCCTGACCGACGGGACGCTGCGCTGGGCGGGCTTCTCGATGCTGGCCCTGCGACGGGAAGAGCCGCGCGAAACGCTGCGGTTGCCGGTCTTCGATGCGGAGCTGCCAACGGCCGACCGCCGCGCGCTGGGCCGCTTCCTGCTGTGGTCGCTGCGTGGCGGCGCGCGAGCCGCGACCGCCCCGCGGGCGGACGGCGGGCCTCGCTGATGGAACCATCCACCGAAAGGGAAGTCGATCAGGTCCTCGTCGAGCGAGTGCAGCGCGGCGACAAGAAGGCGTTCGAGCTCCTCGTGGCGAAGTACCAGCGGAAGATCAACCGGCTGGTTTCGCGTCTGGTGCGCGACGCGGCGGAGATCGAGGACGTGACGCAGGAGGCCTTCATCAAGGCCTATCGCGCGCTGCCGCAGTTCCGCGGCGACAGCGCCTTCTACACGTGGCTGTACCGGATCGCGATCAACACCGCGAAGAACTATCTCGCCTCGCAGGGGCGTCGCGCGCCGACGACGACCGGCAGCGATGCGGAAGAAGCTGAAACTTTCGATGACGCGGACCAACTAAGGGACATCAACACGCCGGAGTCGCTCTTGATGAGCAAGCAGGTCGGCGAGACGGTGGGTCGGGCGATGGATGCACTTCCCGAGGAATTGCGGACCGCCATCCAGTTGAGGGAAATCGAGGGGATGAGTTACGAGGACATCGCGGCGGCCATGAACTGCCCGATCGGTACGGTGCGCTCGCGCATCTTCCGCGCCCGCGAATCGATCGCATCCGAGTTGCGGCCGCTGTTGGGGACATCAAAGGACAAGAGGTGGTAGCCATGAACGTTGCAGACCAGGCGGCACTAGCCGCGACCCACGACCACGACGAACAGATGCGCCTGCAGGTCTCGGCGCTGGTCGACGGCGAACTCGACGAAGCCACCATCGAGCGGACCATCGACGCGTTGCTCGCGTCCGACGATCTCGCCCGCTTCTGGGCCGATGCGCATCGCGCGGGAGACTGGATGCGATCCGAGGAAGTCATCGGCGTGGGTCACGGCGAGGTCTTCCTCCGCAAGGTCGCCGAGCAGCTCGCGAACGAGCCGACCATCCTCGCGCCGAAAGGTGGCTCGCGTTCGCGTCACCGGCGCTTCTGGATCCGTACCGGTCTGCCGAGCGCGTCGGTCGCGGCGGCGCTCGTCGTCGTGGCCTGGGTCGCGATGCCGCTCGGTCGCGACGACCCGGCCAGGACCGTCCCCACCGTGGCCATCGTCCCCGTTCCCGGCCCGACGATCGCGGCGAACGCGCAGGCCGACGTGAAGCCGGTCGAGTGGACGCAGGTCGATCCGGAACGCCTCACCGACTACGTGACCGCCCATCGCGACGTGACGCCCCGTTATCGCGGCGGCGCAGGTGCGGTCCAGGCGAGCTACAGCGCGCCGAGCAACGCCTCCTCGTCCCCGTCGCCGTAATTCATGATCCACGCTTCGGCTGCACGTGCGGCGACGATGACGCACGTCGCGTCGAGGGAAGCGGTTTCGAGGTTGTCTGAAGCCCCAGGCGCGTGGCCGCTGGCGTGGCTGCGCGGTGCGTCGGCTCTCGTGCTGTCGATGACGACGCTGGGTACGGCGATGGCCGGGGACACCGGACCGGCGCCGGTGCCGGTGCCGGTCGACGCGGTGGTGCTGCTGACACGCATCCAGCAGGCCGCGCAGAAGCAGAACTACGTCGGCACCTTCGTGCACCAGCAGGGCAGCCAGGTCCAGTCGTCGCGCGTGACCCACCTCACCGATCGCACCGGCGAGCACGAGAAGCTCGAGCTGATGGACGGGCGGCCTCGCGAGTTCATCCGTCACAACGACGACGTGCGCTGCTACGTGCAGGACAGCCACGTCGTGCTGATCGAGAAGCGGGCCCGGTCCGACAGCTTCCCGGCGCTCCTCACGAGCGACGCGGTGGACCTCGACAAGTACTACGAGCTTTCGGTCGAAGGCAGCGATCGCATCGCGGGTCGACCGGCCCGCTCGGTGCTGCTGAAGGCCCGCGACGATCAACGCTACGGCTATCGCTTCTGGTTCGACCGCGACTCCTATCTGTTGCTGAAGGCGCAGACCATCGGCGAGAAGGGCAACACGATCGAGCAGGTCGCCTTCACGGACCTCGTGATCGGCGGCGCCATCGACGCGTCGCGTCTGAAGCCCAGTGTCGGCAATACCGACGGCTGGCGGACGGAGACCAATCGCATGATCCCGGTCGATCTCGGCCAGGCGGGTTGGAGCGTGCCGCAGCCGATCCCCGGCTTCCGCAAGGTGATGGAAGTCCGGCGTGCCTTCGGCGGCCGCGAGGACATCGGACAGATGGTCTTCTCGGACGGGCTCGCGGCGATCTCGATCTTCATCGAGCCGGTCGCGCCGCACGACGGACAGGAAGGGTTCGCGAATCGCGGTCCGATCAACGTCGTGACCGAACACCATGGAAACTTCTGGCTGACCATCGTCGGCGACGCGCCGGCCGCGTCGATCCGCGAGATGGCCAAGCAGGTCTCGTTCAAGAGCGCGCCCTAGCGTGCGGCGTCCGCCGGCGCGTGCATCGCTCGCGAAGGACGCTCTGGCATCATGCGATTCCGGCCGCGTCGCGGCATCGACCCCTTTCCGGGAAGCCCCATGCGCAGTGTCCTGACGGCGGCCGTGTTCGCCGGCGTGCTTTCCCTGATGGCCGTCGTCGCGCCGCCGGTCCACGCCGAAGCCCGCGACCTCCCCGACTTCGCCGATCTCGTCGAACGGGTGGGACCGGCGGTGGTGAACATCCGTACCACCGAGAGGCAGCAGGGCGGCGGCAGCGCCGACGGACCCGACGACGAGGAGATGCAGGAGCTGTTCCGTCGCTTCTTCGGCGTGCCGGCTCCGCAGTCCCCCGGACCCGACCGCACGCCGAAGGGACGGCGGACGCCGCAACCCGGCGGGCAGGAAGTGCAGCGCGGCGTGGGCTCGGGCTTCATCCTCTCGGCCGACGGCTACGTGATGACCAACGCGCACGTCGTCGAGAACGCGACGACGATCTACGTGACGCTGACCGACAAGCGCGAGTTCAAGGGCAAGCTGATCGGCTCCGACAAGCGCTCCGACGTCGCGCTCGTGAAGATCGAGGCGATCGGCCTGCCGCGCGTCGCGATCGGCGAATCGAAGGCGATCCGCGTGGGCCAGTGGGTCCTGGCGATCGGATCGCCGTTCGGGCTCGAGAACA
>CALMOR010000120.1:0-2718 GCA_937872165.1 uncultured Burkholderiales bacterium | reverse complement strand
CCGCCGGCATCGTCAGCGCGAAGGGACGCGACACCGGCGAGCTGCTGCCGTTCATCCAGACCGACGTCGCGATCAACCCCGGGAACTCGGGCGGCCCGCTGATCAACACGCACGGCGAGGTGATCGGCATCAACTCGCAGATCCTGTCGGGTAGCGGCGGCAGCATCGGCATCTCGTTCGCGATTCCGGTCGACGACGCGATGCGCATCGTCGAGCAGCTGAAGAACGGAGGTCGAGTGCGGCGCGGCCGGCTCGGCGTGGAGATCCGCGAAGTCAGCAAGGAAGTGGCCGACGCGATGGGCATCAAGGCGCAGGGCGCGCTGGTGTCGCGCGTCGAGCCCGGTACGCCCGCGGACAAGGCCGGCGTCGTCGGCGGCGACATCATCGTCAAGTTCGACGGCAGGCCGATCGACAAGTCGGTCGACCTGCCGCGTGCGGTGGGCGACACGCGGCCCGGTACCAAGTCCGTGCTGACGGTGCTGCGCAAGGGCGCCACGAAGGACATCCCGATCGTCGTCGCGGAACTCGACGCCGACGCCGCGAAGAAGGCCGACAAGGTCCCCGAGCCGCCCAAGCCCGCGGTGGCCAACGGCCTCGGACTGTCGGTGGTCGACCTTCCGGACGATCGGAAGAAGCAGACCAACGTGCCGTCGGGCGTCCTGGTCGAGAGCGTCGAGGGACCCGCGGCCACCGCCGGCATCCGCCGCGACGACATCGTGCTCAGCCTCAACAACGTCGACGCTACGAGCGCGAAGCAGTTCAACGAGCAGGCCTCGAAGCTCGATCCGAA
Organism: uncultured Burkholderiales bacterium; assembly: GCA_937872165.1. Lineage (GTDB taxonomy): Bacteria > Pseudomonadota > Gammaproteobacteria > Burkholderiales > Burkholderiaceae_D > CAHJXF01. Next base: position 1,928 of record CALMOR010000120.1, on the reverse strand, counting down.
GAAGCAGGCCTTCGTGCTGATCCGCCGGCAGGAGAACGTGTTCTACCTGCCGATCCGGCCGATGCAGCCGCAATAGGCGCGGCCGTGCGTTGCCGGTACGGGCGCCCGCGGCGGCCGTGCCGCTTCGGGTAAACTCGCGGGCTTGCCTCTGCCGGGCGCATCCGGCTCCGCGGCCGTTCCGAACGGCCCGGGATCGCGTCCAGGCCCGGTCGTCGCGCCTCCCGAACGGGGCCGCTTCGACCCGATGTCCACGCTCTTCCTTGATGCGTCGTCCGCCGGACCGCGCCGTCGCCTCCGCATGCAGCACATCCGCAACTTCTCGATCATCGCGCACATCGACCATGGCAAGTCGACGCTCGCCGATCGCATCATCCAGCTGTGCGGCGGCCTTTCCGATCGCGAGATGGAGGCGCAGGTGCTCGACTCGATGGACCTCGAGCGCGAGCGCGGCATCACGATCAAGGCGCAGACCGCGGCGCTCGAATACCGCGCGCGCGACGGCATCCTCTATCGGCTCAACCTGATCGACACGCCGGGCCACGTCGACTTCGCCTACGAGGTCAGCCGCTCGCTGTCGGCCTGCGAGGGCGCGCTGCTGGTCGTCGACGCGAGCCAGGGCGTCGAGGCGCAGACGGTCGCCAACTGCTACACCGCGATCGAGCTCGGCGTCGAGGTGGTGCCGGTGCTCAACAAGATCGACCTGCCGTCCGCCGATCCCGACAACGCGATCGCCGAGATCGAGGACGTGATCGGCATCGACGCGCAGGACGCGATCCGCGCGAGCGCGAAGACCGGCGAGGGCGTGCCGGACATCATCGAGGCGGTGATCGCCAAGGTGCCGCCGCCGACGGGCTCGGCCGACGAGCCGCTGCAGGCGCTGATCATCGACTCGTGGTTCGACAACTACGTCGGCGTGATCATGCTGGTCCGCGTCTTCAACGGCGCGCTGAAGGCGAAGGACCGCGTCCTGCTGATGGCCAACGGCTCGCAGCATCTGGTCGAGCAGGTCGGCGTCTTCACGCCGAAGTCGCGCGCGCGCGAGCAGCTCGCCGCCGGCGACGTGGGCTTCGTCATCGCCGGCATCAAGGAGCTCAAGGCCGCGAAGGTCGGCGACACGGTCACGTTGCTGAACCGGCCCGCGAAGGTCGCGCTGCCCGGCTTCAAGGAGGCGCAGCCGCAGGTGTTCGCAGGCCTCTTCCCGGTCGAGGCCAACCAGTACGACGCGCTCCGCGACGCGCTCGAGAAGCTGCGGCTGAACGACGCGTCGCTGCAGTACGAGCCCGAGGTCTCGCAGGCGCTCGGGTTCGGTTTCCGTTGCGGCTTCCTCGGGCTGCTGCACATGGAGATCGTGCAGGAGCGACTGGAGCGCGAGTACGACATGGACCTCATCACGACGGCGCCGTCGGTGGTCTACGAGGTCGTGATGAGCGACGGCAGCATCCTCTCGGTCGAGAACCCGTCGAAGATGCCGAACCCCGATCGCATCGAGGAGATCCGCGAGCCGATCGTGACCGTCAAGCTGTACATGCCGCAGGACTACGTGGGCTCGGTCCTCACGCTCGCGCTCCAGAAGCGCGGCGTACAGATCGCGATGGACTATCACGGCCGTCAGGTGATGCTGACCTACGAGATCCCGCTCGCGGAGATCGTTCTCGACTTCTTCGACAAGCTGAAGTCGGTGTCGCGCGGCTACGCGTCGATGGACTACGAGTTCAAGGAATATCGCGCGGCCGACGTCGTCAAGGTCGACATGATGATCAACGCGGAGAAGGTCGACGCGCTCGCGGTGATCGTCCATCGCGCCAACAGCCAGCATCGCGGGCGCGAGGTCGCGGCCAAGATGCGCGAGCTGATCCCGCGGCAGATGTTCGAGGTCGCGATCCAGGCGGCGATTGGCGGCCGCATCATCGCGCGGGAGTCGGTCAAGG
>CALMOR010000119.1:33428-53355 GCA_937872165.1 uncultured Burkholderiales bacterium | reverse complement strand
ATCGTGTCGTCGCCCATGTTCTGGCCGTTGTTGATGCCCGAGACGACGACGTCGGGCCGCTCGCCGAGGAGGCCGGTCAACGCGATGTGCACGCAGTCGGTCGGCGTGCCGTCGACGTAGCGGAAGCCGCTCTCGGTCTCGTGGACCGAGAGCGGACGGTTCAGCGTCAGCGAGTGCGAAGCGCCGCTCTGGTTCTGTTCGGGCGCGACCACCGTGACCTCGCCGATCTCCCGCATCGCCTTCGCGAGGGCGACGATGCCCGGCGCGAAATAGCCGTCGTCGTTGGAGACCAGGATGCGCATTGCGTGAATCGGCTCGGGTCCTGCCGTCCGGCGTGCCACGAAAAAACAGCCACGCTCCGGGGTCGAGGTGGCTGCGATGCTGTTGCTTCGAGTTGTCCGCACCGGTCGGGACGCCTCTTCTTGCCGTCGCAGCTTAGCACGCAGCCCTTCGGCCGCCTCCGCGTTTCAGCGATGCGTGGTCATGCCGCGACAGCGGTGGGCGACCGCGCCCAGCGCTCCAGTTCGTCCCGTCGCAACGGCTTGGCGAACAGATAGCCCTGGCCCATGTCGCAGCCGAGCGCGGCGAGATGCTCGCGCTGCTCCCGGGTGTCGATGCCTTCGGCGACCGTCTTGAGCTCGAGCTTTCGCGCGAGGTCGATCGTGGACGCGACGATGGAGGCGGCCTTGCCGTTCGACGTGACGCGACGGACGAACGAGCGATCGAGCTTCAGCTCCGTGATCGGCGTTCGATCGAGTTGCTGCAGCGACGAATAGCCCGTGCCGAAGTCGTCCACCGCGATCCCGCATCCCTTCATGCGCAGGCGCAGCACGTTCTCGAGGACGGTCGTCGCGTCCTTCGCGAACGCCTTCTCGGTGATCTCGAACGTGAAACGCGACGGTCGGACACCGGATCGACCGATCGTCGCGAGCAAGTCCTTCGCGCTCGCCGGACGTTCGAGCGTCAGCGGCGACACGTTGATCGCGATCGGAAACTGCAGTCCGTCTTTCGCCCAGCCGACCGCGTCGTCGGCCGCCTGCTCGAGCAGCAGGTGGGTCATCGGCCCGATCAGTCCGGTGCTCTCCATCAGGCCGATGAAGTGGACCGGCGCGAGAAGGCCGAGCTCCGGATGCTCCCAGCGGGCGAGCGCCTCGACGCCGAGGATGTCGCCGGTGCGAAGGCAGACCTTGGGCTGGTAATGGGGAACGAACTGCCGTTGATCGATGGCCGCGCGAAGCTCGTCGATCGCTTCGCTGTTGGCGTTCCCGGGCCGCTCGAGGTCCCCCAGCACGTCCGAGAACACGATCCTCTCGACATGCAGACGCCGCACCAGCGCCGCCAGCGCGCCGAGATCGAACGGGACGCTCAGCACGCCCAGCAGCGGCGCCTCGTACGCGCGTGCCATCCACTCGGCCGACGAGCGGACGGCATCGTCGTGCTTCGAGTAGAGGATCAGTCCTCCGACGCCGAGTCGCGACGCATGACGGACGAACTCGAGCCCGTCCATGCCGGCGATGTCGAGGTTGCAGACGACGAGGGCGACGCCTTCGACGGATGCCTGCAGCAGGTCGAGTCCCTCCTGACCTTCGCTCGCGGTGTCGATGAGCGAGCAGCCGACCTTCTCCAGCATCCTTCGCAGCTTTTCCTGGTAATCGTGTCGTTCCTCGACCAGGAGAACCCGGGTGTGGGCCAGCGTCTGCATCGGACTCTCTCGGTAGGGAAGCGCGTGCCACGGCCCTCGGCGGCCGCTCTGCACCCCCTATCGGCAACGGATCGACAAGCTTTAGATTCGTTCGGCGTTCGTCGCGGTTGTGTTCGTCGCATCCAACCCCAAGTCGCGACATGACTCCCTATTCCGTACTCGACCTCTCCCCGATCGCCCAGGGCAGCGATGCCGCGCAGTCGTTCCGCAACACGCTCGATCTCGCGCGCCATGCGGAGCGCTGGGGCTACAACCGCTACTGGCTCGCCGAGCACCACGGCATGCCCGGCGTCGCCAGCGCCGCGACCGCGATCCTGATCGGGCACGTGGCCGGCGGCACGTCGCGGATCCGCGTCGGGGCCGGCGGCATCATGTTGCCGAATCATTCGCCGCTCGTGATCGCCGAGCAGTTCGGCACGCTCGAGTCGCTCTATCCCGGACGCATCGACCTCGGCCTCGGCCGCGCGCCGGGTTCCGATCCGCTGACGGCGCGGGCGATGCGCCGCACGCTCGACTCGGATGCCGACGCCTTTCCACAGGACGTGCTCGAACTCGCCGACTACTTCTCCGCGTCGCCGCGTCAGCCGGTCCGCGCCGTTCCCGGCACGGGCCTCGAAGTGCCGTTGTGGATCCTCGGCTCGAGCCTCTTCGGAGCGCAGCTCGCGGCGGCGCTCGGGCTGCCCTACGCGTTCGCGTCGCATTTCGCGCCGGGGCAGATGATCGACGCCATCGAGCTCTATCGCGCGCAGTTCCGCCCTTCGCAGCAGCTCCCCAAGCCTTACGTGATGCTCGGCTTCAACGTGTTCGCGGCCGATACCGGGGACGAAGCCGTGTACCGCGCGTCGTCGATGCAGCAGGCGTTCATCAACCTGCGCAGCGGCCGTCCGACGCCGTTGCCGGTACCGGTCGAAGGCTTCATGGAGCGTATCGGTCCCCACGAGAAGGCGCTGCTGTCGCAGGTGCTGTCGTGCTCGGCGATCGGCACGCACGACGTGGTCGCGCGGACGCTCGAAGCCTTCATCGAGCGCACGGGCGCGGACGAACTGATGCTGACCTCGCAGATCCACGATCACGCGGCGCGGCTGCGTTCCTACGAGATCGCGGCGGACGTCCTGTCCGCGGCTTCGGCCGTCGCGTGAGGTCGCGACGCGTCTAGAGCGTTCCGGCCGGAGGGGCCACCAGCGCTCCGTCGACGCGGTGACGCGCGAGCGACGCCGCGACGAAGCCGCTCCCCTTCGCGTCCTCGACGAAGGCATTCAGGAACGCGAGCGCCGGGCGACCGCGACCGCGCGCGATGCCCATCGCCTGCTCGATCACCATGAAGCGCCCGTCGAGTACGCGCAGACCGGCGATGCGACGCGCGTCGGCCTCCAGTTGCTGGCGCACGCCGGCCGCGACGTCCGCATGCGACTCGACGAAGGTATCGGTGACGCGCGGCGAGGTCGCCGCCCTTTCCAGCGTCGCGTGCCTGAGCTCCCGCGTCAGATAGAGGTCGTAGGCGCTGCCCTTGCCGACGACGACGCGTCGCCCTTCGCGATCGACGTCGTCGTTGTCGCGGATCGTCGAGTCGTCGCGGACGAGGTAGGCGCCCTCGATCAGCACGTAGGCCGGCGTGAAAGCGATGTCCTCGCCGCGCATCGGGTCGATCGCGAAGAAGCCCACGTCGGCCTGGCCGCCGGTGACGGCCTCGACCGACTTGCCCGCGGCGTCGAGCACGACGAGTTCGAGCGGGACGCCGAGCCGCATCGCGAGTCGTTCGGCCAGATCGACCGACACGCCGACCGGCCGGTCATCGGGACGTGGCCGGTTCGCGAGGACGGGATTGCCGAGATTGATCGACGCGCGCAAGACGCCGGTCGGCGCGAAAGTCCCGACGAGCATCGGGCCCACCGGCTCCGCGGTCCCGGCCGTCGGCACCAGCCACGAAGCCGCGAGCATCCGCAGCAGACGACGTCGCACGAGCGACCGGCGGTGGTTCATCTCCTGCCTCCCTTTCACGCAATCACCGCGGCACGCGCGACATGACGCGGCGAGGGTCTTCGCGCGATCGACCGACCAGCGCCGCTCCGTTGCCGTCCCACGCGCCGACGACGATGGCCCGATGACCTCGGGCAACGACGCCGTCGCTCCGGTCCCCTACCAGCCGCCGCTCCCCGGCTCGCCCTTGAAGGGACCGACGAGCTCGGACGTGATCCAGCCGCCGTAGAAGCCGCCCGCCTGGGCGCGCGCCCGTTCGCCGTCGACGAGGCAGGTCAACGCCGATGGATAGAACGAGATGCAGGTCGCCAGTGCCTCGGCCCCGGCCATCGGCTCGGGATAGCTCCAGCCCACCGAGTCGAGACGATCGTCGCCGTCGCGCAGGCTCCAGTACTGCGCCGGACCTTTCCATTCGCAGGTCGATCCGCCCGCCGCCCGCTCGAGGTAGCGTTGCGCGACGTCCCGTAGCGGCAGATAGAAGCTCGGCGGATGACTCGTCTCGAGAACGCGGAGCGCGCCCCGGGTCCGGACGACGACGCGATCGCCCCACAGCACGACGACCTCGCGCGTGTCCGCCACGATGCGCGGCGGCCGCGGATAGTCCCAGACCGACTCCTGGCCGGCCGCGGGCGTCGCCGCGAACGGCGGCCGGTCCGCGCCGCGCCAACGCCAATGGTCGCGTGCGGCGCGGATCCATGCGGGCAGGTCGCTCACCGAAGAACGGGAGAAAGGGCCGAGCGCGCCGTCGGACGGAAGCCGGTGCCGAAGGGACGAGCCGAGATCGCGTGCGGTTTCGTCATCGATGACGGGTCGGATGCAAGAGAGCGTCGAACCCTCGCCGGTCGGAGCAGTGCCTGCAGGTTCGAGGTCAGGAGCGAAGGCTGGCGCGGACGGGGCGTCGACGGCACGACATCATAGTCCGCAACCCGCACGCCGGGGTCGGACCTAGAATCCGTGCATGGTTCGCGAACGATACCGAGATTTCACCGGCGCGCCGACCCTCGCGATCGATGGAGGGCCTCGTCCCATCGGTCGTCCGTCCTGTGTCGCGATCGACTGGAGTCCTCGACGATGAGCGTCCGTACCAATCTCGACATCGGTGTGCTGCGCACGTTCGTGCTGGGTTTCGAACTGGGCAGCTTCACGCGTGCCGCGGATCGCGTCGGCCGGTCCCAGTCGGCCATCAGTACGCAGCTACGAAAGCTGGAGGAGCAGGTCGGCCGGCCACTCGTCCGGAAGTCCGGTCGCGGGCTCGTGCTAACCGTCTCAGGCGAGCACCTGTTGAGCTATGCGAAGCGGATCCTCGCGCTCAACGACGAAGCCGTCGAACGCATGCACGGCGAGGAAGTCGAGGGCCGGGTTCGTCTCGGCATGCCGCAGGACTTCGCGGAGAACTGGTTGCCCGACGTGCTCGCCGTCTTCGCGCGAACGCATCCGAAGGTGCGGATAGAAGTCCAGGTCGATCAGAGCCGGCCGCTGATCGACAGGACGAGCAGCGGCGACCTGGACATCGTTCTCGCCTGGGGAGACGGCACGGAGGGACCGCACGCGAAGCGGATCGCGCGCATGCCGGTCTGCTGGATAGCGTCGCCCCGATGGCCCGGCGCAGACCGTCGGGGCGACGAGCCGTTGCCGCTGGTCGTGTTCAATCCTCCGTGTTCGTTCCGCGCCGCGGGGACCGAGGCACTGGACCGCGCCGGCATCGCCTGGCGGATCGCGTTCAGCAGTCCGAGTCTGACGGGTCTCTGGGCAGCGACGAAAGCCGGCTTGGGCGTCACGCTCCGCACCCCGTTCGACATCCCGGACTCCTTGAGGATGCTCGACGCCGATCCCTTCCTGCCGCCGTTGCCGGCGATGCCGTTGGCGATGCATTACGCCGAAGGCGAGCCGAACGGAGCCGTGAGGCGACTCGCCGCCATCCTGCTCGCGACCGTCGACGACGAGTTATCCGACCTGCAAGCATCGTGACGGGACGCGCCGCTCGGGGTCGACCGGCTTCGACACGTCGGACGCGTCCAACGCGGCGTTCGATGCGTCGACAGGTCGAATACATCCAGTGCATCGATAGGTGACTTTCGAACTTTCGAATGTTCGATTCGACGCCGGTTGTCTACGATTCGCTTCCCGTAACGAATCGACGAACCATGCCATTCATCAACGTCAAGGTCGCAGGGCCGAAGCTCGACGCGACGCAAGTGAGCACCATCCAGACGGGCATCACGTCCCTGATGGCCGACGTACTGAAGAAGAAGGCCGAACTGACGGCCGTCTTCGTCGAGGAGAGCGACAGCGCCCACTGGACCGTCGGCGCGAGGACGGGCCCACGGTTCGCGCATGTCGACGCGATCGTGACGGACGGAACGAACACGTCGGAAGAGAAAGCCGCCTTCATCGCACAGACGCATGCGCTCCTGCGAAAGATTCTGGGTGTCGACTTGCACGACGTCACCTACGTCGTCATCCACGACGTGCCGAAGGACAGCTGGGGATACGGCGGACTGACGCAGGCCGAGCGCGCCCGACGAACCGCGTGACCGACGCGCCTTCGAGGCTGTCGCCGCCGCGCCCGCACCGGAGCGACGAGACGTCTCGTACGACTTCACCGTGATGGATTGATCGGGACGAGAGGATTCGGAGCTTAGAACCCGTGTCTCGTTGCTGGAAGGAGAGTGGAGGCATGGCGCTTGAACCCGGCGTCGACGAGCACGCCTCGGCGACCTGGACTGCATCGACGAAGGTCGGTTGAAGATGCTCGTGCCGAGCCAGGTCGGCATTCCCGACCTGTCCGACTTGCTGCCGGGCGATCGTCGACAGGATCGATTGCTCCGCCGGTCGGAGCCTCTCGATCCTCGTCCGACACTCGACTTCGCGGGTGCCGCGAGCGGCTCGTCGATGTGTCGGTCGGTCACGCCTGCTTTTGTCGCCCGTCGATCGAGCGATATCCAGGCTGTCGGCCGGCGCCGCGCACGCGCTCTTTCGTCGAGCAGGATGCCGGCGGCGCGGGCACAAAAAAAACGGCCGCTCGAGAGCAGCCGTCGATCGTGAGTCCTGATCCATCTGGTCGGGGCGAGAGGATTTGAACCTCCGACCACTTGCACCCCATGCAAGTACGCTACCAGGCTGCGCTACGCCCCGAAGCGCCGGATTATATCAGCGGTCCGCGGGTGATCCTCCGATTCGCCGGGTCGTCAGCTTCGCAGCAACGCGGCGATCTCGAGCAGCTCGCGACGCAGGGCGGCGAGATCGACCGTCGACTCCGATGCTTCGCCGGTGCGACGCACCGCGTCCGCACCGTCGACCTCGTGGCCGCTGCGCCAGACCGCCGGTCCCTCGGGATCGAGCGTCGAGGGACCGTGCCCATCGTGCTTGCCGTCGCCGCGCGCGTCGAGCCGGTTGCGCGCTCCGCTGATCGTGAAACCCTGCTCGTAGAGCAGCTCGCGGATGCGACGTATCAGCAGCACCTCGTGATGCTGGTAATAGCGCCGGTTGCCCCGTCGCTTGACCGGCTTCAACTGCGTGAACTCCTGCTCCCAGTAACGCAGGACGTGCGGCTTCACGCCGCACAGTTCACTGACTTCGCCGATCGTGAAATAACGCTTGGCCGGGATCGGCGGCAGCGGCTGCGACAGGAGATCGGCCTTGAGCAAGGGAGAGCGCGATGGTGTGCGGCGCGAGGCGTCGAGCGATCGGAGGGCCGCAAGCGCGCTCACGCGGCTGCGCGTTCCTCGGCACCAGTACGCTCGTCGCCGCCGGGTTCGTCGCCCTCGCCGAGGGCCTTCAGCTTCTGGCTCGCATGGAAGGTCACCACGCGACGCGCCGTGATCGGGATCGCCTCGCCGGTCTTCGGATTGCGGCCGGGACGCTGCGGCTTGTCGCGCAACTGGAAGTTGCCGAAGCCCGACAGCTTGACGCTGTCGCCGCGCTGGAGCGCGAAGCGGATCTCCTCGAAGAACGTGTCGACCATGTCCTTCGCTTCGCGCTTGTTGAGGCCCACCCGCTCGAACAGCAGCTCCGCGAGCTCCGCCTTGGTCAGCGTTGCGGCGATGGCGGGCGAGCGACGCGACTTGGAGAGCGGCAATGACGTGGGCTGCATGTTGGTTCTGTGATTCTTCTACCGAAGCGCTCTCGCGACTCTCCAGCCACATCGACGAGGCACCGTCCGGGGAGGGCGCCGGGTCGGTCGGCACGTCGGGTGGACTCCGATCGGCGGCTCGTTGACCCGGGCGTCGCGACTCGCTGCTACCGCAGTCGTGCACCCAGGCTGTTGCCGAGAGCCGTCACGATATGCGCCATAGCGGCCTCGATCGCCTGCTCGTCGAGAGTCTGTCGAGTATCTTGCAACCAGAATCGGAAGGCAAGGCTCTTCTCGTTTTCATTCAAGCCTTTGCCGCGGTATTGATCGAACAGCTTGACGTCGCGGATCGGTCCGTGATTGTCGTTTCGCGCGGTCTCGATCGCGTCCATCACGCGGGCCGCGGGCAGCGCCGCATCGACCACCAGCGCGAGGTCGCGGACCACCGTGGGGAAGCGCGATACCGGCTCGACCTTCGGCAACGCGGCGCTCGTCAACGCGTCCGCGTCGATCTCGAAGACGATCGGCGACTGCGCGAGTTCGTAGCGCTGCGCGAGGCGCGGATGGAGCTCGCCGATGAAGCCGACCGCGCGCCCGCGGCTTTCGACGAGCGCGTTGCGCCCCGGGTGGAGGGCCGGATGCGCACCGGCCGAGAAGGTCGGCGCAGCTTCGGGTCCCAGCCCCGCGAACAGGGCCTCGAGGTCGGCCTTCATCGCGAAGAAGTCCACCGGCGGCGTCGGCTTCGGCACGCCCCATTGTTCGTCGACGACGCCGCCCCATGCGATCGCGGCGACCCGCAGCGGTTGCGCGATCCCCGCGACCGACGAAGGGCCCTCGACCACGGACGGGTCGCGTCGATAGACCTTCGCGATCTCGAACATCCGCACGCGCGCCGCCTTGCGGTTGGCGTTGAACCGCACGTTGGCGACGAGGCTGCCGATCAGCGACGAGCGCATCACCGCGAGCGGCGCCGCGATCGGGTTCAACAGCCGGATCGGGTGTTCGTTGCCGGCGAAGTCGCGTTCCCACTCGGCTTCGACGAAGCTGTAGTTGAGCGCCTCGCGATAGTCGCGTGCCGCGAGCGCGTCGGCGAGCGCGTGGACGCTGCGGCGCTCTTCAGGCTGCGCGCGCATGCGATGACGCGCGACCGGCAGGTGCGCGGGGATCTTCTCGAAGCCGTGGCCTCGCACGACTTCCTCGATCAGGTCCTCTTCGATCTCGATGTCGAAGCGATAGGTCGGCGCCGATACGACGAAGGTCTCGTCGACGCCCTGCCCCTCGCGTCGGTAGGTGAAGCCGAAGCCGTCGAAGATGGTCGCGATCTCGTCGCCCGACACCGGCAGCCCGATCACCTTGTTCGCGCGTGCCACGCGCATGCGCACGCACTTGCGCTCCGGAAGGCCGACGATCCGGTCGTCGACCGGTCCGACTTTCGTCCGCCCGTCGCCGCAGATGTCGACGAAGAGCCGCGTGATGTGCTCGATGTGCTCGACCGTCGTGGCCGGGTCGACGCCGCGTTCGAAGCGATGCGCGGCGTCGGTGGAGAAGCCGTAGCGACGTGCGCGTCCGCGGATCGCGTCGGGCCACCAGAACGCCGCCTCGAGGTAGATGTCGGTGGTCTCGAGCGAGACCGCCGTGGCGTCGCCCCCCATGATGCCCGCGAGGCTCTCGATCGCCTCTTGGTCGGCGATCACGCCGACGTCGTTCACGAGCACGATGGTCTCGCCGTTGAGCAGCTTCAGCGACTCGCCGTCGTGCGCCCAGCGCACCGAGAGCCCGCCGCGGATCTTCGCCAGATCGAAGACGTGCGTCGGTCTTCCCACTTCGAGCATCACGTAGTTGGAGATGTCGACCAGCGCCGACACGCTGCGCTGGCCGCTTCGGGCGAGGCGGTCCTTCATCCAGCCCGGCGTCGCGGCACGCGCGTCCAGGCCGCGAAGGATGCGGCCCGAGAAGCGGCCGCAGAGATCGGGCGCGTCGATCGTGACCGGCAACGTCTCGTCGATGTTCGCCGGCACCGGCGGGTAGACGGGCGTCGCGAGCGGCCGGCCCGACAGCGCGGCGACCTCGCGCGCGACGCCCAGCGTCGACAGGCAGTCGCCCTTGTTCGGCGTGAGCTTCAGGGTGAACACGTGATCGTCGAGGTCGAGCAACTCGCGGATCGGCGTTCCGACCGGCGCGTCGCTCGACAGGACCAGCAGGCCCGCATGATCGTCCGACAGCTTGAGTTCGCGTGCCGAGCACAGCATTCCTTCGCTCGCGACGCCGCGCATCGTCGCGCGCCGGATCTCGAGCGGCGCTTCGCCTTCCTTCGGCGGCGGCAGCACCGCGCCGACGACGGCGCACGGGACCTTGATGCCCGCGGCGACATTGGGCGCGCCGCAGACGATGTTCAGCACCGGTCCGTCGCCGACCGAGACCTTGCAGACCGACAGTCGATCGGCGTCCGGGTGCTTGACGACGTCGAGCACCTCGCCGACGACGATGCCGGTGAAGGCGGGCGCGACCGGCCGCACGTCCTCGACCTCGAGGCCGCGCATCGTCAGTCGGTGCGCGAGCTCGTCGGTCGACAGGTCGGGATCGACGAAGCTGCGCAGCCAGGATTCCGAGAGTTGCATGAAGGGCTTCGGTGCGAAGCGATCGGGCGCCGCGATGCCGATGGCAGCGCGCTACGCGATCGCGTTCATTGGAATTGTTCGAGGAAGCGCAGGTCGCCCTCGTAGAACAGCCGCAGGTCGTCGACGCCATAGCGCAGCATCGCGAGGCGTTCGATGCCGCTGCCGAACGCGAAGCCGATGTGCTTCTCCGGATCGAGCCCGAAGTTCGTGACGACGCTCGGATGGACCTGGCCCGAACCCGAGATCTCGAGCCAGCGACCGGCGAGCGGACCGGTCTCGAAGCGCATGTCGATCTCGGCCGACGGTTCGGTGAACGGGAAGTACGACGGCCGGAAGCGGACCGACAGCGCAGCGGTCTCGAAGAACGCTTCGAGGAAGGCCGTGTAGACGCCCTTCAGGTCCGCGAACGAGATGTCCTCGCCGAGCCACAACCCTTCGACCTGGTGGAACATCGGCGAATGCGTCGCGTCGCTGTCGATGCGATAGGTGCGACCGGGCGCGATGACCTTGATGTCGGTGATGCCGCGCGATGCACCGGTCTCGTCGCGCATCCGCTCCGCGTGCATGCGCGCGTAGCGGACCTGCATCGGGCTCGTGTGCGGCCGCAGGTTGAGCGGCCTTCCTTCGGGATCGTCGATGTCGACGTAGAAGGTGTCCTGCATCGAACGCGCCGGATGGTTCTCCGGATTGTTCAACGCGGTGAAGCTCATCCAGTCGGTCTCGATCTCGGGTCCGTCGGCGACGTCGAATCCGATCGATCGGAAGATCTCCTCGACGCGGCGCCACGTGCGCATCACCGGATGGATGCCGCCGCCGACCAGACCGCGGCCGGGCAAGGTCACGTCGATCGCTTCGGCCGAGAGCTTGACGTCGAGCTGTTGCCGGGCCAGCAACTCCCGGGCGAGCTTGAGGAACGCCTCGAAGCGGCTCTTCGCCGCGTTGATGCGAGCACCTTCCGTCCTGCGCGCCTCGGGGTCGAGCCGGCCAAGACCCTTCAGCATCTCGGTGAACACACCGCCCTTGCCGACGAAGCGCGCCTTCTCGTTCTCCAGCGTCGTCACGTCGGGTGCCGCGCTCAGGCGCGCTTCGGCCTCGGCGACCAGCGCATCGAGCGCGTCGTCGGTCGTTGCGGGGGACTCGATCAGGTCGGACATCGTCGTCGAATCAGCAGAAGGATCGGTGCGACCCGATGTGGAACGGGGCCTCGCACGGCCCCGTTTCGCTCATGTGCCGCTCGCGCGGCGTCGGGTGGAGAACCGTCAGGCGGGTGCTGCGGGCGTCTCGCCGACCACCGACCGGACCTGCGTGACGATGGCCGCGAAAGCCGGCTTGTCCATCACGGCCATGTCGGCCAGCACCTTGCGGTCGAGCTCGATCGAAGCCTTCTTGAGGCCGGCGATGAACACGCTGTAGGTCATGTCGTGTTCGCGGCAGGCCGCGTTGATGCGGGTGATCCACAGGGCGCGGAAGACGCGCTTCTTGTTGCGACGATCGCGATAGGCGTACTGCCCGGCGCGCATGACCGCTTCCTTGGCGATGCGGAAGACGGTACTGCGACGGCCGCGAAAACCCTTGGCGGCATCGAGGACCTTCTTGTGGCGCGCGTGCGCCGTGACTCCACGTTTGACGCGAGGCATGTGTTTTCTCCTTGGGTCGGTGGCGGATCAGGCGTACGGCATCATCGCCCGGACGCTGTTCATGTTGGTCTCATGAACGGCCGTCGAGCCACGAAGCTGGCGCTTGGTCTTGGTGGTCTTCTTGGTGAGGATGTGGCGCTTGAAGGCCTGACCGCGTTTGACGGTCCCGCCCGCCCGCACCACGAAGCGCTTCGCAGCGCTCTTCTTGGTCTTCATCTTGGGCATGACAACTCCATTGTTGGATGTCGGAAGGTGGCCACGGCACGCGGCGCTTGAAACCCGACGACACTTGTTATGACGGCATGCACCGTCGTGCCACTCGTCACCCCGGCGCAGGCCGGGGCCCGATCGCTTAGCGATCCGATCGGCTCCCGGCCTGCGCCGGGACGACGTGAACGGAGCGGCCGACGCCGCTTCACTCACTTCTTCTTCTTCGGCCCGATGACCATGATCATCTGGCGCCCTTCCATCTTCGGGAACTGTTCGACGATGCCGACCGGTTCCAGCTCCGCCTTCACGCGTTCCAGCAAGCGCAGACCGATCTCCTGGTGCGCCATCTCGCGACCCCGAAAGCGCAGGGTGACCTTGGTCTTGTCGCCCTCTTCGAGGAAGCGGGTCAGGTTGCGGACCTTGATGTGATAGTCGCCATCATCGGTCCCGGGCCTGAACTTCACTTCCTTGACCTGGATGATCTTCTGCTTCAGCCGGGCGTCGTGCGCCTTCTTCTGTTCCTGGTACTTGAACTTCCCGTAGTCCATCAGCCGGCACACCGGTGGATCGGCCTGCGGGGCGATCTCGACCAGGTCGACCTCGGCTTCTTCGGACATCCGCACCGCGTCGGCCAGCTTGACGACGCCGAGCGGCTCGTTGTCGATGCCGACGAGGCGAATCTCAGGGGCAGTGATCTCGCCGTTCAAGCGATGCTGCGATTTGTCTGTAGCGATTGGGTTATCTCCGTTGCTGAATGGAAGACCGTGCGATCAGGCGGCTGGGCCGCTGGTCCGCGAAGCGACCTCTGCAGAGAGGCGCTCGCCGAACTCGGAATGGGACATCACTCCCATGTCCACGCCCCCGCGGGCACGTACGGCCACGGTGCCAGCCTGCGCTTCCTTGTCCCCGATGACGAGGATGAAGGGAACCTTCTGCACGCTGTGCTCGCGAATCTTATACGTGATCTTCTCGTT
Organism: uncultured Burkholderiales bacterium; assembly: GCA_937872165.1. Lineage (GTDB taxonomy): Bacteria > Pseudomonadota > Gammaproteobacteria > Burkholderiales > Burkholderiaceae_D > CAHJXF01. The sequence goes on along the minus strand of CALMOR010000119.1, from coordinate 40,165 downwards.
CCGCAAATCGGCGTGGACTCTAAAGCCTTGTTTTTGCAACGTTAAAGCGACGCTTTTCGCATAAGCCATCTGGGCGTCCGAGATGTTGCAGACGACGACCTGCACCGGCGCCAGCCATGCCGGCATCGCGCCGCCGAAGTGTTCGATCAGCATGCCGATGAAGCGCTCCATCGAGCCGACGATCGCCCGGTGCAGCATCACCGGCACCTTGCGCGTGTTGTCCTCGGCGACGTACTCGGCGCCGAGGCGCCCCGGCATCGAGAAGTCGACCTGCATCGTGCCGCACTGCCACTGGCGACCGAGCGAGTCCTTCAACGTGTATTCGATCTTCGGCCCGTAGAAGGCGCCGTCGCCCGGCGCGGTCGCGAACCCGCAGCCCGAGACGCGCAGCGATTCCATCAGCGCGTTCTCGGCCTTGTCCCATACCTCGTCGGAGCCGATGCGCTTCGCGGGGCGCAGCGCCACCTTGTAGATGATGTCGGTGAAGCCGAAGTCCGCGTAGACCTTCTTCAGCAGCGCGGTGTAGCCCACGCACTCCTCGAGGATCTGGTCCTCGGTGCAGAAGATGTGACCGTCGTCCTGGGTGAAGCCGCGCACGCGCATGATCCCGTGCAGGCTGCCCGACGGTTCGTTGCGATGGCACTGGCCGAATTCGCCGTAGCGCAGCGGCAGGTCGCGATAGCTGCGGATGCCGGTGTTGAAGATCTGCACGTGGCCCGGGCAGTTCATCGGCTTCAGCGCGTAGGCGCGGTTCTCCGACTCGGTCGTGAACATCGCGTCCTTGTAGTTCTCCCAGTGGCCGGTCTTCTCCCACAGCCCGCGGTCGAGGATCTGCGGACCCTTCACTTCCTGGTAGCCGTTGTCCTGGTAGACGGCGCGCATGTACTTCTCGACCTGCTGCCAGATCGCCCATCCCTTCGGATGCCAGAACACGAGGCCGGGCGCCTCGTCCTGCATGTGGAAGAGATCGAGCTGCCTGCCGATCTTTCGGTGGTCGCGCTTCTCGGCTTCCTCGAGCAGGAACAGGTACCGCTCCTGCTCTTCCTTCGTCGCCCAGGCGGTGCCGTAGATACGCTGGAGCATCTCGTTGTGCGAGTCGCCGCGCCAATAGGCCCCCGCGACCTTCATCAGCTTGAAGACCTTGAGCTTGCCGGTCGACGGCACGTGCGGCCCGCGGCAGAGGTCGACGAAGTCGCCCTGGCGATAGAGCGAGATGTCCTGCTCCGCGGGAATGGCGCCGATGATCTCGGCCTTGTAGTCCTCGCCGATCGAGCGGAAGAACGCGACCGCGTCGTCGCGCTTCCAGACTTCGCGGCTGACCGGCAGGTCGCGCCTGACGATCTCGGCCATGCGTTTCTCGATCGCCGCGAGGTCCTCCGGCGTGAAGGGACGCTTGTACGAGAAGTCGTAGTAGAAGCCGTTGTCGATCACCGGACCGATGGTCACCTGGGCGTCGGGGAACAGGTCCTTGACCGCGTCGGCGAGCAGATGGGCGGTCGAGTGACGGATGATGTCGAGGCCGTCCGCGTCCTTCGCCGTGACGATCGAGAGGTCGACGTCGTGGTCGATGATCGACGACGTGTCGACGAGCCGGGCCTCGGCGCCGTTCGAGATCCTCCCGCCGAGGGCGGCCTTGGCGAGGCCGGGGCCGATCGACAGCGCGACGTCGGCGACGCTGACCGGATGGTCGTACGAGCGGACCGAACCGTCGGGAAGCTTGATGTTCAGCATGGCGGTGGGATGGGAGTCGGCGAGGCGGATCGAGAATGAAAAAAGCGCGGCCAGCCGCGCTTTCTCCATGGAGCGCCGATCGAGGAGATCGGCGTCGGCAAGCGGCTGCTCAGTCGATGGGTGTTGCCTGCGTTCGCGGTGACATAACCATGTTCGGCTCGTGCCCGGCCCTTTCGCGCGCCTGATCGTCGACTGCTTATCGATGAGACCGGGGCGATTCGGGCCCCGGGACATGCCGCTACCAGATGCTGGTAGGCGCGATTGGACTCGAACCAACGACCCCCACCATGTCAAGGTGGTGCTCTAACCAGCTGAGCTACGCGCCTGAAAAAGAGGCGAGAGTGTATCACGCGAGCTTCGCGACGCCAGACCCGGTGCGGATATGCAACGCATCGGCCGGGCGCGATTCACCGTCCGGTCAACGAACCATCACGCCGCTGTCACGACGGAACGATTCAATCCGCAGCGAGCATGAACGCCCCGCTGAACGCCGACGCCCTTTTCGCTTCGTCCATCCCGGTCGACGACGACGCGGCCCACCATCACCGCACGATCTGGATCTCCGACGTGCATCTCGGCACCGCCGGTTGCAAGGCCGACTTCCTGCTCGACTTCCTGCGCTGGAACGATTCGGACACCCTCTATCTGGTCGGCGACATCATCGACGGGTGGCAGCTGAAGAAGGGCTGGACCTGGCGCCAGTCGCACAACGACGTGGTCCAGAAGATCCTGCGCAAGGCGCGCAAGGGCACGCGCGTCGTCTACGTGCCGGGCAATCACGACGAGTTCGCGCGCGGTTACGTCGAGCACGCGTTCGGCGGCATCGACGTCGCCTACGAAGCGACCCACGTGACGGCCGACGGCAGGCGCCTCCTCGTCACGCACGGCGACCTCTTCGACGGCGTGATCCGGCACGCGAAGTGGCTGGCCTGTCTCGGCGACACGCTCTACACGTTCGTGCTCGCGCTCAATCATTGGGTCAATCGAGCCCGCGTGCGCATGGGCTTCGGCTACTGGTCGCTATCGCAATACCTGAAGCACAAGGTCAAGAACGCGGTCGCGTTCATCGCCGACTTCGAGCACGCGCTGATCGGCGAAGCACGCCGTCGTGGCTTCGACGGCGTGGTGTGCGGCCACATCCACAAGGCGGAGATGCGGATGATCGACGGCGTCCTGTATTGCAACGACGGCGACTGGGTCGAGAGCCTGACCGCGCTCGTCGAAGACCATGCCGGCCGTCTCGAGATCATCGAGTGGAAGACGCTCGGCCAGCGTCGTCTCCTCGCGTCGAGCGGGTCCGTGCCGGAGGCCGCATGAAGATCCTCGTCGTCACCGATGCCTGGGACCCGCAGGTCAACGGGGTGGTGCGTACGCTCAAGTCGACGCGACGCGAGCTCGAACGGATGGGACACGTCGTCGATCTGCTGACGCCGCTCGAGTTCAGGACGGTCCCTTGTCCGACCTATCCGGAGATCCGCCTGTCGGTCCTGCCGGCGCGACATGTGGCCGAGCGCATCCGCGCGGCATCGCCGCAGGCGATCCACATCGCGACCGAGGGACCGCTCGGGATGGCGGCGCGTCGGTACGCGATCCGCGACGGGCTGCCGTTCACGACCGCCTATCACACGCGCTTTCCCGAGTACGTGAAGGCGCGCACCGGCATCCCGTTGTCGGCCACGTATCGCTTCCTGCGCTGGTTCCACGGCCCTTCGAAGGCGGTGCTCGTGCCGACCCGGGTGGTCAAGGCCGACCTGGAGGCGTTCGGCTTCGATCCGCGACAGGTGGTGCTGTGGTCGCGCGGCGTGGAGCTCGATCTCTTCAAGCCGGGACCGGCGACGCCGCACGACCTCACGAAGCCGGTCTTCCTCTACGTCGGCCGCGTGGCCGTCGAGAAGAACATCGAGGCCTTCCTCGCGCTCGACCTTCCGGGCAGCAAGTGGGTCGCGGGCGAGGGACCGCAGCTCGCGCGTCTGAAGGCCGAACATCCGGGCGTCCGCTTCACCGGCGTCCTCGACCAGCTCGCGCTCGCGGCGCTCTACAACGCGGCCGACGTCTTCGTCTTCCCGAGCCGCACCGACACCTTCGGCCTCGTGCTGCTCGAGGCACTCGCCTGCGGCTGTCCCGTCGCGGCCTATCCGGTCACGGGGCCGATCGACGTCATCGGCGACGCGCCGGCCGGCGCGCTCGACGAGGACCTGCGGGCCGCCGCGTTGCGCGCCCTCCGCATCGACCGCACCGTCGCGCGTGCCCATGCCGAACGCCATTCTTGGGAGGCCTGCACGCGTCAGTTCCTGGCCCACCTCCACCCGATCGGAGAACGGCGCGACGAGGTCGTGGCCCGGGCGGCGTCGCCGATCGGCGCCGAAAGCCCTCCGTCATGACGAGCCGCGATCGCGCGCAGCCTGCGATCGCACCGTCGCATCCCGAGAAGACAGCGCAGCCACCGGCCGAGCCGGTCGAGGTCGAGAGTCCCTACAAGAGCGTCGGGGGAGCCGGTCGCATCTGGAATGCGCTCCGCTATTCGATGCGCGGCCTCGCGCTGGCGCTGCGCGTCGAGAGCGCCTTCCGTCAGGAGCTGATCCTCGCGGTCGTCCTGGTCCCGATCGCGCTGGCGCTGGCGCTGCCCGCGCTCGAGACGCTGGTGCTGATCGCGTCGGTCGTGATGGTGCTGATCGTCGAGCTCGTCAACTCGAGCATCGAGGCCGCGGTCGATCGCATCTCCCTCGATCATCACCGGCTGTCGGGCCGCGCGAAGGACCTCGGCAGCGCGGCCGTGTTCCTCGCGCTGATGCTGTGCTTCGTCACGTGGCTGTCGATCGCGGGCCCGGCCCTCGTCGCACGCTTCGTCCGATGAGTCTGCGCTCCCCGGCTCTCGACGCGTCGCGGATGCCGTACGACCGCATCCTCCACTTGCATCCGCCCCGGCGTTCGCTCAATCTCGCGGCCGTGCAGACCATCAACCTCTTCCTGTGGCGCCACGCCGAGGCCGAAGACACCTCGCCGGACCTCGCCCGTCCGCTGACGGCGCGCGGGCAACGCGACGCGTCACGGGTCGCGAAGGCGCTCGCGCGGCAGCTCGACGACAACACCCGCGTCGTCATCAGTCCCTCGGCGCGCACGCGCGAGACGGCGGCACCGCTGATCGCGCGGGCCTCGCTGCCTCTCGAGATCGATGACCGGCTCGCGCCCGGCGCGCATCTCGGCGCGGTGCTGGACGCGCTCGAATCGTCGATCGCCGAGTGCAACGGCGACGCGTGTTCGCTGGTGATGGTGGGTCACCAGCCGTGGGTGGGCCAGATGGCGGGGCGCCTGCTCACCAACCAGAACGGCGACTGGAGCGTCAAGAAGGCAGCGGCCTGGTGGCTGGTGCGCCGCTCGCGCGACGGCAGTACCGAGTGGACGCTGCGTTCGGTCCTCGACCCCGACCTCGTCTGAGCGTTCGCGGCCGATCGCCCGCGGCTCTGCAACCTGCACGTCACGCCGAGGTCATCGGCGAGTCATCGCGGCTTCCTAGCATGGGACTTCCCCTGTCAGCGGAGCCCGCATGCCGCGTCCCCTCCTCGCTCGTCCCGTCGGCAATCCCCTTCGTTTCGATCCTCCTGCCGACGCGATCGTCGCGCAGGGCAGCGGTCGCCGCGGTACCGTCCTCGCGTTCATCACCGAGCATTACAGCGTCCGCATCGTCTCGACCGGCGGTCGGGGCGGCCCGATCGTCGAGCGCGACATCCGCGATGCGCAGCGGCTGCGACACGACGTATTCGCGGGCGAGCTCGGTGCCCATCTCGCGCCGTCCGAGCCGGGCATCGACGAGGACATCCACGACGCGTGGTGCGATCACCTGATCGTGCGCGATCGTCGCGACCACGCGGTCGTCGGCACCTATCGCATCGTGCGCCCCGAGGTCGCCGCCCGGCTCGGCTACTACGCCGACACCGAGTTCCACACGACGCGGCTCGCGAGCATCAAGCCGGACCTGCTCGAATTCGGCCGCTCGTGCATCCACCCCGGCCATCGCAGCGGGCCCGTGATCCTGCTGCTGTGGACCGCCCTCGCCCGCTACATGGCAGCCGGCGGCTACGAGCACGTCATGGGATGCGCGAGCGTCGACATGCGCGATGGCGGACACGAAGCGGCCAGTCTCGCGCGGCGGCTGATGCGCGATCATGGAGCCGGCCCCGAGCATCAGGTGTTCCCGCGGCGTCCGCTGCCGCTCGAACGACTGACGTCGACGCTGGCGGTCGAGGCGCCGCCGCTGATGAAGGGCTACCTGCGCGTCGGCGCCCGCGTCTGCGGCGACCCGTCGTGGGACCCCGACTTCGACACCGCGGACTTCTTCATGCTGCTGGCGCTGTCGGACATCAGTCCCCGCTACGCGCGGCATTTCGGTCTCGACGTCGCCGGCGAGCCGACCGCGTTCGTCGACGATCGCAAGGCCGCCTGACGCCGACCACGGCGCGACTCAGGCGAGTTCGAGCGCGATGCCCAGCCGCGTCCACTCCCCGGCTTCCTGGCGGAGGTTGAACTCGGTCAGCGGGTGGTCCGCGAGCCACTCCGCTTCGGTCTCCAGCGCATAGCCCTTGCCGCCGCGGACCAGCGCGAGCGGTTGCCGACCCGACGGACCGCGATCGAGATCGCTGCGGCTGCGATGGACCAGCGCCGCGATGCGCAGGCACAGCACCGCGAGCCATTCGTTGGGCTCCTCGATCAGCCCCGACAGCTTGCTCAGCTTGCCGGTGTGCCCGAGCACCATCAACGCGATCTTCGCCTGGTCCATCTTCGAGAAACCCGGCATGTCGGCATTCGACAACATGTAGGCCGAGTGCTTGTGATAGCCCGCGTGCGAGATCGACAGCCCGATCTCGTGCAGCATCGCGGCCCATCCGAGACGACGCGCGGCATCGACGTCCTCCTCGTCGGCCGGGTCGATCAGCGGATGCATCAACGATTGCGCGAGCGCGGCCACGCGCCTGGCCTGGCCGCGGTCGACGTTGTAGCGATGGATGAAC
>CALMOR010000119.1:33009-33418 GCA_937872165.1 uncultured Burkholderiales bacterium | reverse complement strand
CGATGGTCACGTCGCGCACGTCGTGGTGCTCGCTGCGGCCGAGCAGGTCGTAGAGCACGCCCTGCCGCAACGCGCCGTCGGACACCTCCAGCGACTCGAGCTCCAGCATCTTGAACACCGCCGACATGATCGCGAAGCCGCCCGGCAGCACCGGGATGCGATCCGGCTTCAGCGCTTCGAGCTTCAGTCGTTCGGCATGCCCGGCGCGCAGCATCAGGTCGCGCAGTCCGGCGAGGCCGTCGCGCGTGATGCCGTGCGCCGACAAGCCGTTCTGCTCGAGGATCTCGCCGAGCGCACGAGCGGTGCCCGAAGAACCGATGCCGTGCTGCCAGCCCGCGGCGAGGTAGTCGCGCGCGATCACTTCCAGTTCCTTCTGCGCCGCGAGCTCGGCCTGCTTCAGGTTGTGCTT
>CALMOR010000119.1:27626-32999 GCA_937872165.1 uncultured Burkholderiales bacterium | reverse complement strand
GCCGCCGGGAAAGAAGCGCAGGCTGTAGCTGACGCAGCCCATGAAGAGCGATTCCATCAGCTTCGGCTCGCTGCCTTCGCCGATGATGAACTCGGTCGAGCCGCCGCCGATGTCGACGACGAGCGTCGAGCCCCACCCCATCGGCCCGGTGTGCGCGACGCCGTTGTAGATCAGGCGCGCCTCCTCGCGTCCGGCGATGACCTCGATCGGGAAGCCGAGCGCGGCCTCGGCGCGATCGAGGAAATCGCGGGCGTTCTTCGCGACCCGCAGGGTGTTGGTCGCCACCGCCCGCACCGTGTGCGGTGCGAAGCCGCGCAGGCGGTCACCGAATCGTTCCAGTACCGCGATCGCGCGTTGCTGCGAATCGGCATCGAGCTTCTTCTCTCGCGTGAGGCCCGACGCGAGGCGCACCGTCTCCTTCAGGCTGTCGGGCGGGTAGACCTGCGCGCCCGACGGCGCCTTGACGACTCTCCCGATCAGCAGACGAAAACTGTTGGACCCCAGGTCCACGGCGGCGAGCAGTTCGGGAACGGGCATGAGGAGCAGAGGAGGGAGGGACGACGCGCCCGCGGATGGTACCCAATGCGGGACGGCCGCATCGCGCGACGGCGATGCATTTGCATGTCGTACCCTTGCCACAATTGCCGACGATCCTCCACCCCCCTCGCCCATCGTGAACAAGCGCGTGCCCGCCCAGGACTTCATCAACCGCGAACTCTCGCTGCTCGCGTTCAACGAACGCGTGTTCGCGCAGGCCGAGGACGCGACGCTGCCGCTGCTCGAACGCGTGCGCTTCCTGTGCATCGCCAGCAGCAATCTCGACGAGTTCTTCGAGGTCCGCGTCGCGGGCCTCAAGGCGCAGCTGCGGCTGAACCCGTCTCACGCGGACGTCGACGGCATGCCGGCCGAGGAGACGCTCCGTCTCGTCTCGAAGCGCGCGCACACGCTGGTCGCGCGCCAGTACGCGTTGCTGAACGACACGCTGCTGCCGCTGCTCGCGCAGGAAGGCGTGATGCTGCATCTGTCGTCGGAATGGAACGACGCCGTCGACGCATGGGCACGCGAGTACTTCCGGCAAGCGATCCTGCCGGTGCTGACGCCGATCGGGCTCGACCCTGCGCATCCGTTCCCGCGCGTGCTCAACAAGAGCCTCAACTTCGCGGTCGAGCTCGGCGGGCACGACGCGTTCGGACGCAAGTCGGGCGTCGCGATCGTGCAGGCGCCCCGGGCGTTGCCGCGCCTCATCCGCCTGCCCGAGGCCCTCTCCACGAAGCCGTACGGCGTCGTGATGCTGACGACCATCATGCAGGCCTGCGTCGCCGAACTCTTCGCGGGGATGGAGGTGTACGGCTGCCATCCGTTCCGCGTGACGCGCAACTCGGACCTCTTCGTCGACGACGAGGAGATCACCAACCTGCGCGTCGCGCTGCAGGGCGAGCTGCCGCAACGCCACTACGGCGACGCGGTCCGGCTCGAGATCGGCGACAGCTGCTCCGAAGCCATCGCGCAACTGCTCAAGCGCGAGTTCGCGCTCGACGACGAGGACGTCTATCGCGTGGCCGGTCCGGTCAACCTCGTGCGTCTGATCCAGTTGCCCGACCTGATCGCGCGGCCCGACCTCAAGTTCCCGCTCTTCCATCCGGCGATGCCGATCGAGATCCGCAAGGCGAGCATCAAGAACGCCGACCTCTTCCAGACCATCGCGAAGCGCGACATCCTGGTCCATCACCCGTACCAGTCCTTCATGCCGGTGCTCGACTTCCTGCATGCGGCCGCGACCGACCCGGACGTCGTCGCGATCAAGCAGACCATCTATCGCACCGGCAGCGACTCGGCGCTGATGCAGTCGCTGCTGCTCGCCGCGCGCAGCGGCAAGGAGGTGACGGCGGTCGTCGAACTGATGGCCCGCTTCGACGAGGAGACCAACATCAACTGGGCCTCGCGCCTCGAGGAGATCGGCGCCCACGTCGTGTACGGCGTGGTCGGTCACAAGACCCACGCGAAGATGGTGCTCGTCGTGCGCCGCGAGGCGGGACCCGACGGCACGCGCATCCTCAGGCGCTACGCCCATCTCGGTACCGGCAACTATCACTCCGGGACCGCGCGGCTCTATACCGACTTCGGCCTCTTCACGGCCGACGAGGAGATCACGAGCGACGTGCACGAGGTCTTCCAGCAGCTGACCGGTCTCGGCAGCGCGAAGAAGATGCGGCGCATCTGGCAATCGCCGTTCAGCCTGCACGGCAACACCATCGCGGCGATCCGCAACGAGGCCGCGCTCGCGAACGGCGGCAAGCCCGGCCGCATCATGGCGCGCATGAACTCGCTGCTCGAGCCCGAGGTGATCCGCGAGCTCTACGCGGCGAGCCACGCCGGCGTGAAGATCGACCTCATCGTGCGCGGCGTCTGCACGCTGCGACCCGGCGTCAAGGGACTGTCCGAGAACATCACGGTGCGCTCGATCGTCGGGCGCTTCCTCGAGCACAGCCGCATCTACTACTTCCACAACGGCGGTGCCGACGACGTCTACCTGTCGAGCGCCGACTGGATGGACCGCAACTTCTTCCGTCGCGTCGAGGTCGCGTTCCCGGTCCTCGATCCGAAGCTGAAGAAGCGCGTGATCGAGGAAGGCCTGCGCGTCCACATCCGCGACAACGCGCTCGCGTGGGTGATGGACAGCGAGGGTGTCTATCATCGCAAGCGTCATCGCAAGGCGCGCTATTCGGGGCAGCAGTCGCTGCTCGAACAGGCGATGACGATCTGAGTCGAGGAGACCTGCGATGACGCTGGACGAATACGCTTCGTACGATGCGCTCGGCCTCGCCGCGCTGGTGCGGGACCGGCAGGTCACGCCTCGCGAGCTCGCAGCCACCGCGGCGCGCGCGATCGACGCGGTGAACGCGGACGTCAAGGCGGTCGTCGAGACCTATCCGGATCGCATCGAAGGCCTCGACGAGACCACGCTCGGCGGCGGTCCCTTCCACGGCGTGCCGTTCCTGATGAAGGACGTGTTCGGGCACGAGGCGGGGCGTCTCATCGAGTTCGGCAGCCGGCTCTGCCGCGGCATGCGGGCCGAGCAGGACACCGCTTACTGCACGCTGGTCAAGGCATCGGGCGTCAACGTGCTGGGCCGCTCGGCGGCGCCCGAGTACTCGATGTCCGGCACGACCGAGACGGCGCTCCACGGCAACACGTCGACGCCCTGGCGGAAAGGCTACAGCGCGGGCGGTTCGACCGGTGGCGGCATGGCCGCCGTGACGGCCGGCATCGTCCCGATCGCGCACGGCTCCGACATCGGCGGATCGATCCGCATCCCGGCGTCGTACTGCGGCGGCGTCGGCCTGAAACCGTCGCGCGGTCGCGTCTCGTTCGGCCCGATGCTCGACGAGAACGGCTACGGGCTCGCACAGAACTTCGTGCAGACCCGCACCGTGCGCGATGCGGCGACGATGCTCGACTGCCTCGCGGTGCCGCAGGTCGGCGACCCCTTCGTGATCCCGCGACCGCCGCGACCGTATGCCGAGATGATCGGCATGGCCGCGCCGCGCTTGCGCGTCGCCTGGTCGACCGAAGCGCTGATGGGCTTCGCGCCCGACCCCGAGGTGGCCGCCGCGGTGGAGCGCACGGCGCGGATGCTCGCCGACATGGGTCATCACGTCGAAGCCTTCACGCCGGCGTTCGACGGCCTCGCGGCGATGCGCAGCATGCTCGACGTGTGGTTCTTCGGTTTCGACCTCCGGCTCGCGGGATACGCGAAGAGGAGCGGCCATGCGGTCGGACCCGACACGCTCGAACCGACCATCCTCAAGATCCACGACTACGCGCGCACGATGACGGCTGCGCAGTTCCTCGGCGCGATGGCGAACCTGAACGCCGTGCGTCGCCGGCTCGGCACGGTCTTCGCCGCGTACGACGTGTGGCTCACGCCGACCACGCCGCGGGTCGCCGAACCGTGGGGTCTCTACCATCTCGGGCGCGCCGACCTGTCGATCGACGAGCTGCCCGAGGCGACGATGCGGCCGGTCTGCCAATACGTACTGCCGCACAACATCATGGGCACGCCCGCGCTGTCGCTGCCGCTCGCGATGCACCGATCGGGCCTGCCGATCGGCGTGCAGATCGCGGCCGGTCCGGCGAACGAGCACCTGCTGCTGCAACTCGCGGTGCGGCTGGAAGAGGCGATGCCGTGGAAGGATCGGCTGCCGCCGCTGCACGTCTCGCGCCGGGCCGCGGTCGATGCAAGCCGCGACGAGCCGCACCGCGGCGGTCGTTCGACGGTGCCCCTAGGGGCTTGACCGTCACGCGGGGATACGCGTCAATCCCGGTTTTTTCGGAGGGACGACGACCATGCCGCGAACCTACGCCGAACTCCGCGAAGCCTTGCTGCTGCGCGAGGAGTCCTTCGCTTCCTTCCTGTATCTCGATACGCGCGGCTTCCTGACGTCGGGCCTCGGTTACCTGCTCGTGCGCGACGCGCCCGATGCCGCGCCCGGCGCGGCCATCCAGATGCGGGCACTGTCGTTGATGGACACCGTCGGCGTTCCGTTCACTCCGGCCCATCGCGCCACCTGCGACGCCCTCGTCGCCGCGATGAACGCACTGCCCGCGGCCTATGCCTATCCGAGCTTCGCCAACCTCAAGCTGTTCAGCGCGTCTCCGCTCGGCGAAGCGCTCCGGGGCAAGCTCGAGCTGTCGTTCTCGAAGACCGACTCCGGGGCGCTGACGTTCAAGGTCGAGAGCGCCTTCAGCGGCGGGCAGCGCCTGCCGGTCGAACCGCTCTTCGCCGATCGCGGTCTGCACTCGGCCTACTTCGCGCAGTTCGTGACCACCTACGAGGCCGGCATCGACAACGCGCTGCGCATCAATCCCGGCGTGACCCTGAGCGACTCGCAGCGGGTCGGACTGTTCTCGGCGGTATGGAACCGGCCGAAGGTCGCGAGCGATGCGATCGCGGCGCTCGCGGCCAACGCGTCCTTCGACGAACTGCTCGGCGTCATGAGCGCGCGACGCCCGGTCGCGAAGGACCGCGTCCAGCTCGAGACGGAACTCCTCACCGGCCGCACCGAAGCCGAGGACGCGATTCCCGCGTGAGCCGTCCGCGCCGGTCCGGCCCTAGCGGGCCGCGGCCTTCCGCGCCGTCGTTTTCTTCGCGGTGGCCTTCTTCGCGGTGGCCTTCTTCGCGCTGGCCTTCTTCGCGGTGGCCTTCTTCGCGCTGACCTTCTTCGCAGTGGCCTTCTTCGCGCTGACCTTTTTCGCGCTGACCTTTTTCGCGGTGGCCTTCTTCGTCGCGGTCTTCTTCGTCGCGACCTTCTTGGCCGCCTTCGACGTCTGCTCGGCCTTGTCGAACGCGTCCGGCGCGGGCGCGCCTGCCTG
>CALMOR010000119.1:11771-27616 GCA_937872165.1 uncultured Burkholderiales bacterium | reverse complement strand
GCAGCTTCTCGCCGCTGCCGTGCGCGATGCGCTCGCGCTTGGCCTGGATGTTGGCGTACAGACCCTTCTTCGCGACTGCCATTTCGATCCTCCTCGACGATGAAGACGCGACGATGGCGCTCGGGCCGGCGCCTGGGCATCGGTCATCGGACGATAGAAGCGTCGTCGCGCGGATCGACGGATGTCGACGGGGCGACGGAAGTGGGTGGTGCGCTTCGCGGGCGACGCCCTTCGAGCGGGCCGCCGTCACAGGCGCGCGCAGCCGCTCGACGACGATCCCGGCATGCCCTCGGCGGCCGGCACCGCCCGCGTTCGTCCGAATCGCATCGGCACGAAGCTCGCGACCTCCGCTCTTCGGGCGGCCGGATGCGATCCCGGGACGCCGTCGGCGGCCTCGCGAACGCAGACGCGAAGCTAGCGGCGCCTCGCTTCGATCACGCCCTGCACCTCGCCGATCACCAGCAAGGCCTTCGACAGTTGCCGTGCGTCGCCGACCTCGGCGGTGAAGCCCATCCGCGCCATGCCCTTGCGGCTCTCGGTCTGCACGCCGACGACGTTGATCTTCTCGCGCGAGAAGACCTCCGAGATGTCGCGCAGAAGGCCTTGCCGGTCCTGCGCGACGACCTGCACGTCGACCGGGTAGACCGCGTCGGCGCGAACGCCGGCCTCGCCCCAGTCCACGTCGATCATGCGTTCCGGGTCGCGCACGCGCATCGCCGCGAGGTTCGTGCAATCGGTGCGGTGGATCGACACGCCCCGACCGCGCGTGACGAAGCCGGCGATCGGATCGGGAGGCGCCGGCTTGCAGCACTTCGCGAGCTGCGTCATCAGGGCATCGACCCCGACCACCAGCACCCCGCTGCGCTTGCCGTCGACGATGCTGGTCGAGCTCGCGCGTCTGGCGACGAAGACGTCGTCGGTCTCGCGTTCGACGCGCGTGCCGTCCGACGCGATCGCATCGGCGACGAGCCGCATGCTGACCTCGTCCTTCGCGGCCGCGGCGAAGAGCTCGTCGGCGCGGGCGAAGCCGAGTCGAGCCGCCACCTCGTCGAAGCCGGGCGCCGCCCTGCCGCTCGCACGCGCGGTCTGCTGCAACGTCTTCTCGATCAACGCGCGTCCGGCCGCGAGCGTGGCCTCGAGCTCACGCGCGTTGAACCACTGGCGGACCTTGGCGCGGGCGCGCGGACTCTGCAGGAAGCCGAGCTGCGGATTGAGCCAGTCGCGCGATGGACCGAGCGCCTCGAGCGACGTCGTCGGCGACGGCTTGGCCGTGATGATCTCGATGGTCTGACCGGTCGCGAGCGGCGTGTTCAACGACGCCAGCACACCGTCGATGCGCGCGCCGCGGCAGCGATGCCCGAGTTCCGAATGCACCGAGTACGCGAAGTCGATCGGCGTGGCGCCGACCGGCAGTTCGATCACGCGAGCCTCGGGCGTCAGCACGTAGACGCGATCGTCGGGCGGCGCCTCGCCGACCGCCGCCGGTCGCGCGTGCAGGTCTCCGGCGATCTCGCTTCGCCATGCGAAGAGTTGACGCAGCCACGCGATGCGCTGGTCGAAGCGGTCGACCGACCGCGTCGAGCCGGCGCCTTCCTTGTAGCGCCAGTGCGCGGCGACGCCGTACTCCGCGAAGCGATGCATCTCGCGCGTGCGGATCTGGACCTCGAAGGGACGGCCCTCCTCGTCCTTCAGCACCGTGTAGATCTCGCTGTACCCCTTATCATTAAAAAAAAAAATGTAGTCGTAGAACTCGCTCGGCAGCGCCTGCCACTTGCCGTGCACGAGCCCGAGCGCCTCGTAGCAGGCGGCCTCGTCGGCGACGATGACGCGCAGCGCGCGCACGTCGTACAGGTTGGCGAACGACAGCTTCTTCGCGTGCATCTTGCCCACGATGCTGTAAAGATGCTTGGGCCGTCCGGTCACGACCGACTCGATGCCCGCGCTCGACAGATGGGCATGCAGTTCGCGGGTCTTGCGCAGGATGAACGACTCGCGCTCGATGCGCTTCTCGTCGAGCATGCGGGCCGCACGCTTGTAGGCGGCGGGATCGAGGAAGCGGAACGACAGGTCCTCGATCTCCCACTTGATCTGCCACACGCCGAGCCGGTTCGCGAGCGGTGCGTACAGTTCGAGCGACTCGCGTGCGACACCCGGGTCGGTCCACTCGTGCAACGGTGTCTTGATCTCCGCGTACCAGCGCAGCGTCTGCAGGCGCGACGCGAGACGGACCAGCACCACGCGGATGTCGGTCGAGAACGCGAGCAGCATCTTGCGCAGCGTCTCGGCCTGACGCTCTTCTTCCTTCGGTCCGCCGGACTTCGACCCGCCGTCGAGCGGAAGCCCGGGCATCAGCGGACCCGCGTCGCGATAGGCCGGCCGGGCCGCGCTGCCGAGGCGCGCGAGCTGCCGCACCCCGATCGCGATGGTCGCGATCTCCTCGCCGAAGTTCTCCCTCAACTGCTCCTCGGGCTTCGCGAGTCGCTCGGCCGCGGCGAACAGCAGCCCCGCCGCGCGCGCAGCGGGATCGGCGCGGACCGCATCGAGGATGCGCGCGATGCCGAGCGCATGCGAGACGATCTCCTCGCCGGTGGCGAGCTTGCCCGAGCCGTAGAGCGCGTCGGCGAAGTCCCAGGCCTTACGGACACCCTGCGCGTCGACCGGGTCGAGATGGTCGACGAGGGCGTCGATGACGCGCGCGTTCTGTTCGTCGGCCCCGCCCGGCGCCGGACCGCTCATCGTTCGCTGCCCGCGGTCGCGGGAGGGGCCGGCGAACGGCGAGGCTTGGGCGCGGCGCGATTCATCGCCGGATTATAGGGAAGCGCTCCGCCCGGAGACCTCCGCCGCCCCGCTCCCGCTTCGGTCAGGCAGCGGCCGCGGCGAGGCGCCGCACCGGTCTCTTCTCGTCGATCGGCAGATTGATCAGGGCCGCGGCTACCGCGAGAGCGGCGTCCGCGTACCACATCCACAGGTAGTTGCCTTCGCGGGCGATGACGACGCCGCCGATGTACGCGCCGAGGAAGCCGCCGATCTGGTGCGACAGCAACGTGAGGCCGAACAGCGTGCCGAGATAGCGGGTGCCGAAGAGCTTGCCGACGAGGCCCGCGGTGGGCGGCACGGTCGCGAGCCAGGTGAAGCCGAGGCTGGCGGCGAACAGATAGAAGGTCAGCGAGGTCTTCGGTGCGGCCAGGTAGAGCAGGATCAGCACCGCGCGGCTCGCGTACATCAGCGCCAGCAGGTACTTCATGCGGAAGCGCTGACCGAGCCAGCCGGCGGTCAGGCTGCCGGCGATGTTGAAGAGGCCGATCAGCGCGAGCGAGTTGGAGGCCACCTGCGGCGACAGGTTGCAGAGCGCGACCTCGCCGGGCAGATGCGTGACGAGGAACGCGATGTGGAAGCCGCACGTGAAGAAGCCCGCGTGCAGCAACAGGTAGCTCGGACTCTTCAACGCCTCGCGCAACTGCCGCTTCAGGCCCGGATCGTCGACGACCGCGGCCGGTGTCGCATCGTCGGCCTTCACTCCTGCCGGCAGCAGGTCGCGTCGCTTGCGCAGCGGCCACGACAACGGGATCGTCGCGAGCGTGACGACGGCCATCGTCAGCATCGCGAACACCCATCCCGCGGCGCCGATGATCGCCTGCATCAGCGGGGCGAACACGAACTGCCCGAACGAACCGCCGGCATTGACGAAGCCCGACGCGAAAGAACGCCTGTCGGCCGGCAGCTGCTGCGCGGTCGCGCCGATCAGGATCGAGAAGCTGCCCGCGCCGGCGCCGGCCGCCGTCAGCAATCCCATGGCGACGATCAGGCCGGCCTGCGAACGCACGAACGGGGTGAGCCCCATGCCGGCCGCCAGCAAGAGCGCGCCGAAGACGATCACGCGCGACGCGCCGTACTTGTCCGCGACCGCGCCGAACACCGGCTGCGCCGCGCCCCAGACGAACTGCCCGATCGCGAGCGCGAAGCTGATCGACACGATGCCGAGTCCGGTCGACGTGTTGATCGGCGACACGAAGAGGCCGGTGGTCTGGCGCGCGCCCATCGTGATCATCAGGATCGCCGCGGCCGCGAGCATCATCGGCCAGATCGAGCGGGCGGCTGCGGGCGTGTGCGGGGTCGCGTTCATGGGATCGTCATCGTCGTCGGTGTGGCGATCGATCGCAAGGACCGCGATCGTTCATTTACGGCCGCTCGCGCCGCGGACCCGCGGGCCGACCCCGACGAACGCGGCACTCGCGCCGTCGCCGTCGTTGAGCGTGTCGATCAACCCGTCGAAGAGTCGATGCAGCGACCGCACGCGCGCTTCGCCGAGCGTGCGATTGATCTCGTCCTGCGCCCGTCGCCACAGCTTCTTCGCTTCGGCGTGCCGTTCATGACCCTGCGCTGTGAGACGGACCTCGCGCTGACGCGCATCGTGCTGCGAGCGGCCCAGCGTGATCAGGTCCGCGTCGAGCAGCGGCTTCAGGTTGCGCGTCAGGGTCGTGCGGTCCATGTCGAGCGCGGCGGCGAGGGCGCTCATCGCCATCCCGTCGTTCCAGACGAGCCGCGACAGCAGCGAGAACTGCGTCACGCGCAGGCCGCAGGGCGCGAGCAGGCGGTCGTAGATCTGCGTGACGCGCCGTGCCAGGCGTCGCA
Source organism: uncultured Burkholderiales bacterium (assembly GCA_937872165.1). Classification (GTDB taxonomy): domain Bacteria; phylum Pseudomonadota; class Gammaproteobacteria; order Burkholderiales; family Burkholderiaceae_D; genus CAHJXF01. The sequence continues at coordinate 22,984 of CALMOR010000119.1, read as the reverse complement.
CGCGAAAGCAGGTGCAGCCGCTGATCTTGCCGACGCTTTCGGCCGTCGGGCGGGCGACTGCGCGGCGTTCGGACGCGGTGGACGAGGCTCTGACAGGGGTCACGGGTGCGGCTTCCGCTTCGAGGACCGCCACATGCGGGCGGACGGCCGATCGAATATAGTGTATCTACACCTAATTCGCAAACATCGTCCGAAGGAACACGAATGACGACTCTTCATCCCGCCCCCGACGAAGTCGCCGCCCGCTGGCGCGACCAGGAAACCGCGATCCGCGAGAACTGGGGCGAACCCGGCGTCATCCCGCGCGACGCGATGAAGACGCTGTCGGGAATGGAGGTCTTCGCGGCGATCCGCGAGGGCCGGCTGCCGTCGCCACCGATCGGGCAGCTCCTCGACTTCGTCGCGATCGAGTTCGAGCCCGGGCGCTTCGTTTTCCAGGGGACGCCGCGCAAGGACCACTACAACCCGCTCGGCGTGGTCCACGGAGGCTACGCGGCGACGCTGCTCGACTCGTGCGTCGGATGCGCCGTGCACACGATGCTGCCGGCCGGCAAGGCCTACACGACGCTCGAACTGAAGGTGAACTACCTGCGCGCCATGACCGAGAAGACAGGACCGGTGCGGGCCGAAGGCAAGACCATCGCGGTCGGCAACCAGACCGCGGTCGCCGAAGGCCGGTTGACGGACAGCTCCGGCAAGCTGCTCGCGTTCGCGACGACGACCTGTCTGGTGTTCGCGATCTGACGCGCGGGTCGGCCGCTCAGCGGGCGAGCGGTGCCGCGCGCGGTTCGTCCTGCTTGACCAGCCAGCGCCAGACCGCGTAGCCGAACAGCGTGGAGACGATGCCGGCCACGGCCGCGAGTTGCGCACCGGGGAAGCCCGGATGCACGAGCGGCGACAGGAAACCGGTCAGCACGACGCACAGAATCAGCGGCGCGACGACGCCGGGCCGTCCGCGCAGCCACGTGCGGAAGATCCACCAGCCGACCAGACCCGCGATGCCGGACGCGACGATGGCGACGGGTCCCGCGCCCATCGACGAGGCCCGTCCGAGCAGCGCTGCGATCACGATCGCCACCACCAGCGCGATCTCGTTCCGCCGGCGCCGGGTCGACAGCGCCAGGGCGCCGAGCAACGCGGCCGACGCGGCGGCGGTGAAATCGATCTGGCCGATCAGCGCCGTCAACCACGGCGACCAGGAACTCGCAGCCTCCACCGAGGGAACCCGCGGCGACGAGGCCGCGCCGAGCAGCGACGACAGTCCGCTCGCGCCTGCGACGATCGCCGCGATCGCGAGTGCGGGCGCCCATCGGACCCAGCGCCCCGACGACGGCGGCGCACGGTCCTCGGTCCGGCTCGCGATGCGCACTCCGACCGCCGCGATCAATGCGGCGAAGAGGCCGCCCGATGCGGCGAGTCCGAGCCATTGCAGCGCGACGCGAAGCAGCTGGTTGCCGAACGGCTCGGCGACGGTGAAGCCCGACTCGGTCGCGTTGAAGCCGAGGAAGGCGCCGACCAGCAGGACCGGCACGGTGATCAGCGCCGCGACCCACGCGGCGCGAGCGGACGCCTCGCCGCGCGCGATGCTGCGCACCAGCGACACCAGGCACACGAGCACGAACGCGGCCCCGATGAAACCGAGCAGGGCGCGCGGAACGATGAGTCCTTCGTCGCGACGACGTTCGTCGCGCGACCAGGCGTCGGGCACGAACAGCGTCCGACCGACCGCGACCACTTCGTCGCCGTCGATCTCGACGACCACGCGCGCCTCGCCGCCCGCCGGCATCGCCACCGTCGCGTCCGTGTAGGTGAAGACCCAGTCGATGCGGGCCGGCTGCTCGGTCGCCTCGGCCGAGACCGCGCGCAGCGAAGCGACCGGCAGCTTCAGCCGGTCGGCGACGGCCGCCTCCGCGAGCGGGCGGGCCTCGGCTTCGGTCAGGTGCCTGCCGGGCCGGGCCTCCGGAACGTCGTGCTCGATCAGCCGCACGCCGTCCGGCGCCGGGCGATCGTCGACGACCGTCACGCGCCACGCATCGCGGTCGGCGACGTCGCCGTCGAAGCGCGCGAAGCGGACCTCCCAGTGCGGCGGCGCGAGCGGACCGCCGATCAGTCGACTGTAAAGAGTCTTTCCTCCTTCGCGCCACACGAAGCGCGAGGCCGCCTCGTCGCTGCCGCGGACCGCCCTGGCGGTGCGATGCCAGCGGTCGTCGAGTCGCGTGCCCCGCGCGGCGAGCGCACGCTCGGCGATCGCGACGGCTTCCGTGCGATCGACGGACAGGCCCGGCGCATCGAAGGGCTGCGCGAGCCGGATGCCGATGCCGATCACGCCGACGATCGCGATGGTCGCCAGCGCGATCGCATGGCGTCGCGAGTCGGGCGCGCCGTCCGGCACGGCGGTCGACGACACCGAGGGTGCCTCGGACGCGGCTCCGACCTCGTCGACGGCATCGACCACCGCGGCCGCGGTACGCGACGCGCCCGACGCGGCCGCGGACGCGTTGCGCTCGCTGTCGGGAAGGTCGATCAGCCGCCCTGCCCGCAGCCGCTGCACGACCAGCACGGCCAGCGGCAGCGCGAAGACGCCGATCACCATCGCGCGATCGAACGCGATTCCGGGCACTTCGGTGACGAACAACGGGATCGACATCAGCACGAGGTCGAAGCCGAAATGGAACAGCATGCCGGGCACGAGGCCGTAGCGCAGATAGACCACGCCCCACACCAGCGACGGAAGGAACAGTTCGATCGGCCGCGCGTACGCGGGCTGACCGGGATAGTTCGCATGCGCGCAGCCGAACACGACGGCCTGCAGCACCAGCGCGACGACGACGAAGAGCTTCTCGCGGCCGAAGCGGCGACCGAGCAGCGCCGCACCCGCGAGCGGCACCGCGCGGAACAGCGACTCCTCCATCATCCCCGCCTGCAGCGCCATCGACACCGGCGCGAGCCACGGTTGCCGCGTGCCGAGGATGTTCGGATCGATCAGCGCGTCGGACGGCGACCACCACCCGAGATGACGCTGCACGACGAAGTAGAAGCCCGCGATGAACGCGAGGTCGAAGCCGATCCACGCGTAGCCGGCGAGCGTGCGACCCCAGATCGCGCGCGAGATCGCCGATGGAGTCCGCCACGTGCGCCACAGCCGGGGATGGGTGCCGAACGCCTGGCGCCCGAGGCCCTCGGCAGTGGCGAAGACCACGGTCAGCAGGAGCCAGGTGACGATGGCGCCGACGATCGCGCCGGCGACGTGCGTGAACAGGTGGGTCGAAGCGGATTTCGCCGTGTCGTAGTCGAACCAGCTCGCGGAGATCGAGGCCAGCGAGGCGCCGCCGATCAGCAGTGCGACGACCCCGGCCCACTTCATCGCGGGCCCCCAGCGCACCGCACGGCGCCGCATCAGCCAGATCAATCCGACGAGGCAGCCGCCCAGTCCGTACAGCAGTCCCGCGACGATGCTCGCGGCCGCCGCGATGTTGTCGTTGACCGACCGCAGCGTCTCGTAGCGTCGGGTGAACGCCTCCGGCACGAAGACGAACCGCTGGAGTTGCGTCAGCCGGTCGCCGCTGACGACGAGGCGCAGCCGGAAGCGACCGTCGCCGATCGCCGGCGCGCTCCCGGCCTTGCGCTCGTAGACGAACGTGTGATCGACGCGCCCTCGAGGACGGGTCGTCGCCGACTCGGTCAGCAGGCGATAACGCTCGAAGTCGACGGCCCAGTCGCGCGCGGCGACGGTCGTCGCGATCGTCCGCGCCTCCTTCGCCGACAGCGCAGCACCCGGCGCCGCCTCGGGCACCTTGCTGAAAAAGCCCGACGGTCGGCCGTCGGGCGTGAACGCGATCTGCACCTCGGGCTCGGACTGCGGCGCGTAGAGGCGCACGCGCCACTTGTACAACGTGAACTCGTTGCGGCCGTCGCCGGCGTCGCCGCCGATGAGCGGCTTCAGCGCGGGCTTGCCGCCGCCTTCGAGCTCGATGAAGGTCTGCGCCGTCGCGTCACCGTCGAAGCTCGCGACCGCTTCGGTGAGCACCCGCGGGAGCCCGCCGGTGGCGAGCTGCCGTTCGCCCGCGATGCGACGCGCTTCGCGGATCGCGTCGTCGCGCGACATCGTGACGTCGAGGTCGAGCACCGAGAACGCATCGCCGAAGTAGCGCAGCACCGTGAAGACGCACAGGGCCGAGACGATCAGCAATGCGATCCAGGCCACGGGTTTCCGGAGCAGGGTGGAGGTCACGACGGCCTTTCGATCGGTGGAACGGTGCGACGACGTTGGGGGCTGCTGGAGAGCCCGCGCATCATAGCGAGCGGGCCCATCGCGCCGCCAGGAGCGGGGCCGTCAGGAAGCCTCGCGAGCCGAGCGCGGCGACGGTGTCGACTCCGGCGAGCGAGGCGGTCGCGCGCGTGGAAAGGCGCACGAGCCGGACACCGCGCCATCGGGCGCACGGCGCCATCGTCGTGCCGAACACGCGCGCGATGCGATCCTCCAGAAGTGCGACGGCTGTGGACGGCACCGCGGCGTCGGGGAAGCTCGCCTGCGATCCCTCGCTCGTCGGACCGACCCAGGTCGTCGACGCGCGCGAGGGCGCCGCGTAGAGCCCGAACGACAGCGGCTCGCGCGTGACGAGGCCCGGCATCTCGACGAGACTGCCGGGCTTGTAGACGGCGTCCGCCTCCTGCCCGTCGAGGAGCCACGCGCCCCATGCGCCGCCGCACCACAGCAGCGTGCGCGCCGCGATGCGTCCACCGTCCGCGGTCGTGACGACACCGCCCCGACCTTCGTTCGCGACGACGGCCGTCACGCGGTCGACGACGACGGTCGCGGCGCTCGCGGCACGCAACGCCGCGAGCAGCGTCCCCGCGTCGACGCAGCCCGCATCGTGGAGCCGCAGCGCGGGTACCGCATCGACCAGCCCGAGCGATGCCGGCGCGACGTCGTGCCAGTCGAAGCGCAGGCGCCCTCCGATGCGGCCGTCCCACCATGCGCGCTCGGTCGCTGCGGCGACGACGCCGATCAGCGGTCGATGGAGCCCGCGCTGCGCACGGACCACGTGCCCCTCTTCGCGCAACGCGTCGATCAGCGCGAAGCTCGCGTGCATGCCGTCGACTCCGTCGGTCACCAGCCGGCCGTCGCGTCCGCGCAGCGGGTTGATCAGTGCGAGCGGCAGGTCGCTGGCTCGATGGACACCCTCGTCGACGATCGTGACGCGTCGGCCGCGCCGCGACGCGAAGTACGCGGCCGACAGTCCGGCGATGCCGCCGCCGACGACGAGGACGTCCGCGTCGGTCGCGCGCGAGGAAAGGGAAGAGACCGCGACGGCCTCAGCGGACGCCGGGGAAGAGCGCGGCCAGACGCGCCACCGCGTCCTCGGAAGCGCGTCGGTCCGGCGTCGTGTCGGCGTTGCCGAAGTCGCCTTCGGCCTGCGCCTGCACGAGGATGCCGTCGCGCCGCGGAACCACCGACAGGTCGTGGCCGCGATAGCTGATGCCGTAGGTCACCGCCGGCTGCGGCACGAGTCGCGCGGTCTGTCCGCGCACCGGCACGATCGACTCGTCGTCGAACAGGGCGCGGGCGCCGTAGCCGGTCGCGTTGACGACGGTCGTCTCGGGCAGCGAGCGGAACTCGCGCGGGTGGTCGAAGCCGCGCGTGACGATCTCGCCGCCGGCCCGCAGGAAATCGTCGACCAGCAGCCGCGTGTAGGCGCTGAGGTTGAACACCATCTGCGTATAGCGCCGCACGTAGGGCACGGGGAACGGATGCTCGGCGGCCGACAAGGTCTGCGAGCGGGGGTCGAGGTCGCGCAGCCGATCGGCCTGCAGCGACGGATAGGGCGGCTCGCCGTCCTCGCGCGGGGCCGAGCGGTCCAGCGGAAGGTCGGACAACACGTAGCCGTCGCGCCATTCGACCGGATCGCCGGGCAGCCCGAGCAGGTTCTGGTAGATGTGGAAGGACCGCCGCGCCATCGCTTCCCAGCGCAGCGCGAACGCGGGCGTCGCGCCGTCGAGCGTGCAGATCCGCGAGTCGGGCGACCAGACCCCCGACGCGCCCGACGAGCGCACGTTGGGCGGCCGCTCGCGCGTGTAGATGCGGACCCGATAGCCGGCGCGTTGCGCGGTCAGCGCCGACGTCAGCCCGATGGCGCCGCAGCCGATCACCGCGATGCGCGCGCCCGGCGCGGCGCGCACGAGGCCGATCGCGATCGCCGCGGATCCCCACGACAACGACCAGCCGGCACCGCCGTGGCCGTAGTTGTGGACGACCGTCCGCCCGGCGATGCGCTCGATCTCGATGCGCGGGCCGGCCGCGCGGAACGGACGCGTGCAGACGTTGATCTCGACGATGCGATCGGCCCGCGCGTCGATCGGGACCAGCGCCGCGCGCGCGGCGAACGGCGCGGTGCCGGACGGCGCGGCCGTCTCGTCGGGACCCGCGGCACGGACGAACCGCGGCGTCGTCAGCGCCGCGGCAGACAGCAGCGCCGCGTTGCCGACGAAGCGTCGGCGTCGGTGGTCCGGGCTCACGCGCTCGCGTCTTCCTTCCGCATGTGCGGGAAGAGGATCACGTCGCGGATGTTCGGCGAGTCGGTGATCAGCATCACGAGCCGGTCGATGCCGACGCCGCATCCGCCGGCCGGCGGCATGCCGTACTCGAGCGCGCGGATGTAGTCGGCGTCGTAGTACATGGCCTCCTCGTCGCCCGCCTCCTTCGCGGCGACCTGGCCGCGGAAGCGCGCCGCCTGGTCTTCCGCATCGTTGAGCTCGGAGAAGCCGTTGGCGATTTCGCGACCGGTGATGAACAGCTCGAAGCGCTCGGTGATGCCCGGCCGCGTGTCGGACTCGCGCGCGAGCGGCGAGACCTCGACCGGATAGTCGACGATGTAGGTCGGCTCCCACAGCAGGCTCTCCGCGGTCTCCTCGAACAGCGCGAGCTGCAGCGCGCCGAGGCCGGCGCCGGCGAGCGGCGCCCGATCGACGGCCGCGCCCTTCCGTCGCAGCTCGGCCCGCAGGAAGCCGGTGTCCGCGAGGTCGGCATCGACGTATTCGGGGAAATACTCCGTGATCGCCCCGGTGATGGTGAGCCGTCGGAACGGCTTCGAGAGATCGAGCGCGCGGCCCTGGTAGGTCAGCGTCGCGCCGCCGGTCGCGGCGACGGCCGCTTCGCGGACCAACGACTCGGTGAAGTCCATCAGCCAGCGGTACTCGACGTAGGCGGCATAGAACTCGAGCATCGTGAACTCGGGGTTGTGCCGCGGACTGACGCCTTCGTTGCGGAAGTTGCGGTTGACCTCGAACACCCGCTCGAAGCCGCCGACGACCAGCCGCTTCAGGTACAGCTCCGGCGCGATGCGCAGGAACATCTGCATGTCGAGCGCGTTGTGATGCGTCGTGAACGGCCGGGCGGCCGCGCCGCCGGGGATGGGATGCAGCATCGGCGTCTCGACCTCGAGGAAGTCGTGGCCGGTCATGAAGCTGCGGATCGCCGACAACGCCCGGCTGCGTGCGACGAAGGTGCGACGGGTGTCGTCGCTGGCGATCAGGTCGACGTAACGCTGGCGATACTTCACCTCCTGGTCCGCGAGCCCGTGGAACTTGTCGGGCGGCGGCCTCAGGGCCTTGGTCAGCAGACGGATCGACGTCGCCTTGACCGACAGTTCGCCGGTCCGCGTCTTGAACAGCGTGCCGGTCGCCGCGACGATGTCGCCGAGGTCCCAGCGCCTGAAGTCGGCATACGCGTCGGCGCCCACCGCGTCGGTCTGCACGTAGATCTGGATCACGCCGCTACCGTCCCTGACGGTCGCGAAGCTGGCCTTGCCCATCACGCGCTTCAACATCATGCGACCGGCGATCGAGACCACCGACTGCCGTTCACCGGATGCGTCGCCGGCCGCGTCGCCCGCTCCGTCGCCCGATGCGTCGGCGTCGAAGTCGGCGGGGTCGCGCGCGTCGTGGGCCTCGTGCAGCGCGAGCGCCTTGTGCGTCGGCACGAAGTCGTTCGGGAACGCGACGCCGCGGGCACGGAGCTCGGCGAGCTTCGCGCGACGCTCCGCGATGATCTGGTTCTCGTCGGGCGGTTCGGTCGCAGGCGTGTTCATGCGGAGGGGAAGAAGGTCTTGACGCGCAAGCCGAGGCGGCGCGCCGCCCGTGCCTGGAACGGATCGGCCGTCGCGAAGCCGGTGCAGCGGTGATGCAGCGCGACCGCGAGATGCAGCGCGTCGAGCACGCGCAACGGGATCGGACGACAACGTTCGATCGCGGCGCGGCCTTCGGCGAAACCATCGCCCGGCCAGGGCAGCAGCTTGTAGAGGTCGGCATCGACCTCGCGATCGAAGTCCCCGATCGCAGACCTGCGCTGGCGCCCGTCGAGGAGACCCATGCGATGCCGCCGATGGATCGCGCAATGCAGTTCGATCGCCGACAGCGGACTGATGCAGCGCGTCGGCACGCCCTCTGCCCAGTCGACGAAGGCGTCGCTGTCGGGCTCGGGAACGTAGGCCTTCAGCAGTGCGGACGTGTCGATGTATTCCATCAGCGGTCGGCCCTGAGCGCATCCCAGTCGAACGCCGGCAGCTTCGGCATCCGCGCCAGCGCCTTTCGCCGCTGCCCCGCCCAGGCCTCGCGACGGCGTCGCGCTTCGGCGGCGAGCGCCGCGGCATCCGGTTCCTCGACGAAGGGCACCACTTTCGCGAAAGGTCTGCCGTGATGCGTGAGAACGACCTCGCCTTCGCTCTCGAGCGCGGCCGCTATCGCGCCGTAGCCGGCCCGCATCTCGCGCACGCTGAATTCACGCATCGTCGTCTCGACCCGATGTGACACAGAACCGCGGATTGTGTCACAGATGGTGCGGGCGCGGCAACCGGCGCGGCGGCCGCCGCGTCACGCGTTCCGGATGTCGTCGAGTTCGGTCGCACCGAAGTCGGCGCGCTGCAGGTAGCCGACGATCTTCGCGGCCACGTCGTCGGGCGAGACCAGGCGACCCTCGTCCTTCATCGCCTTGAAGTTCCGGCCTTCGGGGAACACGTCCGCGTCCTGTCCGCGCATGAAGACCTGCATGCCGGTGTCGATCACGCCGGGCGCGAGCGAGACCGCCTTCGCCTTCCGCTTCGCACGGCCCGCATCGTCGGGCTCCGCGTTGATGCAGCGCGTGAACATGTCGAGCGCCGCCTTGGTCGCGCAGTAGGCCGACGTGCCGTCCATCGGGCGCCGGGCGAGTCCCGACGAGATGTTCAGCACGCGGCGCTCGGCATCGAAGCCCGCGGTGGCCGCGAGGAAGCGCGACGTGAAGATCATCGCGGCCGTCAGGTTGACGGCGACCGAAGCGGCGACGGCCGCGCCCGACAGCGACGCGATCGAGCCCACCGGCCCCGCGAGGGCGGCGTTGTTGACCAGTGCGTAGGACGTCGCGTCCGACGGCAGCCCCGCGCAGATCGACGCGGCGAGCGCGTCGGTCCCTTCGACGTCCGCGAGATCGTGCAGGTACCAGTCGAGCCAGGCGTCCTTGTCGCGCGCGGCGACGGCGAGTCCGGCGTTCGGCGACCGCGAGATGCCGACGATGCGGCGCTCGCGCGACAGCAGGCGCTCGGCCATTGCCGCGCCGAGGCCCTTCGACGCGCCGGTGATGATGACGACTTCCATGGATGCTCCTGCAAGAGGCGCGTCCGCCCATGCGGACGCGAGTGGATCAACGAGTGACCGGCGCGAGCCGATCGAAGAAGCGCGCGATCTCGGCGGCCGCGCGGTCGGGATCTTCGCGATGCGGGAAGTGCCCCACGCCGTCGAAGCGCGCGAGGTCGAGATCGGTGAAGGTCTCGCCGAGGCGGTCGGTCCCGGCGTACGGGAACAGCACGTCGTGCTCGGCCCAGCGGACGCAGGTCGGCAGCGCGATCGGCGGCAACGGTTCGGCGTTGCCGCTCGCCATCGCGATGCGCGCCGCGTGCGCGGCGCGGGAGTAGGCGAAGCCGCCGCGAGGTTGCCCGGCTTCATGAAGTTGTCGACCAGCGCCTCGAAGTCGTCGCCGAAGGGATGCGGACGATGCGGCCAGTGCTCGACGATGTGCTCGAGGCAGGCGCGACACGACGCGCGACTTTCGCCGACCAGCGCCACCGCGACGTCGGTCTGGTGGAAGGACTGGTACCGGATCTCGTCGAGCCGGTCGGGCGACGCGATGCGCGGGCCGATGCCGGGATACACGAAGTCGAAGAAGAAGAGGCCCGTGATGCGCTCGGGCGCCGCACGCGCCATCGCCTGCACGACCGCGCCGCCCACGTCGTGACCGACCAGGCCGACCCGCTCGGGCCCGAGTCCGTCGAGGATCGCGAGCAAGTCCTTCGCATGGTCCGCTGCGCCGTGCGGACCGCGTGGCTTGTCGCTGTCGCCGAAGCCGCGCAGGTGGGCGCGATCATGCGACGGCCCGGGGCGAGACGCTCCATCACCGGCCGCCACGTCGGCCAGAACTCCGGCCGGCCGTGGATCGGCATCAGCGGACTGCCCCGGCCCGTGGCGACGACATGGAAACGGGCGCCGTTCGCATCGAGATCGAGATGTTCCATCCGCATCGCCGTCATCCGTCCTTGGGGCGCATCGACGCGCCGGTCGTCCTCGCCGGCCGCGATCATAGCGTCGCCGCCGAAAGGTCGGTCGCGCTTCGCGTACAGTGCGCGCCGCGCCGCCTCGCGCAACCGGAGGCGGCTCGACCGCGTATGCACGAGGTGCGGCCACGCGGGCCGCGACGTATGCCGCAACGGAACCCGGAGAAGCCATTGAACGCATCGCGTCGCGTGGACATCGTCGTCATCGGCGCCGGTACCGCCGGACTTTCGGCAGTGGGCGAGATCGACCGCGCGGGCCGCTCCGTCGTCGTCGTCGACCACGGCCCCCTCGGCACGACCTGCGTGCGGGTCGGCTGCATCCCGTCGAAGGCCCTCCTCCATGCCGGTCGACGCTGGACCACCGCGAACGCCCTCGCGAAGTGGAACGCGACCGATGCGGCCCGCATCCGCCAGGACCTGTGGGACGAGGTGCGCGCGCTGCGCGGACGTATGGTCGGCGGTCAGGTGGCGAAGACCCGCGAGAAGCTCGGCGACCGGCTGGTGACGGGCACCGCGCGTTTCGTCGCGCCGGACGCGATCGAGGTCGGCGGCCAGCGCATCGAGGCGGCGGCGTTCATCGTCGCGACCGGCTCGAGTCCGGTGGTGCCGAAGGAGATCGCCGCGCTGGGGGAC
>CALMOR010000119.1:4912-11761 GCA_937872165.1 uncultured Burkholderiales bacterium | reverse complement strand
CTGGGGGACGGCATCCTGACGACCGACACGCTGTTCGAGCTCGAGACCCTGCCGGCCTCGCTCGGCGTGGTCGGCCTCGGCAACGTCGGTGTCGAGCTCGGTCTCGCGATGGGCCGCCTCGGTGTCCGCGTGATCGGCATCGACGAGAAGCCGGGACTGGCGGGCATCTCCGATCCGCGCATCGCCGAGTGCGCGATCGGAACCTTCTCGAAGGAGATCGCGTTGCGGCTCGACACGAGCGTCCGCATCGACCGCGACGGCGAGCTCTTCCGGCTGCGCATGGCCGACGAGAGCCCGACGGTCGAACGCGTGCTCGCGGCCCTCGGACGCAAGCCCGAGCTCGCCGCGCTCGCCCTCGATGCGGCCGGCGTCTCGTGGAACGAAGACGGCGACGCTCCGATCGACGCGGTCACGCTCCGCCTCGCCGACACGACCATCTTCGTCGCGGGCGACGCCTCGGCCAACCGGCCGTTGCTGCACGAGGCCGTCGACGAAGGCGTGATCGCGGCGCGCGGCGCGCTGGCGCGACTGTCCGGCATGCAGGCCGACCTGCCGCCGCGCCGCACGCCGCTCGACATCGTCTTCACCGATCCGGACGTGGTGAAGATCGGCATGCACTTCGACGCGTTGTCGCCCGACGCCGTGACGATCGGCACCGCGGACGGGACCGGCAACGGCCGCTCGGCGATCACCGACACGCAGGCCAACCTCGTGCGCGTCTACGCGGACCGGAAGGACGGCACCCTGCTCGGCGCCGCCGCGATCAGCGCCGCCGGCGAACACCTCGGGCATCCGCTGGCCCTCGCGATCTCGCACGGCCTGAGCGCGTCCGGAATGCTGGCGATGCCGTTCTATCACCCGACCTTCGAGGAGCTGGTGCAGGGTGCGTTGCGCGACATCGTCGAGCAGCAGGGCGCCCGCTGAGGACGCGTCGCCCACGCCTCGCGTCTCAGGCAGCCGGCCCCGGCGAGCGCAACCGTTCCATCGTGACCTCGGAGCGACGGAAGCCGAGCTTCTCGTAGAACGCGAAGAGCCCGGGCCGGGCCGCGCGCAGGACCCAGGTCATGTCGGGGTCGTCGCCCATCAGCCGCTCGACCAGCGCCCGCGCGATGCCGCGCCGCCGATGGTCCGCGTCGACGACCAGCGTGCAGAGGTAGCCGTTGGAGACGCCGTCGCCCACCGAGCGCGCGAAGCCGACCACGCGGCCCTCGTCGATCGCCACCAGCGCCTCGTGCGCGCCGGCGACCATGCGGGCGAAACCTTCGGGCTCGAAGTGCCGCCCGCTCCAGCCGTTGGCCTTCAGCAGCAGCCGCGCCGCCTCGAGCTCGACGGCCTCGATCGGCCGGACGATCCATCCCATCGGATCACACGCCCTGCTTCAGGCTCGCCTCGATGAACGGGTCGAGGTCGCCGTCGAGCACCTTCTGCGTGTTGCTGATCTCGACGTTCGTCCGCAGGTCCTTGATGCGCGACTGGTCGAGCACGTACGAGCGGATCTGATGGCCCCAGCCGACGTCGGTCTTCGAGGCTTCGAGCTTGTCCTGCTCGACCTGCCGCTTGCGCAGCTCGGCTTCGTACAGCTTCGACTTCAGCATCGCCATCGCCTCGGCGCGGTTGCGGTGCTGGCTGCGATCGTTCTGGCACTGGACCACGATGCCGGTCGGGTTGTGCGTGATGCGGATCGCCGAGTCGGTCTTGTTGATGTGCTGGCCGCCCGCGCCCGACGCGCGGAACGTGTCGATGCGCAGGTCGGCGGGATTGATCTCCACCTCGATCGAGTCGTCGACCTCGGGATAGACGAACACGCTCGCGAACGACGTGTGCCGGCCGCCCGACGAATCGAAGGGACTCTTGCGCACCAGCCGGTGCACGCCGGTCTCGGTACGCAGATAGCCGTACGCGTACTCGCCCTCGATCTTGATGGTCGCGCTCTTGATACCCGCGGTCTCGCCCTCGGACTCCTCGAGCAGCTCGGTCTTGAAGCCTTTGCGCTCCGCGTACTTGAGGTACTGGCGCTCGAGCATCTGCGCCCAGTCCTGGGCCTCGGTTCCACCGGCACCGGCCTGGATGTCGAGGAAGCAGTTGAAGCCGTCGGCCTCGTTCGAGAACATGCGACGGAACTCCATCCCCTCGACGATGACCCGCATGGCGGCCGTGTCCGCCTCGACCGAGACCAGCGTGTCGTCGTCGCCTTCGTCCTTCGCCATCGTGAACAGGTCGTCGGCGTCGGCGAGGTCCGTCGCGAGCTTGGTGAGCGTGGCGACGATGTCCTCGAGCGACTTCTTCTCGCGACCCAGCTCCTGCGCGCGCTTCCCGTCGTCCCAGACCTTCGGGTCCTCGAGCGCCCCGTTGACCTCGTTCAGCCGGTTCGCCTTGGCATCGAAGTCAAAGATACCTCCGCGCTTCGTCCGCGCGGGCGCGCAGGTCGGCGATGGTGGCGGAGATCTGGTTGAGGCGTTCGGCTTCCATGTGCATCCCGGGCGTTCGAAGGCCGGCGATTGTACGTCAGCGTCCCTCGCGATCAGGCCGCGACGGCGTCGCCCGGATCGCGGCGCTCCGTCATGCCGCTGTCGTCGAACAACGCGAGCGGCTCGCCGCCGAAGCGATGGCGGACCATGTCGATGTGGGCGCGCAGCAGGTGGACCTCGTGATAGAAGGCGAGCGGCACCTTGAGGTGATTGACGGAACGCTCGATCTCGTCGAGTCGCTCGAGCTCGCGGCGATGCACGTCGGGGCGGCGGTGTCCGTCGAACGCGCGGGTCTCGATGTCGCGCAGTTCACCGTACCAGCGGAAGATCTTCGAACGCACGCGCCAGCTGTAGAACGCCGGGACGATCCGCATCAGCGGGATCATCAGCGCGACGATCGGGACGATCACGACCAGCAGGCGCTCGATCAGGTTCGCGAGCCAGAACGGCAGATACCGTTGCAAGAAGGGCCGACCCGACTGGAACCATCGCCTCGCCTGCTCGGAAACCGGAAAGTCCTGCACGTTCGACGACGGGAACTCTCCGCGCTTCTGGAACAGCCCGGGCCCGTTGTGGACCTCGTTGGCCGCCTCGAGCAACAGGTAGACCAATGCCGGATGCAGGTCGTCGCGCGACACCAGCAGCGACGTCGCGGCCAGCAGCCGGACGTCGTGTTCGGGCCGGCCCGCGGCGAGGTCCACCGCACCCTGCGGCAGCACCTGCGGCGTCAGCGTCGGGAAGTAACGCGCGATGGCCTCGGTCTGCGCGAGGCTGACGATGTGCAGCGGTCCTTTGAACAGCGACTGGATGAACGGCGACTCGGGCGCGCCGATCATGAACGCGATGTCGAGCGCGTCGATGCGCAGCATCTTCTCGGCCTCGACGCCGGACACTTCGACGAAGGTCGCGTTCGACTCGTCGACGCCGGCCGCGCCGAGCATCTGCAGCGACAGCCTGCGCAGGCCGCTGCCGGGCAGCCCGACGCCGATGCGCTTGCCGTGCAGGTCCGACAGGCGGGCGAGCGTGTCGAGATGCGGCGAGAACAGCCACACCGGTTCGTAGTAGACGCCGGCTATGGTCTCGAGATGCTGCGCCTCCTCCATCGAGCCGATGCCGCTCTGGATGAAGCCGACGTCGTAGTCGACCCCGTCGTCGCCGGGCGGCGAGCGCAGGCGCTCGTAGTTCTCGACCGCTCCCGACGACGCGTGCAGTTCCAGCGTGACCCCGCTCCTCGCGAGGATGCTCTTGTAGCGCTTCGCGAACTCGTCGTAGGCGCCGCCGGCCGTGCCCACCGTCATCACGATCGTCGACGGCGGCGCGGGGCGCACGAAGCGCGCGGCCACGTACCCGACCACCGCCAGCAGCAGCACGGCGGGAACGACCGTGATCAGCGTGTCCCGCCACCCGAAGCGATAACGATGACCGACGCGCCCGAGCCGCGTGCCCGACTGTTTCGAGGGGCGTGCGGACCGGTCGGGCGATCGGTCGCGCGACTCGTCGGAATCGCGCTGCGATGGAGGGAGCATCGACATCCGTCGATCTTCGCATGCGAAACGCGCCGGCCGGTCCGCTCGGCTACCGCCGGACGCGTTGCGTCGTCACAAGCCTCGCTTCGGTGTGACCGATGCAACAGCGACCACGACGGGCGGAACCGGGCATCCGCCGCGTCCGCGAAGGGAGCCGCGCGCCTGCGACGCCGTGAGACGCGCGTTGCCACCGGCTGCGAACATCGAGCCGATACCGGCCCACCCGCCGCGCGATGGCTGCCGACCTGGACCAGGACGTCGCCGGCGAAGTCGAGCGTCGCCCGGTCACCCGAGGCGAGCGCGATGCGGCCCGCACGCGCCCGCGGCGGACAGCGTCGGCCGGACGATCGACGACGGAAGCCTCCTACCACGGGTACCACGGGTACCGCGGTCACCCCGCTCTGTCGGACCGATGCCGTCGGACGGCGTCCGGTTGATCGTCCGCGACCAGCCACCGCGCCTCGGTCTCAGGGTCTGTGCTCAGCGACATGCGGCGCCGGAGACCTCGGGACCTGCACGACGGGACGGGACGGCCGACCGATGGCCGAGGCTTCGCGGAACTCAACGAAGTTTCGTGGAGCCCGGCACGGTCGCCGGATCGTCCGTTACGGACGGTCCGGGCGAACCCGACTACTTCGTCGGCGTGCCGTCCTTCGCGGGGGCCGGATAGCTCGGCTCGTCGCCGAGGGGCGTGCTCTTGTCCGACTTCTTCAGGGCGTTCCGGATCTTGCCGCTCTTGGTCGGGCTCTTGGTCACGGCACCCGTCGGGTTGGTGGTGGACGGCGATGTGGAAGTCGTGGCCGGCGCGTTGCTAGACGGCGAGGACCGGGTCTGGTCGAGCGGCGTTCCGGTGCTGGCCGAGCCGCCCGGCGTGTTCGCGGTCTGCGACGACGCGAGCAACGGAAGCACGAGGAAGGCGGCCGCGACGGCGGTTCGGATGGTGTGCATGAAATTCTCCTGTGGACGCATCGGGCAGGATCGGAGTGGAGCGACGCCGACGCGAGGAGCAGACTCTAGACAACTGTCGTGACGAACGCCGCGCCGCTCGTCCGATTGCGGCATAGGTCGCCGACCGGCATCGACGTCGTGCGCGCTATCCGACCTGCTCGACGATCAGCTGGACGCGCGTCGCGCCGTTGTAGCTGTTGCACGCGAGCCGGTACAGGAGATGCGCACGGTCGGGCAGGACCGCCACGCTGTTGAACCGGATCGCATCGAAGACGCGTCGGCCTTTCCGCAGCGTCAGCTTGAGGTGCTTCTCGCCGACGATGCGCTGGCTGTCGACGTCGAAGGCATCCGCGAACAGCGGCGGCGCGAAGCCGTGACCCCATACCTGCGCGTCGAGCGCGAGCACATTGGCGCTTCGGATTCGTCGAGCGGGCCGTCGGTCTCGATGGTCCGCGTCAGCGACGCGGGATCGAGCATCGCATGCACCGCCTTTTCGAACGAAGCCCCGAAACGGGTGAGGTCGTCGCGGGCGATGGTGAGTCCCGCCGCCATCGCGTGCCCGCCGAACTTCGCGATCAGACCCGGCTCCCGCTTGAAGACGCGGTCGAGGGCGTCGCGCAGATGGAGGCCCGCGATCGAGCGTCCCGAGCCGCGCAGCGATCCGTCGGCGTTGACCGCGAACGCGATCGTCGGCCGATTGAAGCGGTCCTTCAGTCTGGACGCGACGATGCCCACCACGCCCTGGTGCCAGTCCTCGTCGAACAACACGATCGAGGCCCGCGGCCGCGCTCCGGGCCGGGCCTCGGCCTCCATCGCCGCCCGCTGCCTCTCCACTGCCGCCAGCGCACTCTCCTGCATCGACGCCTCGATGTCGCGCCGTTCGCGATTGATCGCGTCGAGCTGCTCCGCGATCTCCAGCGCGCGACCGGCATCGTCGGTGACGAGGCACTCGATCCCGAGGCTCATGTCGGCGAGCCGGCCGGCCGCGTTGATGCGCGGGCCGAGCGCGAAGCCGAGGTCGAAGGCGCCTGCGCTGCGGGCCTCCCGACCGGCGACGCGGAACAGGGCCGCGACCCCCGGCTGCATGCGACCACCGCGAATGCGCTCCAGCCCCTGCGCGACGATCAGCCGGTTGTTCGCGTCGAGCCTGACGACGTCCGCGACCGTGCCGAGCGCGACCAGGTCGAGCAGGCGATCGAGGCGCGGCTGGGTGGCGGCCTCGAAGACGCCGCGCCTGCGCAGCTCCGCGCGCAGCGCGAACAGCACGTAGAACATCACGCCGACACCTGCGAGATGCTTGCTGGGGAAGAGGCAGCCGGGCTGGTTGGGGTTGACGATGCAGACGGCGTGGGGCAAGCGCGCCGCGGGGAGGTGATGGTCGGTGACCAGCACGTCGATGCCGAGGCGGTTGGCCTCGTCGACGCCGTCGACGCTGGCGATGCCGTTGTCGACCGTGACGATGACGTCCGGCTCCTTCTCGCGCTGCGCGAGCGCGACGATCTCGGGCGTCAGGCCGTAGCCGTACTCGAAGCGGTTCGGGACGATGTAGTCGACCTTCCGCGCGCCCAGCATCCGCAGGCCGCGCAGCCCGACCGCGCAAGCGGTCGCGCCGTCGCAGTCGTAGTCGGCCACGATGCAGAGGCGCCGATCGCGTTCGATCGCGTCGGCGAGGAAGCGCGCCGCCACGTCGACATGCAGCAGCAGCGACGGCGGCAACAGCCGCGACAGGTCGGCCTCGAGTTCGCGCGGATGCGTCACGCCGCGCGCCGCGTACAGCCGCGCGAAGAACGGCGCGACGCCGCTCGCGACCAGCGCGTCGTGCGCGCTCGCGTCGATGCGCCTCCGCTCGATCTTCATGCGGACGGGTCTTCCCCGAACAGCTCGACGAGCGACGGCTTCTTGCCGAA
>CALMOR010000119.1:0-4902 GCA_937872165.1 uncultured Burkholderiales bacterium | reverse complement strand
GCCGTAGGTGTAGCTGTTGCCGTAGACGTCCTTGAGGACGATGAAGTTGCCGAGCCGCTCGCTGTTACCGACCTTGACGATCGTGCCGTCCTGGACGGCGATGACGGCCGAGCCGGCCTTGGCGTAGATGTTGATGCCGCGGCGCGAGACGTTCGCCTCGACCGGCAGCGCCGCGAAGAGCGGGATACCGGAGTCGACCGTCGCGTAGCGCGGCAGCGTCGACATCGGCGCGCCGTTGCCCGACAACCAGAGCGTGTTGATGGTCGGCCTGCCCTCGTCCTCGCGGGTCTGGTTGACCGGGTGACCGAACCACAGCATCTGGATCTCGTTGACGCAGCTTCGCCAGGCGAGCGCGGCATCGACGCCTCCCCGCGCGGTCACCGCGAGTCCGTCGGCGTCCGGCACGCGCGGCTGCCACGCGGCCACGTTGTCGCCGATGGCCCGTTCGATCGCGGCGCCGGACAGCGCCGCGCCGTCGTCGCGCGTCAGCACCCAGTGCGTGAGCGTGGCCGGCGCGATCGGGTCGAGCCGCCATCCGGCCTCGGCCAGCACCGGCTCGCTGACGGCCGCGAGGGCACGCGCTTCGTCCAGCGCGACGCCGAGCTCGCCGGGATCGTCGAGGCGGAGGTGGTCGTTCGCGACCTTGAAGTGAGCGGGCTCGACGACGAAGCGGGCTCCGTGCGGGAGGGGCGCGAGGCCGCACGCCATGGCCCACAGCTCACCGAGACTGACGCGCTCGAGGTCGACCCCCGCCCGCTTCGCGAAGACCCAGGCCTGACCGGGGGTCAACGATGCGCGTGGCGGCAGCGCGTAATCGATCGTCGGGTCCGAGCGACCCAGCAGGCACGCGAGGTTCGGCATCGTCTGCCCGCGCAACAGGTCGCCGGCGAGCGCAGCGTCGACCAGCGAGGATGGAACGATGAGATCGAGATCGAGCATGCGGGGCGATTCTAGCGGCTGGGGGGTCGAAGGCCCGGGCCGGCACGAAGCGGGCGCGCCCCTTCCCGCGGCGGACCCTCGACGTCGCTATGGCAAACTCCGCGTCGATGAGCGAGTCCCGGCGGAGCGATGCGCACGCCCGTCGCCGTGACGCGACCGCCGTCCCTTCGACGGCATCCCGACGACGTGCAGCGTCCGCGTCCATTCCCCCTCCCAACCGACCAGGGTCCTCGTGAACCTCCCTTACGAATGGCAGGTCGGCCTGCGCTACACGCGGGCCGGCAAGCGGCGCGGCGAAGTCGATGCCGACGGCAAGTCCGGCGACGGCTTCGTGTCGTTCATCGCGGCGATCTCGATGGCCGGCATCGCGCTCGGCGTCGCGGCTCTGATCGTCGTGCTGTCGGTGATGAACGGCTTCCAGAAGGAGGTGCGCGATCGCATGCTGTCGGTGCTGTCGCACGTCGAGGTCTTCAATCCCGACACCGGCGTCAAGGACTGGCGGGTCCTCGCGGCCGATGCGCGGCGCGTGCCCGAAGTCCGCGAGGCCGCGCCTTACGTGCAGGGTCAGGCGATGCTGACCCGCGACGACGTGGTCCGCGGGGTGCTGATCCGCGGCGTATCGCCCGACGACGAGGCGAAGGTCTCCGACATCGCGACCGAGATGCGCGCCGGCAAGCTCGCCGACCTCACGCCCGGCAGCTTCGGCATCGTGCTCGGCTCCGAGCTCGCCCGCGCGTTCGGCGTGCGCGAGGGCGACCGCGTCAACGTCCTGGCGCCGCAGGGCGTCGTCACTCCGGCGGGGCTCGTCCCCCGGCTCAAGTCGTTCACCGTCGTCGGCGTGTTCGAGAGCGGCCACTACGAGTACGACAGCTCGCTCGCGCTGGTCAACATCGACGACGCCGAGAAACTCTACCGGCTCGACAACTACACCGGCATCCGCCTCAAGCTCGCCGACATGCAGCAGGCGCCCGAGGTCTCGCAGAAGCTCGTGCACTCGTTGAACGAGGACGTGCTGGTGCGCGACTGGACACAGCAGAACCGCAGCTGGTTCTCGGCGGTGCAGGTCGAGAAGCGGATGATGTTCATCATCCTCGCGCTGATCATCGCGGTGGCCGCGTTCAATCTCGTCTCGTCGCTGGTGATGAGCGTGCGCGACAAGGAGGCCGACATCGCGATCCTCCGCACGCTCGGGGCGGCGCCCCGTTCGGTGCTCGCGATCTTCGTCGTGCAGGGGGCGCTGATCGGGCTGCTCGGCTGCCTGATCGGCGTCGTCCTCGGCGTGATCCTCGCGCTCAACGTCGGCCACGTCGTGTCGTTCGTCGAGCACGTCTTCCACGTCACCTTCCTGCCGCAGAACATCTACTTCGTCAGCTCGCTGCCGTCCGACCTGCAGTCGTCGGACGTGATCGCGATCGGTTGCGTGTCGGTGTTCCTGTCGTTCGTCGCGACGCTGTACCCGAGCTGGCGAGCGGCGCACATCGAGCCCGCGCAGGCCCTGCGCTATGAGTGATGCGGTCCTCCGCAGCGAACGACTCGCGAAATCGTTCGGGCGCGGCGACACCGCGGTCCACGTGCTGCGCGACGTGACGCTCGCGATCGCGCCGTCCGAGACGGTCGCGATCGTCGGCGCGTCGGGCTCGGGCAAGAGCACGTTGCTGCATCTGCTCGGCGGCCTCGACACGCCGACGACCGGCAGCGTCGCGATCGACGGACGCGACTTCTCGTCGTTGTCGGAGGTCGCGCGCGGAGAGGTCCGCAACCGGCGCCTCGGCTTCGTCTATCAGTTCCACCATCTGCTGCCCGAGTTCAGCGCGCTCGACAACGTCGCGATGCCGCTGCGCATCCGGCGTCGATCGACCGACGAGGCGCGCGCGACCGCGTCCGAGATGCTGGTCCGCGTCGGGCTGTCGCATCGACTCCATCATCGGCCCGGCGAGCTGTCGGGTGGCGAGCGTCAGCGTGCGGCGCTGGCGCGTGCGCTCGTCACGCGTCCCGCCTGCGTGCTCGCCGACGAGCCGACCGGCAACCTCGACCGCGGCACGGCCTCCGAGGTGTTCGCGCTGATGATGGAACTGAACGCGAACTTCGCGACGAGCTTCGTCGTCGTCACGCACGACCCCGCGCTCGCGTCGAGGATGGGCCGGACGCTGTCGCTGGCCGACGGAGCGCTGTCGACCTGACGCGGACCGGTCACGGCAGGCAGTGCACCGTGACCCGGCGCAACGCGACATCGGCCGAGGGATCGAGCTTCAGGTAGACACCGTCCACGGGACAGGGAAACGCGAACTGCATGCGGACCGGCCCGGCTCGATAGAAGCGCGGCTGCGAACCGACGGACGCGAAGTCGTGGTTGCCGCTCCAGCGGAGCGTGACGGTGCCGGCGCTTCGATGTTCCGCGTCGACCTCGACACCGAGGTCGGATGCGTGATCGCAGGCGATGCGCGTGATGCCCGACAGCACGACCGCCGCGCGCCCGTCGTGCGCCGGATCGCCGAAGCGCTCGCCGCCAATCGACGGACCGGGCGGCGCGCGACGGTCGCCGCCGACGTCGAGTGCCCACTGAACGTCCCGCGTCGGTGGATTGATCGGGATGGACGTCGGCCCCAGCGCGGCGAGCTTCACGAACGACGCATAGTGCAGATCCGGTCGCTTCTCCGAATGGAACTTCGAATGGCAGATCATCGCCAGACAGACCAGCCCGATCGCCTGCGACGCCGGCGAGCCGCGCGTCGACAGGACGACGGCGATGAAGACGAGCAGGTAGGGGATCCAGGTATAGCGGTTGCCGCCGGCCTCGACCATCGAGAGGGGGAAGGCGCCGGTGACCAGCGACGCGCCGAGCAGCGCGACGGCCGCGGCGAGCAGCAGCAGCGTGATGCGCAGATCGGACCTGCCCCGCGGTTCTTTGTCGGCCCACAGCCGCATCGTCGCCCCCGCCAGCGTCGTCCACAGGACACCCGCCGGAATCCATTCCCGCAGGCGGGTCGGGACGAACAGCAGGATCCGCACCAGCGCGCCGACGAGGACGGACGCATCGAGGTCCCGGCCGTCGGCGAGCGTGCGCTCGGACGCCAGCAGGGTCAGCAGCTGGACGAGCGCGCACCAGACGACGACGGCGTCCATCGCGCCATCGCGCCGCGACCGCTCGCTGGTCAGTCGATCGAGGAGGACGACCGGCAGCAGCAACACGCTGA
The DNA here is from genome assembly GCA_937872165.1 of uncultured Burkholderiales bacterium. Taxonomy (GTDB): domain Bacteria; phylum Pseudomonadota; class Gammaproteobacteria; order Burkholderiales; family Burkholderiaceae_D; genus CAHJXF01. The sequence continues at coordinate 769 of CALMOR010000119.1, read as the reverse complement.
AGGGTCCTGTCAGGCCGGCGACGATGCCTGCCACGAGACCGGTCGGCGACTCGCGCGCGTCGGAGCGAACGAAGACCTGCAGCGCCAGTGCACCGCCCAGCATCCACTGACAGTTGGTCAGGTTCAGGAAGACTTCGCCGTCGTTGGGCTGCAGGATCGCGAGCGGGGCGACGCAGACGATCGCGCGCCGGTCGATGCCCAGCGTGGTCGCCCGCGCGACCAGCGTCGTGAGGAGCCAGAAGAACGCGATCGTCCAGGCGCCGAGATAGACGAGCGGCAGCGCGCCGAGCGGCAGCGGGTTCGCGAGCCCGGCGAAGAGGCGAGGATAAAGATGCAGGTAACCGGCGTACGGTGTCCAGAGCGCGCCGAGGCCGAGCGTGCGGGCGTCGTCGAAGAAGACGTTCCCGTCCTCGGCCCAAAGGTACTGGCCCGCGACGAAGGGAAACTCGACTCGCGGCAACAGGGCCAGCGTTGCGATTGAGAGCGTGACGAAGAGGAGGCCGTACCTCGCGACCGACCCCGACCGGTCGGCGACGACCGCGCCGGCGGGACGATCCGGGACAACCCTGTTCGTCTGCATGGTTTCCTTCGAATGAGTCGACGGCGGGGGACCTGCATGGCCTCGTTTCGAGCGGAGGCGCACGTTCGCACGGGAGGCATCGCAAGAACCGCACCACGATCGTCGCAGGGTCGCGCAGGCGCCGCCCGTCGCCGCTGCATGCCATCGTCCCGATGGATGATCCGCCGGGGCGACAGGGGACGACGGCAT
>CALMOR010000118.1 GCA_937872165.1 uncultured Burkholderiales bacterium | reverse complement strand
GACCGCGATCGTCGGACCCAACGGCGCCGGCAAGTCGACGCTGCTGCGCATCCTCGCCGGCCTGCTCGCGCCCGACGACGGCGAGGTCACGCTCGACGGCAGGCGGCTCGCCGACCTCGCGCCGCGCGAACGTGGTCGTCGCATCGCGTGGCTGGCGCAGGCCGGCGACACGTCCGGCGACCTCGATGCGCGCGAGACGGTCGCGCTCGGCCGCCTGCCGCACACCGGCCTCTTCGGCATCGCGGGTCCGGAGGACGAGGCCGCCGTCGCGCGGGCCATGGACATCACGGAATGCACGGCCTGGCACGATCGGTCGCTCGACGCGCTGTCGGGCGGCGAACGTCAGCGCGTGCTGCTCGCGCGTACGCTGGCCACCGAGGCCGGCACGCTGCTCTTCGACGAGCCGACGACGCATCTCGATCCCCCGCATCAGGTGGCGATGGTGCGACTCGCGCGGCGACTCGGCCTCGCGCACACGGTGGTCACGGTGCTGCACGACCTGCCGCTCGCGCTGCACGCCGACCGCGTGCTGGTTCTGCAGCGAGGCCTCGTGCGCGCCGATGCGGGCCACGAGGATCCGGCGCTGCACGAGGCGCTGGTCGACGTCTTCGAAGGGGCCGTGCGCATCGAGTCCGCGCAGGGACGGCCCACGGTCGTGCCGAACATCGATTGAAGGAGGAGCCATGGAGATCGAAGTACCGCCGGTCCTGCGCGACAAGCCGAAGCCCGACGGCGAGCGCCGCGGCCTCGTCCTCGTCCACACCGGCAAGGGCAAGGGCAAGAGCACGGCCGCGTTCGGCCTCGCGGTGCGGGCGCACGGACGCGGCAAGGCGGTGAAGATCTATCAGTTCATGAAGGTGCCCAGCGCACGCTTCGGCGAGCATCGCCTGTTCGAGCGGCTCGGCATACCGATCGAAGGGCTCGGCGACGGCTTCAGCTGGAAGAGCCGCGACCTCGACCATTCCGCGGCGCTCGCCCGCGACGGCTGGTCGAGGGCCGAGGCCACGGTGCGCGCGGGCGAGCACTTCCTCGTCGTGCTCGACGAGATCATGTATCCGTTGCGCTACGGATGGATCGCGCTCGACGCGGTGCTCGCATGCCTGCGCGAGCGTCCGTCGCACGTGCACGTGGTGTTGACCGGCCGCGGCGCGCCGGACGAGCTGATCGCGCTCGCCGACACGGTCACCGAGATGACGCTGATCAAGCATCACTACGAGGCCGGCGTTCCCGCGCAACGCGGGATCGAGGACTGACCCCGCGATGCCATGGCTGTCGGCGACCCTCGTGCTCGCGTGGCTGATCGACGCGGCGTTCGGCGAGCCACCCGATCGCTGGCATCCGGTCGCGTGGCTCGGCCGCGTGCTCGGCCCGCTCGGGCGACTGGGGAGCCGCTGGTCGTCCACGCCCGCGTTCGTCGCGGGCTCGCTCGCATGGATCGCGCTTGCCTTCGGGATCGGGTCGATCGCGTGGGCCGTCGAGCGCCGCCTCGATCGCCTGCCGCCGTGGGTCGCGGCCGTGCCGCTCGCGTTGCTGCTGAAGCCGTGCTTCGCCTGGCGCATGTTGCGCGACGAAGTCGCCGCGGTCGAGGTCGCGTCGACGCGTTCGCTCGACGAAGGCCGCCTGCGCGTGGCGCGCCTGTGCAGCCGCGACGTCCGTGCGATGGACGCGTTCGAGGTCCGCGAGACCGCGATCGAGACGCTCGCCGAGAACCTCAACGACTCGCTCGTCGCGCCGCTCTTCTGGTTCGTCGTCGCGGGCCTGCCGGGCGCGGCGGTCTACCGCTTCGCGAACACGGTCGACGCGATGTGGGGCTATCGCGGCCGCTTCGAATGGTTCGGCAAGTGGCCGGCGCGTGCGGACGATGCCCTCTCGTGGTTGCCGGCGCGCATCACCGCGGCTCTCCTGATGGCGTGCGGGTCTTCGTTCGACGTTCGTCGCGTGCGCATCGAGGCGGCACGCACGCCGTCGCCGAACGGCGGCTGGCCGATGGCCGCGATGGCATCGTGCGTGGGCGTCCGCCTCCGGAAGCCCGGCGTCTATGCGCTCAACGCCGCGGCACGGTCGCCGGGCCCGGCCGATGCGAGACGAGCCTTGCGACTCGCGTCGATCGCCGCATGGTCGGCAGCCGGCCTGTCGATCGCGGCCTGCCTGGTGAAGGACGTCGTTCGATGACGAAGCTCGACCGTCCCCATGGCGGCCCCGATGCCCGGGGGCCGGTGCGATGGGACTTCTCGACCAACGTCAACGCGGCCGGACCTTGCCCGTTCGTCGTCGACGCCGTGGCGGCCGCGGACCCGACCCGCTATCCCGATCCGCGCTACGAAGCGCTCCGCGCAAGACTCGCGGCGTTCCATCGGGTCGACGGAGGGCGCATCCTCTTCGCGGCGAGCGGGGCCCGTGCTCGTGCCGCCGCTTTCCTACGGCGACTACGCGATCGCCGCGAGCGCCTGCGGACGGAGCGTGACCCGCGAGGCCGACGGGCCGTCGACGCTGCGCTGGTGCTGCGATCCCGGCAGCCCGACCGGCGCGTCGTGCGAACCGCCGTCGGACCCGGCGGACCGGCCCACCGTGCTCGACGCGGCCTATGCCCCGCTGCGGCTCGTCGATCGATCGTCGTGGTCGAGCGACGCGCACGACGCGGTGT
>CALMOR010000117.1:10638-11319 GCA_937872165.1 uncultured Burkholderiales bacterium | reverse complement strand
GGCAGCGGCGCGCGGCGTCGCGCGGCGCCGTCGTCGTCCGGGATCGAGAACGCGTCGGTCGGCGTGCCGTCGGGACCGGGCCTGCGATGGCCGACCAGCGGATCGCGTTCGCCGTGCAGCCCGTCGAAGGTCGCGGACACCAGCCACGCGCCCTGGACGAACTCGAACTGCCGCGCGATGTTCGCGCCGAGGCAGAGGAAGTGGAGGCCGCTCTCGGCGAGCGGCTCGCCCGTATCGAGCGCCTCGTCGACGGTCGGCGCCGCGCCGTACTTGCGGCCGCGCCTGAGCAGTCGATGGAAGCGCGTCGACGAGATCCGGTCGCGCTCGCGCGCCACCGGATCGAAGCCGAGCATGCGGGCCAGCCGCCCGATCCACCCGTCGTCGCCCGGGGGCAGGTCCGCGTTGCGCGGGTTGGCGCGGCGCACGTGCGCCCCGAGCGGACAGCGCAGGCCTTCGGGATCGTCGCGATACGTGAACGCGTTCTGCGCGATCGGCGTCGCGGCGTCCTCGACGACCTCGTCGGTGCGACCGACCAGCGAGTCGCCTTCGAAGGTCCGGCCGACGAGGGTCTCGGCCAGGCGGCGACGCAGGCCGGCGTCGCCCGCCGCCTGCGCATCGAGACAGGACCAGAACGCCCGCACGTCCTGGCGCAACTGCCGCAGCACGAGATAGCTGCCGTTG
>CALMOR010000117.1:0-10628 GCA_937872165.1 uncultured Burkholderiales bacterium | reverse complement strand
TCGTCCCGGTGCTGGACCTGCTCCTGGCCGTCGTGCGCCGCACCAGGGCGGGCAAGGACCCGTTCTCCCCCGACAAGATGCAGCTGCAGCACCGGTTGCTGGAGATCGGTCACAGCCAGCGACGGGCCGTCCTCCGCCCGCGGCAACGCGGGCGCGTCGGCGCCCGGCAGCAGCGGGCGGTCCGAGTAGCCGCCGTACTCGTTCGGGTAGCCGAGCAGGAACTCGCCGAGGCAGACACGGTTGCCGTAGGCGAACCGGGTCTCGTCGCGCGCGGGACGTCGCCGCTCCCAGTCGATCGTGGGTTGCGAGACGCCGTCGACGAAGCCGAAGGCCTCGCGCTCGGAGAGCTCCGCGGTGTCGAGCTCGACGAGCGTCTCGAAGGCGCTCTCACAGCCGTCGAGCGTCGCCTGCACGAACGCGTCGATGAGCTCGGGGCGCGCATACAGCAGCAGCAACGCGTGCGGGACGCGATCGGCCGCGCCCCACGCCCAATGCGAAGGATCGCTGGCGCCGACGGCGCCGAGCCGTCGCGAGCGCGCCTCGGCGCCGCCCATGCCGACGACGTACTCGGGAGAGAAGCCGGCGACGATCGCGTCGCCGACGCCGAGCGCGCGGAGGCCATCGCTCGTCAACGCGACCTGCAGCGCGGTGTCGGGCAGCGGCTCGCGCGCGACCGCGGTCGTGACCTCGACGCGCGCGAGCCATGCGCGTGCCGCGTCGACGTCGTTCACGCGCAGCAGCACGAAGCGCGCGGCGGCGAGCTGGCCGTGGCCGAAGCGCACGAGCGCCTGGATGTCCTCGAGCTCGACCGGCGCCGATGCGCTCAGAGCAGCTTCAGCCATGCCAGGGCCTGCCGGTCGTTCATCGACGGCGCGTCGATGCCGGCGCGGATGCGATGGTTGCGGTCGAGGTCGTGCAGCGTCAGCCCGGGGTAGGCCTTGTACCAGACCTGCGTGGGCAGCTGGTGCCGTCGCTGATAGTGCTTGAAGGCCATCTCGCGCCGCGCGCCGCCGACGACCAGCCAATCGGTGCGCGGCCAGCCGAAGCCGTTGCTGAACACGAGGTTGAGGCCCCAGCCGACCTTGTTGACGAAGTCGTCCATGTAGCTCTCGTGGCTGCCGTCGTAGTTGCTCGCGAACAGCACGCGCCGGTGGCCGTCGATGAAGACCCAGCGTGCGAAGTGGATGGTCTGCACGCGCGTCAGGAAACCGCGGGCGAAGACATGGCGGCACGACCAGTCGAGCAGCCGCAGCACCAGCTTCAGCAGCGCGAGCCGGAACCAGCCCGGCTTGACCGGCCCGAGCGCGGTGAAGCTGTTCGTGAGGTCGCGGTCTTCCATGTGCTGCATCTCGAGCACCCGAGCCGGGTCCGGTCGCGGACCGTACTCGGGGTCGCTGGTCTCGTGAAGCCGCAACAGGACCGCGAAGACCGGCGCCGCCACGACGACGACGGGCAGCAACGCGAGGCCGACCAGCGGGACCACGATCGCGTCGAGCAGGTCGGCGACCCGCCACCCGAGCGGCGTCGGTGCGGGCGGCGTGAGCTGCAGGCGGCCCGCGTCGACCTCGCCGCGCACATAGCCGCGAAGCCGTTCGCAGACCACGACCGGATGCTCGCCGGTGCCGCGCGGCACGCGCGCCTCGAGCAGCTTCCGCAACGCGTCCTCCTCGCGGATCTGGCGCACGGTGCGGCCGACGACGTTGACGTAGCGCGCCGACACAGGCGCGTCGTGCGCGACCAGCCATTCGTAGAGATCGTCCTCCTCGTCGAAGTCCTCGCAGTGCGACAGCAGCCGTCTCAGTCCGTCGCCGAAGCGGTCCGACGCCTCGGCCAGCAAGCGCAGCGCCGGTCCGTCGCAGTCGCCCATCCACGCGAGGTAGAGCGGCACGGCGGGCGCCCGCAGCCGGAAGACCTCGAGGTCGTGCAAGGTCGTGTCGTCGAGCAGCACGAGGCGCGCGAAGTGCAGGCGCTCGAGCCGCGCGAACGGCATCACCGCGTTGTACGGATCGACCTCGCCGGGTCCGACGTTCATCGACGCGAGCAGCGCGCGCAGCGACGCCTCGCGATCGGGGGCCACCGCGGCCACGACGTTGAAGTGCGACTGCGGCGTCATGCGCTCAGAACTGCAGGCAGAAGTCGATCAGCCGGTCCTTGCCCCAATAGACCTTGCCCAGGTAGAAGCCGGGTCCGATCAGGCGGATCTCGTCGCGCACGTAATGCGCGAGCATCGACGTCTCCGAGTAGTCGAGCACGATGCACTCCTTGCCGTCGAGCCAGCTCGGACCCTTGTAGACCCGCGCGACGATGGCCTCGATGCCGAACGCGAGGATGCGGTTCTTCAGCAGGCCCTTCTTCGCATCGAAGACCTTGCCCTGCCATCCGAAGCGGTTGATCACCGCCGCGATGTTCTCGGTGTACTTGGTCGACGGCGCGATGATCGCGGTTCCGGCGGCCTGTCCGTCGAGGATGTCGCCGGCCTCGCTCCGCTCGAACAGCTCGTCGAGCTGCGCCTGCGTCATCGCCATCAGTTGCGCCACGTCGTAAGCCATTGCGTCCTCCTCCGCGCTCGTCGCGCTATGGGTTCGAAGCCGTCCTCGATGCCTGTTGCAGGATCGTCTCGGCGGCCTTCTCGCCGATCATGTACACCGCGCTCGCGATGAAGAAGCCCGGGATGCGCGGGAACACCGACGCGTCGACGATGCGCAGGCCCCGCGTGCCGTGGACGCGGAACGCGCTGTCGACGACCCCGCCATCGTCGCGTGGGCCGATCGGACAGCTGCACGACGCGTGATGCCCCCACGCGGTGTCGCGGACCCAGGTCGCGATCGCGGCATCGTCGGCGACCGCGGCACCCGGCTGCATCTCCTCGACGACCAGGCCGCCGTCGACGAGCGGCGCGGTCATGCGACGCACGAAGCGCACGGCGTCGACGACCGCGGCGAGGTCCCGGCCCTCCGTGTCGCTGCCTTCGTCGAAGTAGCGGAAGTCGATGCGCGGCGTGTCGAGCGGATCGGCCGAGCGCAGGCGCACCGTGCCCGCGCGGTTCTCGGTGTGCGCCTTCAGCACGGCCCACGTCAGGCAGTCGTGGTCGTCGCGGATCAGCGTCGAGAAGCCGCGACGATAGCCTTCGAAGCGCGCCAGCAGCGACATGCAGAAGAGGTCGGGCTCGTCGCGGTCGGGGCTCGATCGACGGACCATCGCGATGGCCGCGCCGTTGGACGCGTACATGCCGTCGCGCGATCGGGTCCAGCGCGTCCACAACGGATCGCCGCGGGCGAAGCGCGCGCCGTCGAGCACCTTCCATGGCCGCCGCACGCGATGCGTGATGCCGACCTCGTAGCGGTCCTGCAGGTTCCGGCCGACGCCGGGCAGGTCGACCCGCACGTCGATGCCGTGCGCGCGCAACTCGTCGGCCGGTCCGATCCCGGACAGCATCAGCAGCTGCGGCGTGTTGAACGCGCCGCCGCAGAGGATCACCTCGCGGCGCGCGTGCGCTTCGCGAGCGACGCCGGCGACGGGGGCGGGCCGGTCATGCGCGCGATAGAGCCGACCGCCCTTCCGGTAGGCGACCCCGCGCGCGACGCCGTCGTCGTCGAGCAGCACGCGCGTCGCCAGCGCGTCGTACTCGATGTGCAGCCGGTCAGGATGACGGCTCGCGACGTCGAGCAGGCGTTCACGCGTCCCGATGCGGCGATGCCGGTGCGTGGTCATCGGCGTATAGCAGAGCCCTTCGAAGGACCGACGCGTCAGCGGCCTCGCGTTCGGGTCGCCCGCGCCCCACGCCCACTGCACGATCGACCGCAGCGGGTTCTCCAACGTCGACACGAAGCGACGCGTCGTGTCGCGCACGAGGCCGACGACCTCGTCGTCGCCGAGCGCCTGCAACGGGATCGCCTTCTCGGTCCGCAGCCAGCCGTTCCAGCCATGGCGGGTCGGGTCGATGCCGATGCGACGCAGCAGGCGCCAGACCGGCGCGTGGCGGCAGTCCTCGAGGCGCTCGGCATGACGGCGCATGCGCGACGCGTGCCACGACGCGTCGCCGGTGGCCGACGCGATGCGGTTCCAGTCGGAGTCGTGGGGCAGCACGAAGATCATCGCGTTGTGCGCGGTGCAGCCGCCGAGCGTGGCCGCGCGCGGGTACAGGACGCCCTTGCCCGGCTCGTACTTCGGATCGCGCGACTGCTGCGTCTCGTCGGCGTAATGACGCACGTGGAAGTCCCAGCGCATCGCGTCGTTCTCGGTGGCGAAGGCATGGAAGGCGGGAACGTCGTAATCATCCGGCATGCGCGCCGCATCCTGCGCGAAAGGGTCGGCGCCGGCCTCGATCAGGAAGACGCGCATGCCCTCTTCCACGAGGCGCGCGGCCAGCGTCCCGCCTCCTGCACCCGAGCCGACGACGACGTAGTCCCATGCGACTTCCCCGGCTTCTGCCATCGACGGAGCGGCGAGGGTCAGAAGGTCTTGATGAACGCGATCAGCGCACGCTTGTCGTCGTCGCTCAGTTCGGGCTCGCGGCCGAAGGACTTCTCGTCCGCGGACAGGCCGTCCTGCCGGTTGAACTGCGCGGTGCCGAAGTAGTGCCCGCGATTGACGACGAAGTCGGGACACTTGCTGAGCGACATCAACGGGCCCGCGAGATTGGCGAAGCGGTCGCGCAGTTCGGCATCGGTGGCCGTCGGCGGCATCGCCAGCAGATCGAGCTTGAGCTTGAGCAGCAGGTCGCCGAGGCCCGCGATCTGCTTCGCCTTGTCACCCGGGTCGTCGCTCTCGGCGCGGACCTTGGTGTTCGCGAGCAGCCCGACCGGAACGCCTTCGGGGATCGGCCCGAGCACCACGCCGCCCGCGTCGTCGCCGAGCCACGGAAACCAGCGATGCACCGTGTCCTGCAGCGGCCGCAGCGACTCCGGGACGTAGCCGGTGGGAATCGTGATGGCGCTGCGCTTCGTGGTGCGGTCGATGGTGCCCGGCACCCTGTCGCCGAGCAGCGCGTCGTGTTGCCGCTTCTCGGGCCACAGCATCTGTTCGATCGCCCCGTCGAAGACCTTCATGCGAGCCGCCACCGACGGATCGCCGTCGAAGTCGCCGACCGTGTTGTTGAGCAGGAAGGGCGCGGTGGACCAGATGCTGATCAGCGACGGCACGCGCGTGTAGCCGCGCCCTCCGGCCGGCATCGCGTACGGCATCGGCGCGCCGGTGAACGGGTCGTACAGCGTGACGGTGCCGACCGACGGCAACTGCTTGTACGACTGCGACGAGAAGTTGTCCCAGATGTTGCCGGCCAGCGCGTTGGTCGCGAGCGGACTGCAGACGTTGGTCCGCAAGAGCGTGACCGGGATGCGCGCGTCGGTCGACAGGTAGTTGCCGTCGAGGAAGTCCGGCGCCTGCACGATCTTCCGCATCTGCGTCTTGTAGTCGTCGGTCTGCGTGCGCGCCCAGTAGCGCTTGAAGCAGTCCAGGTAGCCCGCCCCCTCGCAGGCCGACGGTTCGATGTCGGCCGGCAGCGGCGGCGCCTTGCTCGAATGACAGCGCGCGCAGGTGTCGGCGAAGACGACCTTGCCGCGCTCGACGGTCGCGGCGTCGGCGCTCAGATACGACGCGCCGCCCGGTGCGGCCTTCAGGTAGTCCGGCTGCGCGGCCTTGAGGAAGAACAGCGCCGTGTCGGGCGTGCCTAGCTCGGTCGCCTGCCAGTACGACGAGTTCTTCTGCGCGACCGCGATGCGGATCGGCGTGATGGTCTTGCCGCCGGCGACCGGGTTGAAGTGCAGCAGCCACTCCTCGCTGAAGAGGCCGATGTTCAGGTACACGCGGTTCAGCGCCCCGAGCAGACCCACCGAGTCGGCGCCGTCCTTCAGCACGTGCGGCGTGCGCGTCGTGGCATCGTCCTTCGACCAGAAGGTCGTCAGCGGTCCGTCCTTGAAGAAGTCGTTGAACTGGCGGTTGTCGAGCTGGCCGCCGGCGAGCCGTTCGCGACCGATCCGCGACGCCATGCCCATGCGCGCCATGAAGGCGTACACGGCGTTCATCGTGCGCGGGTTGTTGATGCCGTCGGTCGAGACCAGCGACGTGTCCATCGTGCCCGGCCGATACGTGTGCGTGAGCTGGAACATGAAGTTCTTCTGGCCCTCGGGCTTCGCCGAGTCGTAGATGAACAGGCGGTCCACCCACATGTATTGCGCACCGACCGACGAGCTCAGGTCCGCGAACTGCGGATGCTCGGGATCGGCCGGCGGGTGGATCGGGCTCGGTCCTATGTGGCAGAAGCCGCACGACATGCCGACGCGATACGGCCGCACGAGATCCTTGCGGTCGTAGTAGCTCGGGTCGGTGTAGTAGCGCTCCGGGTCCCAGGCCTTCGCGGCCTTCTCGTCGAAGTCGGGATTGGGGAAGAGCCGGAGCCCCGCGATGCCGGACGCGTAGCCGTAGTACGACCCGACCGGCAGCTTCGTGCCGCCACCGAGATCCTTGCCGCGGGCCCCGATCGCCACGCCCGGATACCTCGCTTCGTTCTCGAACGGATCGGGCCCGCAGTCCTTCGTGCGCACGTCGAGCCACAGGCCGAAGCGGCCCGGGTCCGGGCCGTGCGCATCGTCGAAGCACGGTTCGTTGACGAGGCCGAACCAGTTCCAGCGATTGGCGCGCGAATACCCCAGCACGGGGTGCGAGCTGACGACCTTCAGCAGGTCGAACACGCCGAAGGTGTAGTCGGTCATCTTCGTCCAGAAGCGGTCGTTGCCCCCGCTCCACACGAGCCACATGTTGCGGCCCTTGATCTCCTCGGGCGTCAGCGCGACGCCGTTGTCCATGTCGTGGAAGTAGTCCTCGGACGCGTGCGGGAAAGACTGCGCGTCGCGACCGGCGAGCTTCGCCTCGTCGAGGACCGACTCGGGTTCGGGCTGGCGTGCGCAGCCGCCGATCGCGAGCGAGACCACGAGCAGCAGCGCGGCTGCGACCGGCCGCGCGACGATCGAAGCGTTGGCACCCATCGACACTCCCCGTCCGCGTTGAAAACCGGCCCCGCCGGAATCGACGAACACGCGGCCCGTCGGTCGCGTTCCCTGATGCAGTCGCGTCGAACGCGACGGCGTCGCGTTTCGATCTTCTTGTTCGTGTGGATGTCGTCCCCGGCGCGTGCGCGCTCTTCTGGACGAAGGCGCGAAATTAGCCATAGCTCGCGCCCCTTTGCAAGAGCGGCCTCGCGCCGAAGCTTGCTCGATCGATGCGTCTGGCGAGCCAGTGCCTGCGGGCCTCGGCGAGCACCCGGCCCTTCTCTTCGCGTCGTTCCCGCTCGCGGGTCGCGAGCACCGCCCGAGGTCACAACTTCGCCGGGTCGAATCCCGTCTCCCGATAGATCGACTGCACGTAGGCCTTGCCGCCGACCCGCTCGGCCATCTCGTCGTGGACCGGCAGGAAGGCCTTCTTCAACGCACGCTTCTCGTCGGCGGTCAGCGTGATGATCTCGGTACGCCCCGATGCGCGGATGCCCGCGAGGCCCTCGTCGTTCTCCTTCTTCGCCGACGCGTCGAAGTACTCGGTGGTGTCCTTCATCGCCCCTTCGAGGATCGCGCGGACGTCGGGCGGCAGCCCGGCCCAGAACTTCGCGTTCGTGATCACCGCGTAGCCGTGATAACCGTGGTCCGACAGCGTCAGGTACTTCTGCACCTCGTAGAGCTTCGACGGGTAGATCACGTTGGCGGGGTTCTCCTGCCCGTCGACGACGCCGGTCTGCATCGCCTGATAGAGCTCGGAGAACGCCAGCACCTGCGGGATCGCGCCGACCGCGCGCATCTGCGCCTCGATCACCTTCGACGACTGGATGCGCAGCTTCTGGCCCTTGAAGTCCTCGGGCCTGCGCAACGGCTTGTTGCTCGTCATCTCCTTGAAGCCGTTGTTCCAGAACGCGAGCCCGTGGATGCCCTTCGGCTCGAGCTTCGCGAGCAGTTGCTGGCCGATCGGCCCGTGCGTGACGCGGATCTCGTCGTCGAGGTTGTCGAACAGGTAGGGCAGGTCGAGCACCTCGAACTCGCGCACGCCGAGCGGGCCGAACTTGCCCGGCGTCGGGGCCAGCATCTGCACGGCGCCGAGCTGCAACGCCTCCATCTCCTCCTTGTCCTTGTAGAGGATCGAGTTCGCATACACCTCGACCTTGACGGCGCCGCGGGCGCGCTCCTCCACGAGCCTCTTGAAGTACTCGGCCGACTTGCCCTTGTTGGTGTCGGCGGCCACCACGTGACTGAACTTGATCACGATCGGACCCGGCTGCTGCGCGATCGCGGCACCGCGGGGACCGAAGGCGACGATCGTTGCCGCGATGCCGATGCGAAGTCCTCGTCCGATGCCGTGCATGCGTGTCCTCCGTGTCGTTGTCTCGACGACGCTCACGCGCCCTCGCATCGGCCGTCGGTCTCGGCGACGCTCATGCCGCTTCGCGTTGGCCGTCGGCCCCGACGTGCGCGATCACCGCCCGCGTCACGTCGCTGGTCCGCGCGGTGCCCCCGAGGTCACCGGTGTGCAGGGCCGGATCGGCCGCGACGCGCTCGATGGCGCGCATCACGCGCGCCGCGGCGTCGGCCTCGCCGAGATGCTCGAGCAGCATCACGACCGACCAGAACGTGCCGATCGGATTGGCGAGGCCCTTGCCCACGAGGTCGAACGCCGAGCCGTGGATCGGTTCGAACATCGACGGGTAGCGACGCTCGGGGTCGATGTTGCCGGTGGGCGCGATGCCGAGGCTGCCCGCGAGAGCGGCCGCGAGGTCGCTGAGGATGTCGGCATGCAGGTTGGTCGCGACCAGCGTGTCGAGCGAGGCCGGTCGGTTCACCATGCGCGCCGTGCACGCGTCGACCAGCTCCTTGTCCCACGAGACCTCGGGGAACTCGGTCGACACCGCGAGCGCGATCTCGTCCCACATCACCATCGCGTGTCGTTGGGCGTTCGACTTCGTGACGACGGTGAGTTGCCGCCGCGGCCGCGACGCGGCGAGCCGGAACGCGAAGCGCAGGATGCGTTCGACCCCGGCCCGGGTCATGATCGACACGTCGGTCGCGACCTCGATCGGATGGCCCTGGTGCGCGCGGCCGCCGACGCCGCTGTACTCGCCTTCGGAGTTCTCGCGCACGATCACCCAGTCGAGGTCCTCGGGTCGGCAACGCTTCAGCGGAGCGTCGATGCCCGGCAGGATGCGGGTGGGCCGCACGTTCGCGTACTGATCGAAGCCCTGGCAGATCTTCAGCCGCAGGCCCCACAGCGTGACGTGGTCGGCGATGTCGGGGTCGCCCGCGGAGCCGAACAGGATCGCGTCGACGTCGCGGATCGCGTCGAGCCCGTCGGCCGGCATCATCACGCCGTGCCGCCGGTAGTGGTCGCCGCCCCAGTCGAAGTCGACGAAGTCGAACGCGAAAGCGCCTCCCCTCGCGGCCACCGCGACCATCAGCTCGCGGCCCGCGGGGATCACCTCCTTGCCGATGCCGTCGCCCGGGATGGTCGCGATGCGATAGGTCTTCATCGACGCGCGACGGCCGTCACGGCAGGTAGTTGAGCGCCTCCGGCAACGGCGGCACGATCGGCGTCTCGAAGATCGGACCGCCGCCGTCCGGATCGATCACGAGCGTGCCGCCGGACGCGAAGAAGGTCGCGATCTGCAGCTGCGCGGCGATCGCGAACGGTGCGGCCGCCGGGATCGCGATGTTGGTCAGGAAGGTGTGCGGGTTCTTGGGGACCTGTCCGCCGGTGGCCGCATACGCGAGGTCGTTGCGGAAGAAGGTCGCACGGTCCGCGAGATCGCCCGCACGCAGGATCGCGGTGGCGGTCGGGTTCGGAACCGTGCCGTCGCCCTTCGCGAACTGCACGATCACCGGCTTCGGCGCGTTGCCGCGCAAAGGGTCCTTGCGGATGAACGGCGCGTAGGTCACCGGGTTGCCGGCCTGCTGGACCCACTCGTTGCGCTCGAGGACGAGCTGGATGGCGCTCGCGCCGGGCACCGTGTTGACCGACGGCGCGAGGTTGCGCAACGGAATGTTCTCGTCGAAGTAGGTCGGCGAATCGGGCGGCAGGTTGATGAGTTGCGGCACGCGTGCGCCGAGCGCCTGCGCGGTCAGGAAGCGGAACACGCCGAGACGCGCGACCTCGGAGATCGAGCCGCCCGGCACGTTCGGCACGCCGGCCTTGATGCTGCCTTCCACGCCGAGCAGGATCGTGCCGTAGATGCCGCCGAACGACTGACCCGCGTAGTAGATGTTGTCCCGATCCAGATCGACGCTGCCGTCGCCATCGATGTCGACGCCGACCTGGATCTCGCGCACCAGCTGCATCAGGTCGACGACGGTCTGGCGCAGGCCGTCGCGGCTGTTGATGATGGTCCGCGGCGCGATCGCGTTGACGCCTTCGGTCGAGTCGATCGTGCCGTTGCCGTCCTGGTCGTAGCCCCGGCCGCCCGACGGCACCACCACCGGCGCGCCGACGGCGGGGATCACGGCGAGCGTGCCCGACGGACCGAAGCCGTGGCCGACGACGCTGATGGCCATCGTCGCGATGCCCTTCGACGCGAAGGTCGACGCGCCGCTCCAGGGCGCGCCGTACGTGCTGTCGGTGACGCCGTGCCCGAAGCTCGCGCCGGGACAGCCGGAGGCAGG
>CALMOR010000116.1:42442-42845 GCA_937872165.1 uncultured Burkholderiales bacterium | reverse complement strand
GTGCCGATGCCGTCCGACGCCAACATCCACGGCGACGTGTTCGGCGGCTGGATCATGGCCCAGGTCGACGTGGCCGGCGCGCAGCCCGCCGCGCGCCGCGCCAACGGCCGCGTCGCGACCGTCGCGGTCAATTCGTTCGTGTTCAAGAACCCGGTGCTGGTCGGCGACCTGCTGTCGTTCTATGCGGACGTCGTCAGGGTCGGCACGACGTCGGTCACCGTGCACGTCGAGGTCTACGCCGAGCGCAACACGCTGTACGGCGAAGTGGTCAAGGTGACCGAGGCGACATTGACCTACGTCGCGACCGACAACGACCGCAAGCCGCGGCCGCTGCCGAAGCTGTAGCGACCGGCGACCACGGCGAGCGTCGCGTCGCTGCGGCTCGTCGAACCGGCGAAGGCCG
>CALMOR010000116.1:16549-42432 GCA_937872165.1 uncultured Burkholderiales bacterium | reverse complement strand
GGCCGTAGCCGGGTCGCGCGCACGTCGATGAAGCGCGGACTCCGGTCCGGCCTCCGGTGACGAGCGGGCGCGGTGCTCTCGTGCGCGTCGGTCGCGAAGGCGGGAACCCGGCGCGGGGGCGAAGACGCGACACCGGTCGTCCGCCCCTCGTCGTATCGCGACGTCAGGTCCTCAAACGAACTGCTTGAAGTCCGGCTTCCGTCTCTCGAAGAACGCGGCGAAGGCTTCCTTCGCTTCCGGCGCCCCGAGCATCTCGCGAAAGGCCGCACCCTCCTTCTGCATGCGCTCCGTCACGGCGGCCGCGCCGTCGCCCTTCATCAACCACTTGGTCGTGCGGACCGACGTGCGCGGCAGCGCCGCGAGCTTCGCGGCCTGCGCCTCGGCATGCGCGACGACGGCGTCGTCGGCGAGCACCTGGTTGACGAAGCCGATGGCGAGCGCCTCGTCGGCGTCGAACGGCTCGCCGAGCAGCAGCTTCGCGGCCGCCCGGCGGTAGCCGATCAACTGCGGCAGCAGCAGGCTCGATGCGGCCTCGGGGCAGATGCCGAGCTGGACGAACGGCATCGAGAACTTCGCGCTGCGGCCGGCGTAGACGAGGTCGCAGTGCAGCAGCATCGTCGTGCCGACGCCGACCGCCGCGCCGCGCACCGCCGCGACGATCGGCTTCTGCGCGTTGGCGATGGTCTGCAGGAAGCGGAACACCGGGCTGTTCTCGGAATGCGGCGGCGTCTTGACGAAGTCCTCGATGTCGTTGCCGGCGGTGAAGATGGCGGGCTGCCCGACGATCAGCATCGCGCGCACCGCGGGGTCGGTCTCGCCGCCGTGCAGCGCGTCCGCGAGCGCCTGGTACATCGCGGCCGTGATCGCGTTCTTCTTCGCGGGCCGGTTGAAGGTGATGGTCAGCACGTCGTGGTCGAGGTGGGTCTCGATGTCCATGGGGTCTCCGTCTCGTTGGGTCAGGGGCTCGCGACCGGCGCCATCGTCGCGATCAGCTTCGCGACCGCGATGCGGATGGTGCCGTCGACGGCATCGACCGTCGCTTCGGCGATCGTGAAGCGCGCGCCGGGCTTCAGCACCTCGCCGCGGCATTCGAGATGCGTGCCGCGCGCGGCGCGCAGCAGATGGATCTTGAACTCGACCGTGACCGGCAGCCGCTCGTGCTCGAGCAGCGTCATCGCGGCGGCGCCGGCCGTGTGGTCGGCCATCGTCGCGGCGACGCCGGCGTGGACCACGCCGGTGTGCTGCAGATGACGCGGCAGCAGCGCGAGTCGCGTCGAGCACCAGCCGGGTCCGCAGTCGACGAAGGTGACCCCGAGATCGGCGACGAAGCCGGGCGGCTCGAAGATCGCCGCGACCGCGTCGCGGTAGTCGGAACGGCGCGGCTCCATCGCGTCAGAGCGCGCGCGGCATGCGGGCCTGCCAGGACTCGAGCGGCACGCGGGCCGCGTTGCAGACGAACGCGATCGCGTGGTACCAGCCGGCCAGCATCAGCAGCTCGACGAGCTGGCCTTCGTCGTAGTGAGACGCGAGGTCGGCCCACAGCGCGTCGTCGACGGTCGAAGTCTCGTGCAGCGCATCGACCATCGCGATCAGCGCGGCTTCGTTGGGCGTCCACGCGTCGGGGTCGGGCGGATGGCTGACGGTGTGACGCACCTCGGCATCGCTCAGTCCCGCCGGCTGCGCGAACGTGGCGACGTGCACGCCCCATTCGTACTCGTTGCCGCAGCGCGCCGAGACGCGGTCGATGACGATCTCGCGATCGCGGACCGGCAGGGACGAGTGTCGGCCGAGGAAGTGGCCGCCGGTCGACATCATGCGTTCGGCGAGCTTCGGATTCTTCGCGAGCACGCGAAACAGCGCCAGCACGCCGGGCGCGCCGGGCGGCGTCATCTTCGCGAGGAGCGGGCCGAGCGCGTCGTCGAACGGCGGCTCGAGCGGCGCGATGCGGGGAAGCGCTTCGGTCATGCGGACTCCCTGTTCTGCTCGAAGCCCGGAGGCCATCGTCGGATGCCGTCCCAGGCCTTCTTCGCGAAGACCTCAGAACAGCTCGGCTTCCATCTCCATCAGCACCTTCGATCCGGCCCGCGCGCTGCGGATCGACGCGGCGGTCTCCGGCAGCAGCTTCGCGAAGTAGAAGCGCGCGGTCGCGAGCTTGGCGCGGTAGAACGGGTCGCCGCCGCCTTCCTTCTCGAGCGCGAGCTTCGCCATGCGCGCCCAGAAGTACGAGTAGATCATGTGCCCCACGACGCGCAGATAGTCGACCGCGGCGGCGCCGACCTCGTCGGGACTCTGGAAGGCCTTCATGCCGAGCTCCATCGTCAGATTCGTGACCTTGTCGCCGATGTCGGCGAGCGGCTCGACGAACTCCTTCATCGCGTCGTCGCCGCGCTGGGCCTCGACGAACGCGGTGACCATCGCGCCGAACTTCCGCATCTTCGCGCCGTTGTCCGAGAGGATCTTGCGGCCGAGCAGGTCGAGCGCCTGGATGGTGTTGGTGCCTTCGTAGATCATGTTGATGCGCGCGTCGCGCACCATCTGCTCGACGCCCCATTCGGCGATGTAGCCGTGGCCGCCGAAGACCTGCTGGCAGCCGGAGGCCGCGAAGAAGCCGTTGTCGGTCATGAACGCCTTCACCACCGGCGTCATCAACGCCATCATGTCGTCGGCGTCCTTGCGCACGGTCTCGTCGGGGTGATGCAGCAGGTCGCTCTGCAGCGCGACCCAGGTCGCGAAGGCCCGACCGCCTTCGGCATAGGCGCGCGCGGTCAGCAGCATCTTCCGCACGTCGGGATGGACGATGATCGGATCGGCCGCCTGGCCGGGCGACTTCGGTCCCGTCAGCGAGCGGCCCTGGATGCGGTCCTTCGCATAAGCCGCCGCGTTCTGGTACGCGATCTCGGTCAGGCCGAGGCCCTGCACGCCGACCCCGAGACGGGCGCCGTTCATCATCACGAACATCGCGGCCAGGCCCTTGTTCGGTTGTCCGACCAGCCAGCCGGCCGCGCCGTCGAGGTTGAGCTGGCAGGTCGCGTTGCCGTGGATGCCCATCTTGTGTTCGATCGCGCCGCAGAAGATGGGGTTGCGTTCGCCGCACGACACCGTCTCGTCGGCGCCCGCGTTCTCGATCTTCGGCAGGAACTTCGGCACGACGAAGAGCGAGATGCCCTTCGAGCCCGACGGCGCGTCGGGCAACCGCGCGAGCACCAGGTGGACGATGTTGTCGGCCATGTCGTGCTCGCCGGCCGAGATGAAGATCTTGTTGCCGGTGAGACGATAGCTGCCGTCCGGCCGGGGTTCGGCCTTCGTCCTCAGCATGCCGAGGTCGGTGCCGCAGTGCGACTCGGTCAGGCACATCGTGCCCAGCCATTCGCCCGACGTGATCTTCGGCAGGTACAGTTTCTTCTGCTCGTCGGTGCCGTGCGCGAGCAGCGCGGTGTAGGCGCCGTGCGCGAGCGACGGGTACATCGTCCACGCCTGGTTGGTCGCGTACTTCATCTCCGAGAACGCGATCTCGATCAGGTGCGGCAGCCCCTGGCCGCCGAACGCGGGGTCCGAAGACAGCGACGGCCAGCCGCCCTCGCAGTACTGCGCATAGGCGTCCCTGAAGCCTTGCGGAACCGTGACGGCATGCGTGGCCGCGTCGAAGTGGCAGCCTTCCTGGTCGCCGGACAGGTTCAGCGGCAGCAGCACTTCGGCGCAGAACTTGCCGGCCTCGGCGAGCACCTGGTCGATCGTGTCGGCGTCGATATCGGCGAAGGCCGGGACTTCCCTGAGCGACGACGTGACGTCTAGCAGTTCGTGCATCACGAAGCGCATGTCGCGCAGCGGCGGGTTGTAGATGGCGGGCATTGAGCGTCCTCGATGAATGATGGTGCGGGGGCCGCGCGCGGCGCGCGGCTATCGCGCGTCGCCCGCGACCAGCCGCAGGTGCGGCAGGGTCTTCGACGACTTCGTGCGATAGCTGTCGATCAGTCGCACGTAGCCGCGCTCGATGCGATCGACCGCGTGCCGGTCGCCGATGAAGCGGGCGTCGTGGTGCAGCGCGAGCACCATCGCCCGCATCTCGAAGACCAGCTGCTCGCAGTCGGTGTCGGGCAGCAGGTGTCCTTCCTCGACGGCCTGACGCGCGGCACGCAGCAGCGCCTTCTGCCAGGCGACGACCATCGACAGCAGTTCGTCGCGGATGGGGCCGGGACGATCGTCGTACTCGACCGCGCCGCTGATGTACATGCAGCCGCTGTCGATCTCGCGCGTGTGGCGCGTGACCCAGCCGGCATACATCGCCGACAGGCGGGGCAGGCCGCGCGGCTGCTCGAGGCTCGGCAGGAAGATCTCCTCCTCGAAGCGGCGGTGGTATTCCTGGATGACGGCGATCTGCAGGTCCTCGCGCGAGCCGAAGTGCGCGAATACGCCGCTCTTCGACATCTGCATGCTGTCCGCGATCAGGCCGATGGTCAGGCCTTCGAGCCCGTCGCGGCTCGCCAGTTCGAGTGCGGCATCGAGGATCGCGGCGCGGGTCTGTTCGCCTTTACGCATGGAGAGCTTCGGTGAGACGGCGCTGGGGAACGGTGGACCGGGTGCGCGAGAACCGGGCAGCGCGGAAATTAGCACGATCGTTCTATTTTGTCCAAGACGAAGGCCGGGCGCGGCACGACGCGACGGGGAGCGGAAGACGCGGGAGCTGTCGCGAAAAGCAGGTTCCGCACCTTCCTGCGCGCGAGCGACCCGCCGACGACCGGGGAAGGGGTGACGAGCGCTCCAACAAAAATCGTTATCATTCGCATCTGCCGTTCTCCCTCATCGCGCCGCGGCGCGTCGCACCTTGGCCGCATTGCCCTTCCTCCGTGCCGAACCCGACGCCGCCGCGTCGGTGCGCCGTCGAGCCTATTGGCTGAAGACGCTCTATCGCTGGCACTGGTTGAGTTCGGCCGCGTGCCTGGTCGCGCTGCTCGCCTTCGCGTTCACCGGGCTGACGCTCAACCACGCCGGCGCCATCGAGGCACGGCCGCAGGTCGTGACGCGGACCGATCGGCTGCCGGGCGCGCTGCTGTCGCAACTCCGCTCGGTCCACGACGGCAGCGCGCCGCTGCCCGACGACGTCGTCGCCTGGCTCGCCGAGCGCGTCGACGTGCGTGCGCGCGGCCGCACCGGCGAGTGGTCCGACAGGGAGGTCTACGTCGCGTTGCCGCGGCCCGGCGGCGACGCATGGGTGAGCATCGCGCTCGACGGCGGCCGCGTGCAGTACGAGTCGACGGACCGCGGCTGGATCGCCTACTTCAACGACCTGCACAAGGGACGCAACACCGGACCGGCCTGGAGCTGGTTCATCGACGTCTTCGCGGCCGCTTGCCTGTTGTTCGCGCTGACCGGCCTCTGCCTGCTGTGGCTGCACGGGCGCTCGCGCCCTTCGACCTGGCCGATGGTCGGCCTCGGCGTCGTGCTGCCGCTCGTCGTCGCCCTTCTCTTCATCCACTGATCCCGCCCATCGATGCACAAGCTCCTCGTCCATGCCGTCCCGCTGACGCTCGTCGGCCTCGTTCCGGTCGCCACCGCGGCCGACCTCGATCTGCGGATCGAGATCCCGAAGCTCGCGGTCGCCGAATACCACAAGCCCTACGTCGCGGCGTGGATCGAGCGCGACGACGGCAGCGTCGTGTCGACCGTCGCGCTGTGGTACGAGGTCCGGTCGCGCAACGACGAGGGCGAGAAATACCTGAAGGACCTGCGCCAGTGGTGGCGCCGGACCGGCCGCGACCTCAAGGTGCCGGCCGACGGCATCACCGGCGCGACGCGTGCGCCGGGCGATCAGCAGCTTCCGCTCGCGACTGCGACGAAGCTCGAACCGGGCAAGTACAAGCTGGTGGTCGAAGCGGCGCGCGAGAACGGCGGCCGCGAGTCGCTGACGCTGCCGTTCACGTGGCCCGCGGCGAACGGCACGGTCGCGTCGGCGCAGGGCAGGGAAGAACTCGGTACCGTGTCGCTGAGAGCGCAATGAAGGAGTCGATCATGAACGTCAACGATGCCGTGCGCCTCGCGGTCTCCGTCGCGGCGATGGCGCTGTCCGCGAGCGCCTTCGCGCACAAGCCCTTCCTGGTCCCGTCGACGACGGTGCTGTCGGGTGCCGACGAATGGATCACGGTCGACGCCGCGGTGTCGGACGACCTGTTCTTCTTCAATCACCAGCCGCTCGCCATCGACGACCTCTCGATCACGGCGCCCGACGGCTCCGCGATGAAGGCCGAGAACGCGTCGAAGGGCAAGGTCCGCAACACCTTCGATGTCCACGTCGTCGCGCGCGGCACCTACCGCATCGCGTCGGACGCGAGCTTCGTCTTCGCGACCTACGACCTCGGCGGCGAGAAGAAACGCTGGCGCGGCACGGTCCAGAGCTTCGCCGCGGAGGTACCCGCGGCTGCGCAGAACCTCGAGGTGACGCAGGCCAGCAACCGGGTCGAGACCTTCGTCACCGCGGGCAAGCCGACGACGACCGTCTTCCGGTCGAACGGCGTCGGCCTCGAGCTGCAGCCGGTGACCCATCCGAACGATCTGGTCGTCGGCGAACCCGCGAGCTTCCGCATGCTGCTCGACGGCAAGCCGGCCGCGAACGTGAAGGTGATCGCAGTCGCCGGCGAGAGCCGCTATCGCGATCGCCAGGACGAGATCGCGACGACCACCGACGCCGACGGCCGCTTCTCGTTCAAGTGGCCCGGTGCCGGCCTGTGGTGGATCAACGCCGCGACGCGCGACGCGCACACCAGCCTGCCGCAGGCGAAGGAGCGCCGCGCCAGCTACGCGGCGACGCTCGAGGTGATGCCGAACTGACGAGCGTCGCCCGATGAGCCCGCAGGCCGCCGGTGCGGTACGTCGCGTGCTCGTGCCGCACGCCATCGGCGGTCCGCCGCTGCCGCCGCTCGGCGCGCGCGTCCGCATCGGCCGGCTCGACGGCGGCACGATGGGCACGACCTGGCGCGTCCGGTTGGTGCTCGGCGAGCGCGATCCGCTCGAGCCCCACCGCGCGGCCGTCGAGGCCCGGCTCGCGGTCCTGATCGGCGCGCTCAGCAACTGGGAGCCCGACTCCGCGCTGTCGCGCTTCAACCGTTGGCCGGTCGGGACAGGGCAGACGTTGCCTCGCACGCTCGTCGACGGGCTGGTCGCGGCGCGCGACGTGCACGCGGCGAGCGAAGGGGCGTTCGATCCCACGGTCGGACGCGCGGTGTCCGCATGGGGCTTCGGCCCGCCGATCGACGATCGCGATCTTCCGCTCGTCGCCGACTTCGCGGCCATCGAGATCGATGCGGAGGGGCTGCGCGCCCGACGTCGCGCCGAGGTCCTCGTCGACCTGTGCGGCATCGCGAAGGGTTATGCGGTCGACGACCTGTCGCGGCTGCTGGCCGCGCGCGGCTGTCCCCATCATCTGGTCGAGATCGGCGGCGAACTGCGCGGCAGCGGCGTCAAGCCCGATGGTCTGCCGTGGTGGGTCGACCTCGAGTCGCCGCCGGACCACGACGTCCGCGAAGCGCCGCTCGTCGCCGCGCTGCACGGCCTCTCGATCGCGACCTCGGGCGACTACCGACGAGTCGTCGAACGCGGCGGTCGTCGTCACGCTCACACGATCGACCCGCGCACGATGCGGCCCGTGGAAGAGGCCGCGGCGAGCGTGACGGTGCTGCATGCCGCCTGCATGCGCGCCGACGCGGAGGCCACCGCGATCACGGTGCTCGGCATCGAGCGCGGCCTCGCCTATGCGACGCATCGAGGTCTCGCGGCACGCATCGTCGAGCGCCGCGACACCGGTCTCGTCGCCCATCATTCGCCCGGCTTCGAGGCGATGCTGGCGTGAGCGGAGGACGCGGTCGATCGTCGATCGGCAACGTCGTCGTGGTCTCGCTGCTGGTGGGAGCCGCGCTGGTCCGGTTGTTCGGCGACCCTGCCCTCGCGTGGCCGGACGCCGGCCCCGGTCGCCGGCTGGCCGCCGCCGCCGTGGTGCTGGCCTACGCGCTGCTGTGCGCGGTCGCCGCCGTCCGGGCGCGGCGCGCGCATCGGGCACGAACGGTCGACGCGGGAACGATGCTCGTCGCCCACGCGACGCAGACCGGTTTCGCCGAGGAGCTGGCCCGGCAGACCGCCGACGCGTTGCGGGCGGCCGGCCACCGCGTCGACCTGCGTCCGCTGTCGCGCGTCGACGTCGCGACGCTCGTCGCGAACCGCGTCGCGTTCCTCGTCGTCGCGACTTACGGTGAAGGCGAAGCGCCCGATGCGTCGCGTCGCTTCGCGCGCGACGTGCTCGCGCGTGCGCCCGACCTCGAAGGACTGCGCTTCGGCCTGATGGCTCTCGGCGATCGAAGCTATGCGGACTACTGCGGCTTCGGTCGTCGGGTCGATGCGTGGCTGACGACGCACGGCGCGTCGCGCCTGTTCGATCCCGTCGAGGTCGACAACGGAGCCGCGACGATGCTCGCGACCTGGCGCGAGAGGCTCGTCCCGTGGACCGGCGCGGCGTCGACGCCGGCGTCGCATCGTCAGTCGTTCATGCGCTGGACTCTCGACGGACGTCGTCGCGTCAACGAAGGCAGCAGCGGCGCGCCGATGTTCCACCTGTCGTTGACGCGCGGTCCGATGCCGACCTGGGAGGCCGGCGACATCGCGGTCGTGCGGCTGCCCGACGGTGCGCAGCGCGAGTACTCGATCGCGTCGTTGCCGTCCGAGGGCCGTCTCGATCTGCTGGTGCGACAGGCGTTGCGGCCCGATGGCCGGATCGGGCTCGGCGCCGAATGGCTCACGTCGACGTTGGCGCTCGGTGCGACCACCGACCGCTGCTTCCGGCTCGAAGGCATCGGCGACGAGACGCCGCTGATCCTGATCGGCAACGGCACCGGCATCGCGGGGCTGCGGGCGCACGTCAAGGCGCGCATGGCACGCGGTGCGCGGCGCAACTGGTTGTTCTTCGGCGAGCGCAACGCGGCCTTCGACCGGCCGTATGCGGACGAGCTGCGGGCCTGGCGACACGACGGGTCGCTCGCGGACCTGAGCGTCGCCTACTCGCGCGATCAGCCCGAGCGCATCCACGTCCAGCATCGCCTGCTCGCGGAGCGCGAGGCCGTCGCGCGCTGGATCGCCGACGGCGCGGTGGTGCTGGTGTGCGGCAGCGCGAGCGGCATGGCGCAGGGCGTCGACGAAGCGTTGCGGACCATCGTCGGTGACGAGCGCGTCGACGACATGGCCGCCGACGGTCGCTATCGGCGGGACGTCTACTGATCATGTCGTCGAGCGGGCTCGCGTGGGCGATCGTCGTCGTCGCGACCGCGGGCGTCGTCGCGCGGCCCTTCCGCTGGCCCGAGGCGATCTGGGCGGTCGCCGGCGCGGCGGCGCTGGTCGTGCTCGGACTGCTGCCGCTCGATCGGGCGTTCGCCGCGATCGCGAGAGGCGGCGATGTCTACCTCTTCCTCGTCGGCATGATGCTGCTGTCCGAGAGCGCGCGCCGCCAGGGCCTCTTCGACGACGCGGCCGCGCTCGCGGTGCGCCATGCGCGCGGCTCGCCGCACCGATTGTTCCTGCTGATCTATCTGGTCGGCGTCGCGGTCACCGTGTTCCTGTCGAACGACGCCACCGCGGTCGTGCTGACTCCCGCGATCCATGCGGCGGCGAAGAAGGCGAAGGTCGAGCCGCTGCCGTATCTCTTCGTCTGCGCGATGGTCGCGAACGCGGCGAGCTTCGTGTTGCCGATCTCCAACCCGGCGAACATCGTGCTCCATGGCGACCGCGCGCCGCCGCTCTTCGCATGGCTCGCGCGTTTCGCGTTGCCGTCGGCGCTGTCGATCGTCGCCACCTATCTCGCGTTGAAGGCGGCCGAAGGCCGGAAGCTCGAGGACACGTGCGCGGTCGATGTCGCGCCGCCATCGCTGGCGCGCGGATCGTGGATCGCGCTGGCAGGCCTCGTCGTCACGGCCGTCGTGCTGCTCGCCGTCTCGTCGTTCGACCTGCCTCTCGGCCTGCCCACCGCGCTCTGCGGCATCGCGACCACGATGGTCGTCGTGGCGTCCACGCGGACATCGCCATGGCCGACGGTGAAGGGCGTGTCGTGGTCGGTGCTGCCGCTCGTCGCGGGGCTCTTCGTGCTGGTCGAGGCGCTGGTCGCGACCGGCGTCGTGGCGACGCTCGGCCGCCTGCTCGCCGATGCGGTCGCGGCCGGTCCGATTCGCGCCGCGTGGGGGGCGGGTCTGCTGATCGCATTCGGATCCAACCTCACCAACAACCTGCCGGCCGGTCTCGTCGCCGCATCGACGGTCCCGCTGGCGCACGCGCCCACCGCGGTGATCGACGCGCTGCTGATCGGGGTCGACCTCGGTCCCAATCTCTCGGTGACGGGATCGCTCGCGACGATCCTGTGGCTCGGCGCCATCCGTCGGGAAGGCGAGGACGTCGGCGTCCTGCGCTTCCTCGGGGTCGGCCTCGTGGTGATGATCCCCGCGCTGCTGCTCGCGCTCGCGGCGCGGTCGATCGTCGGAGGCTGAAGCGACGAGTCGATGTCGTCAGGTGCGTCGATGCCCCCGTGCTGCGAATCGAAAAGCCGTGGACTCGACGTGCTCCGTGCCCGCGCGATCAGAAGCCGTCGTCGTCGCGTCCCGAGTCCACGAACGACGCGAGCTCGCGTCGGTCGCGCTTGGTGGGGCGGCCCTTGCGCGTGTCGGCCGGCTCGCGTTCGAGTCGCCGGCGCGCTTCGGCAGCGGCCCTCGCGACGAGGCTGACCTCGGTCTCCGCGTAGCGCGTCTGCGCGATCGGTGCGGCCACGCGCACGTCGGCGAGGATCGAGACCCGGACTTCGCGCTCGATGCCGCCTATGCGCATCGTCACGAGGTCGCCGACGTGCAGCGACTTGGCCGGCTTGACGCGCTGGTCGTTGACGCGCACCTGGCCAACCTCGACGGCATCGGCCGCGGCGCTGCGGTGGCGATAGAAGCGAGCGGCCCACAGCCACTTGTCGAGTCGGACGGTCGACGCGTCCTCGTCGTGCTTCGCTTCGGTCCTGCGTGCGTTCAAGCGGCTCGCGGCGGCAGCGGAAGGCGCACCGCATGGACCGCGTCGGGGGCGACGACGAACACCCGATCGTCGGGCAGCGCGTCGACGATCCACGTGCCGGTGAAGGCGCCGAAGGCCGGCAGCACGCCGACCCGCGAGCCGGCCTCGTCGCCGAACCAGAAGCACGGCAGCCGCAGGCCGTCGCCGGCGCGGCCGACGAGCCGATAGCCGGGATGGAGATGACCGGCGAGCACGTAGCCGTGCTCGCACGCCGTGGGATGGTGGCGCATCGAGAAGGGACCGATGGTCCACGACTCGTCGACGACGTCGATGCCCAGACGCGAAGGCGGATCGCCCGCGCGTGCGTCGTGGTTGCCGCGCACCAGCGTCATCGTCACGCCGCCATGCCGGGCACGCCAGGCCGCGATCGCGTCGACGGTCCGCGTGCCCTGCGCTTCGCGGGCATGCAGGAAGTCGCCGAGGAAGACGATGTTCTCGACCCGCCACCGCGCGATCAGCGCGTCGAGGCGCTCGAGGTTGTCGGCAGTGGTGCCGTGCGGCACCGGCACGCCGTGGGCGCGGAACGTGGCCGCCTTGCCGAAGTGCGCGTCGGCCACCAGCAGCATCCGCTCCTCGGCCCAGAAGACAGCGCGTTCGGGCAGCAGATGGAGCGTCTGCCCCGCGATCAGTGCTCGTTGCATGGCACCGATTCTAGCGTGGCGATTCGGGCGCGGGCGGCGTGGCCTTCCACACCAGCGTGGCATCGCCCGAGGACGTGCTCCGAAGGTCGGACCCCACGACGGGATGGTCGCCGATTACCAGAGCACGGTCGTGCGGCGCCGCGAGGAGCTCGGACGTGATCGGCTGTCCGGGGGTCGAGAAGACGGGGATCGCCCCCGCGTCGTCGAGGTGGAACAGCGCGCGAAAGACGCCGGCGGCATCGTCGCCGACGACCCGCGTGCGATCCGCTTCTTCGCGTGTCGATCGCCGGTGGGCGTACAGGCCTGCCTCGTCGTAGACGTCGGCGCGGGAACGGTCCCCGATCAGGTCGAACGATCCTTGCGCACCTTTCCACTCGACCCATGGCATCAGGACGAACGCGAAGTAGAGCGGTGCCAGCCGGGGCTTCCAGAACAGAACACCCAGACCGACCAGCGCGAAGAGGCCGGTGAGCCGCCGCGTCGCCGCGTGGATGCCGACCCCATAGAGTTCAGGCGAGTCGATCAGTCCGGGCTCGTAGTCGCGAAACCCTTTCGTGCCGACGTAGAGGACGACGATGGCGAGCAGCGCGGCGGCGATCCGCGTAGGCCGCCGCGGCATCAGCGACTCCCCGAAGATCGTTGCGCCGACGATCAGTAGCAGAGGGAACGCGAAGTCGTAGTAGCGCATGTGCACGCGCTGTTCGGTCTCGGACGGCGCGACCCCCGCGACGGTTGCGGTGTATACGGCCGCCATCACGACCAGCGATCCCAGGAGGAGCGCCGTCAGCACGCAGAACCGCCATTGCGGATCGTGAACCGTGCTCCGTCGCGTCGCGACGAGGGCGGACACCAGCATCACGGCGGGCATCGAGAAGAGCAGGGCCAGCGCCATCAGATGACCCTTCAGCACGAACGCGGTCACCATCGCCAGTCGCCAGTGCGCGCCGCTATCGATCTCGAGCGGAGCGGTCGCGCTGCCGTAATACGAGCCGAACAATGTGATCCCTCTCGAACCTGCGAACAGATAGCCGGCTCCGAGCTTCGTCACCAGCAGGACCCCGACGAAGAGAGCGAGGCAGCCGACCAGCGCCTTCGTGCCGATGCCCCTGTCCGCCATCGTGGCGATGGCGCCATGGATCATCAAGGCCGGAATCAGGAACAACGCGTGTGGCTTCAGCAGTGTCAGCAGCCCGACGAGGAGGCCGAGGCCGGTCCAGTACCGCACGCCGGTCGCCGAAGTGAAGCGGGTCGCGAACCACACGACGACCCAGAAGCCGCAGTAGTACATCGACTCCGGGATGAAGACGGCCGTGTACGTGTTGAACGGACTCGCCAGTGCGACGAGCGCGATCCACGTGGCCACGGCGGGCGTCGTGACGCGACGCGCGACGAGCCAGACGAAGGGGGTCGCTGCCGCGAGCCACAGCAGGTTGAGCCAGCGCGCGCACGCGAGGAAGCCGTCGCCGCAGAGCAGGGTCGAGCGATAGACGGCGAAGAACAGATAGCTCGGGATCGCGGCGTCCGAGAACGGCTTCAATCGCGAGTCCATGCTGTAGGTGTACTCGTCGGAGAAGACGATCGGGTACAGGCCCGCGTTGCGGTACGCGATCGCCGCGATCACCAGCGCGAAGGCGATGACGGCTGCGATCGCCAGGGTGCGCCGGCGCGCTGCCGGAAGCTCGAGTGATGGATGCATCTTCAAGGCTTCGTCCTTATCCGCTTCACGTAGCCCTTTCGTGCCGCGGGCTTCTCTTCGGTCGCCGCCGCCTTCTCGAGGTCGCCGAGCATGCGGGAAATGCGTTCGGCGAGCTTCTCGGTCGTGACCTCTTCGCGGAAGCGCTCGACCATCAACGGGAACGAGAACGGCGTCGCGTTGCCCGGATGCGTGATGCACAGCTCCCAGTCCGCGATGCGCTCGAGCGTCCTGCGCAGCCGGACGATCTCGAGTTCCTGTTCGAGCGCTTCGGTCTCGGCCTGCGTCAGCAGCAGGTTGCCGGCGTCGTGCTTGCGGAACACCTCGTAGAAGAGACTCGAGCTCGCCTGCACCTGCCGGCCCGAACGGCGCTCGCCCGGATAACCCGAGAACACGAGGCCCGACACGCGGGCGATCTCGCGGAAGCGCCGCTGCGCGAGCTCGCTCGCGTTGAGCGACGCGATCACGTCGTCGAGCAGGCGGTCGGTCGCCAGCAGTCCGCCGTCGATCAACGCGCGCCAGTCGAACGGCGTCGCGGACAACAGTTCGAAGCCGTAGTCGTTCATCGAGATCGAGAAAGTCCCCGGCTTCTCGCGCGCCGCGCGCCACGCGATCAGCGAGCCGAGCCCGATGTGCACGAGCCGGCCCGCGAACGGATAGCAGAAGAAGTGATGGCCTTCGCGCGACTCGATCACCTCGCATACCAGGCGTCCGGTGACCGGCAGCGCGGACCAGCGCTGCTGCAGCTCGAGCAGCGGTCGTGCCGCGCGCATCTCGGGTTCGTGCCGGTACCACGCGTCGGTCGCGGTCGCCGCGCGTGCCAGCAGGTCGAGCGAAGCGTCGGCGAGCTCGGACGTCAACGCCATGCGGCTGCCGGCCCAGGTCGGCACGAGCCCGTGCCTCCCGGCTGCCTTCCTGACGTAGGCCGTCATGTCGCGCACGCGGACGAGTTCGAGCACGCGACCGCCGAACACGAACACGTCGCCCGGCTTGAGCCGTGCGATGAAGCCCTCCTCGATCTGCCCGAGCCTGCCGCCGGTCGCGAGCCACGCGACGTGCATCGCGGTCTCCGCGGTGATGGTGCCGATGCTCATGCGATGGCGGCGCGCGAGGTCGACGCGCGGAACGCGATAGACGTCGGGCTCGGCGCCGTCGACGTCGCGGGCGATGCGCTGGTAGTCGGGATAGGCCGCGAGCGAGGCGCCGCCGCCCTCGTCGAACGCGAGCGCCCAGTCGAACTCGTCGCGCGTCAGTTCGCGATACGACCACGCGGTGCGGACCTCGTCGAACAGCTCGTCGGCGACGAAGCCGGTACCGACCGCGATCGTCACCAGATGCTGCACGAGACAGTCGAGCGGCTTCGACGGCGCGGTGCGCGGCGCGATGCGACGCGCGGCGACGGCGCGTCGCGCGGCCCCGGCCTCGATCAGCTCGAGCGCGTTGGTCGGCACCAGCGTCGCCCGCGACGGCCGGCCGGGCGCGTGGCCCGATCGTCCCGCGCGCTGCATCAGCCGCGCCACGCCCTTCGCCGAGCCGATCTGCAGCACCCGTTCGACCGGCAGGAAGTCGACGCCGAGGTCGAGCGACGACGTGCACACCACGGCCTTCAGCGTGCCGGCCTTGAGTCCGGCCTCGACCCAGTCGCGTACCTCGCGGTCGAGCGAGCCGTGATGGAGCGCGAGGATGCCGGCCCATTCCGGCTTCGCCGCGAGCAGCGTCTGGTACCAGATCTCGGCCTGACTGCGCACGTTGGTGAAGACCAGCGTCGTCGACGACTTCTCCAGTTCGGCCACGACCGCGTCGACCAGCTTGATGCCGAGATGGCCCGCCCACGGGAAGCGCTCGATCGACGCGGGGATCAGCGTATCGATGCGAATCTCCTTGGCGCCGGGTCCCCTGTCCGCTTCGCCGCGGACCATCACGCCGCGTCGCGGCTTGCCGCGCGCATCGAGCCCGAGCAGCGCGTGCCGCGCCAGGTCGAGGTCGCCGAGCGTGGCCGACAGTCCCCACGCGACGAGCTTCGGATTCCAGCGCCACAGCCGCGCCATCGCGAGCTGCGTCTGCACGCCGCGCTTGTTGCCCATCAGCTCGTGCCACTCGTCGACGACGATGACCGACACGGCATCGAACAGTGCGCGGGCGTCGGTGCGCGCGAGCAGCAGCGTCAGCGACTCGGGCGTCGTGACCAGCGCCTCGGGCAGATGCTTCGATTGCCGCGCGCGCGTCGCGGCATCGGTGTCGCCGGTCCGCATCGCGACCTCCCAGTCGAGGCCGATGCCGTGCGCGGCGTCGGCGAGGGCGCGCGTCGTGTCGGTCGCGAGCGCGCGCATCGGCGTGACCCACAGGATGCGGAGCTTGCGTACCGGCGGTGGTCCCCGTTCCTCGGCGCGCTGCAGTTCGAGACGCAGCGCGCCGAGCCACGCGGCGTAGGTCTTGCCGGCGCCGGTCGTCGCGTGCAGCAGCCCCGATCGTCCCGCGACGACGTGGTCCCAGGTCTCGCGCTGGAACGGGAAGGGCGTGACGCCGCGCGCCGCGAGCCACGCGTCGATCGCTTCGGGACGCGGCATCGGACCCGGCGGCTTGCGCAGCTCGCGCGGTGCGGCGACGCTCGCCGCGGGGTCGTCGGCCTTCGCCTGGCGGCGTTCGGCGGCGGTGGCCTCGCGACGCTTGCGGTCGAGCTGTCGGCCGAGATGATCGCTGCCGGCGAGCGTCGACGGCAGGCCCCATCGGCCCGGTGCCGCGGCTTCCCTGCGTCGTCGCGTCATGCAGCGACCGAAGAGCCGGGGACGCCGACGATCCAGCCTTCGAGCGGATCGATGGAGGCGGGCAAGCCGTAGCGCTCGTGCCCGGCCGCGTGCTGTCGCCAGGCCCATGCGGCCTCGACCGCGCACAGCACCGCGTCGAGGCGGTCGGCGCTGCCTTCGTCGACCAGCCGCGCGCGCTGCGTCGCATCGATGTCGATGCGGAGCGCCAGTGCGTGGCGACCGGTCGCGAGCGCGTCGACGATGCGTACGCGCTCGCCGCGTCGCGCGGCGGTGTGCCGCGCGCGCGTGTCGGACTTGTACGAGGCCCGCGTGATCGAGCGGGCGAGGTAGCCGGGATAGGCCTCGAGCGCGACGCGGGTCGCATCGACCGTCGACGGGTCGTCGTCGAGGCCGGGGATCGACACGCCGGCGTCGATCAGGCGCGGCACGCCCGCATGCAGCATCCACGCGACCGGCGGGTTGACCCATTTCATCGACGAGCTCGAGCCCGCGGGCCGGTCGGCGCTTCGGTGCGCGAACTTCGAGCCGATCGGGCGCGCTGCGCAGTACGCGACGAAGGTCGCTCGCAGCGTGGCGCGATCGATGGCCGCGTAATGCGTCATCAACGCACGCCATTCGCGCGGCCAGTCGAGCGCTTCCACGAGGTCGCGCGGCAGACCGAACGGCAGGTCGAAGCCAGCGACCCAGGGGCCGGGTCGCGCGAGGAAGGCGTCGAACGACGGCCAGTCGGCCGCCGTCTCGAGGTCGACGAGCGCGAAGGCGGCCGGTCCGCGATCGTCAGCCGCTTCCGCGTCGGGCTCGCACCGAGCGAGGCGCGCGATCGTGATCGGCTTCGCGCGCCGCGGCGCGCTGGTGAAGTCGACGCCGTAGATCGCGGGCACCTCCGCGGCCATCGGATCAACGCGCATCGTCGACGTCTTCGGGCTCGGCGACCGTCGGCGTCGTCGCGAGTCCCGACGGGGAGCCGCCGTCCATCAACGCCTCGAGCGACGCGAGCGTGTCGGCCTCCTCGATCGGCTTGTCGGTGCGCCAGCGCAGCATCCGCGGGAAGCGCGTCGCGATGCCGGACTTGTGGCGCGTCGAGCGCTGGATTCCCTCGAAGCCGAGCTCGAAGACCTGCGTCGGCCGGACGCTGCGAACCGGCCCGAACTTCTCGACGGTGGTCTTCTTGACGATCGCGTCGACCTTGATCATCTCCTCGTCGGTCAGTCCCGAGTAGGCCTTCGCGAACGGCACGAGCGCGCGCGGACGATCGTCGTCGGCCCGTCGCTCGCGATCCCAGACCGCGAACGTGAAGTCGGTGTACAGCGAGGCCCGCCGACCGTGACCGCGCTGCGCGTAGATCAGCACCGCGTCGACCGACAGCGGATCGATCTTCCACTTCCACCAGACGCCGACGTCCTTCGTGCGTCCGACCCCGTAACGGGCATCGCGTCGCTTCAGCATGAAGCCTTCGACGCGGCGCGCCCGCGCCTCCTCGCGCAGCGTCGCGTAGTCGCGCCAGGTGCCCGCCTCGAGCAGCGGCGACAGCTTGAGTGCCGGATGATCGATCGCGGCGACGAGGGCCTCGAGCCGCTCGCGTCGTTCGGCCTGGCCGCGACGACGCAGGTCCACGCCGCCTTCCTCGAGCAGGTCGTACGCGACCAGCACCACCGGCGTCTCTCCGAGCAGCTTCTTCGACAGCGTCTTGCGGCCGATGCGGGTCTGCAGGTCGGCGAAGGGCGCGGGCGCATCGACGGTCGTCGCGCCGTCGGGCTTCCGCCAGACCAGGATCTCGCCGTCGACGACGGTGCCCTGCGGCACGACGTCGACGAGCGCCGACAGTTCGGGGAAGCGCTCGGTCACGAGGTCCTCGCCGCGCGACCACAGGAACACGTCGCCGCCGCGTGCGACGAGCTGGCCGCGGATGCCGTCGTACTTCCACTCGACCTGCCAGTCGTCGGGCGATCCGAGCAGCTCGTCGAAGCGCTCCACCGGCTCGTTCAGCGCATGGGCGAGGAAGAACGGGTAGGGCTGTCCGCGCAACTCGTCGGGCATCGCGCCGTCGGCGTCGGCCGGACTCGCGGACGCGGCCGCGATCAGCGCGTGATAGGTGGCCGCGCTCGGCCGCGAGCGGCCGTCGGTGTATCCCATCAGCCGATGCGCGACGATCTTCGCGTCCACCGACGAGACGGTCGCCAGCGCGCGCGTGACCGACAGCTTCGACACGCCGACCCGGAAGGCCCCGCCGATCAGCTTGACGAGGAGGAAGCGTTCGGCGGTGTCGAGCTCGTCGAGCCATGCGGCGAGCCGCTCCGCGACCACCTCCGGCGCCTCGCCCTTGAGGCCCAGCAGGCGATCCTCGATCCAGGTCGCGAGTCCGAGGTCCGATGTCCGCGACGGCGGCGGCAGGACGTGCGCGATGGTCTCGGCCAGGTCGCCGACCGCCTGGTAGCTTTCCTCGAAGAGCCATTCGGGCAGTGCCGACAGCGCGCGCGCCGTGTCGCGCAGCAGTCGGGTCGGCACGGTCTGGCGCGGCTTGCCGCCCGCGAGGAAGTAGACGGCCCACGCGGCGTCGCGCGCCGCGTCGACGCGCGGGTCGCTGCCGAACGCCTCGAAGTAGCGGACGAGGGCAGCCTGCTTCGTCCGGGTCGAGGTCGACGCGTCCAATTCGGAGAAGAGCCGGGCGAAGGACTTCATGCGGACATGCTTTTACCCCAGAGCGTCGGATCGCCTCTCGCGACGCGTGGCCCGGCGGCGCGCGGCGGCCCCGACGAAGCGACGAGCGGCGGTTGGCGGGTGCGGACGGTCTGGGTCGGCGGGACGCAGCATGCTAGCTTTCGACGATGCGCAAAATCCCGCGACCGTTGCGACAGATCTTCCGCCCGATGACGCCGCGCTCGAGCGCCATCGAGCAGGGTCTGGTGCTGACCAGCATCCTGGCCGCGGTCGTGCTCGCGATCATGGCGCTGGTGGTCCATCGCATCAACGACGACGCGGAACAGGCGTCCAAGCGCTCGATCCGTTCGATCGACATCGCCGCCACGCTCGACAAGCTGCAACTCGCGTTGCGCGATGGAGACCTCACCGGTCGCGACCTCGCGAGCGGCCGCGCGCACGAGCGCGCCGATGCCGATCGCTTCGATGCCGCGCGCTTCCAGGCCCGCCTCAACCTGACCGCGCTCGGTCCGCTCGCCGGCGACGACCCGACGCAGTCCGAGCGCCTGTCGCGGCTCAACCCGCTGATCAACCGCAAGTTCGGCCTCGGGCTGCGCAGCTACGACGTGACCACGCCGGGCGCACGTGACGAGATCGACAGCCTGATCGCATCGATGCGCGACGACGAGACGCGGCGGCTCGAGACCTATCGCGCGACGCAACGCGACGCGAACGAGAGGTCGACCTGGATCATGGTCGGCGCGCTCGCGGTCGTGAGCCTGTTGTCGCTGGTGTTCTGGATCCTTCTCAAGGTCGAGTTCGCGGCGCGACGCGCGCTCGAGGTACGGTTGATCGAGTCGGCCACCACCGACGAGCTTACCGGCGTCGCGAACCGCAGCGACTTCGATCGCAAGCTCGTCCAGGAATGGACCTTCCGCGACCGCTACGGGACCGCGTTGTCGTTGCTGATCATCGACGTCGACCATTTGAAGCGGCACAACGAGACGTGGGGTCATGTGGGCGGCGACGCGATCCTGCGCGAGGTCGCGCGGCGGCTCGCGGCGCGCCTGCGACGCACCGAGGTGCTCGCTCGCAGCGGGGGCGACGAGTTCGCGGTGATCGTGCCGCAGTATCGGAAGGAAGCGATGGCGATCGCCGAGCAGTTGTGCGAGCAGATCTCCGAGGCGCCGTTCTTCGTGCAGGCCAACGACCGTCCCACGTCGGTCCGCGTCACGGTCAGCATCGGCGTGGCCGAGGCGAGCGACGTGCAGTCGCCACGCGAGCTGCTGGCATCGGCGGACGAAGCGATGTACGCGGCGAAGGAACGCGGACGCGAGCGCGTCGAGGCCTACCGACCGCATTCGACGATCGGCGGCATGACGGTCGCGAGGCCGCTCGTCGACCTGCAGGCGAGGTCGGTCGTCGACACGCGGGCCAAGCCCTTCCGCAGCGGCACGGCCGGCTGACGGGCGCGTCAGGTTCCCGCCTCGGTCGCGGCGGGATCGGCCGACGGCTCCGCCAGGCCTTCGGCTTCGTCGCCGTACTCGGTCTCGAAGGCTTCCGCGTCGAGACCGTTCTCGGACAGCCATCGCACCATCACCGGTACCTGGCCGTGCGTGACGATCACGCGCTCGGCGCCGCTCGCCGCGATCGCCGCGTGCAGGCCGGGCCAGTCGGCGTGATCGGACAGCACGAAGCCGCGGTCGAGTCCGCGCCGCCGCCGCGCGCCGCGCAACAGCATCCATCCCGAAGCGAAGGCGTCGCTGTAGTCGCCGAAACGCCGCATCCAGGTCGAGCCGGCCGCCGACGGCGGCGCCAGCACGAGCCCGCGCCTGAACAGCGACTTGTCGGTGACCTCCGAGACCAGCGTCGTCGCGGGCAACGCGACGCCCGCTTCGCGATACGCGCGATTGAGCGGCTCGACCGCGCCATGGCAGAAGACGGGACCGATGCTCGCGTCGATGCCGGCCAGCACGCGTTGCGCCTTGCCGAACGCGTAGCAGAAGAGCACCGACGCCCGCTCGTTGTCGACGTTCGATCGCCACCACGCGTCGATGGCCGCGAAGATCTCGCGTTGCGGCCGCCACCGGTAGATCGGCAGCCCGAAGGTGGACTCGGTGATGAAGACGTCGCAGCGGACCGGCTCGAACGGCGGACAGGTCGGGTCGACGTCCGGTCCGGTCATGAACTTGTAGTCGCCCGAGGCGACCCACACGCGGCCCTCGTGCTCGAGGCGGATCTGCGCCGAGCCGAGCACGTGACCGGCCGGATGCAGCGACAGGCGCACGCCGTGGTGGACGATGGATTCTCCGTAGGCGAGCGATTGCAGGTCGATCGGACCGAGCCGCGTGCGCAGTACGCCTTCGCCGGGTGCCGCCGAGAGGTAGTGACCATGACCCATGCGGGCGTGGTCGCCGTGCGCATGCGTGATGACCGCGCGGTCGACCGGCCGCCACGGGTCGATGTAGAAGTCGCCGGGCGGACAATAGAGACCCTGAGGCCTGAGGACCACGAGGTCGTCGCGGCGTTCGCGGATCCGTGGAGGCGAGTCGGTCGTCATCCGGTCGTCTTCAGTACTGGCCGGTGATGCCGGTCAACGACACCGCGAGTCGCAGCACGCCGTACGAGATCGCGTTGGTGAGGCGGCCGGCAAAGCCGGACTTCGCGAGGCGCTCGGCATGTACCGGCTCCGCATCGTGTTCGATCGCGTGCTCGACCCGCTCGCGCAGCTGCGTCGCGAAGTCCGCATCGCGGACCACGAGGTTCGCTTCGCGCGCGAGCAGGAGGCTGAACGGATCGATGTTCGACGAGCCGACCGTGGCCCACGCGTCGTCGACGATGCCGACCTTCGCGTGCAGGAAGCTCGTGGTGTATTCGCTGATCTCGATGCCGGCCGCGAGCAGCTCGGCATAGAGCGTCTGGCTCGCGTAGTGCTGCACCGGATACTCGGGGCGCCCCTGCAGCAGCAGGCGCACGCGCACGCCGCGCCCGGCCGCCGCGATCAGGACCTTGCGGAAACGGCGACCGGGAAAGTAGTAAGCGTTGCAGAGCAGGACCTCGTGTCGCGCCAGCTTGATCGCCGACAGGTACGCGCGCTCGATGCTGCGACGGTTGGCGACGTTGTCGCGCGTGACCAAGGCCACGCGGATCTTGCCGTGATCGGGTCGCGCCTCGGCCCATTCGCGTCGCGTGAACCAGGTCTCGATCGCTTCCTCGAGCTCGCCGCGTTGCGACGCGAGGCGACGCCAGTCGAGACGCAGCCACTGGTTCAGCATGTACGCGGAGATCGGACCGACGATGGGTCCTTCGACGCGCGCCGCGAAGTCGAAGCGTGGCGCTTCGAGGGGCCCGTGGTTCGGATCGTGCAGGTCGTCGAGGACGTTGATGCCGCCGCAGAACGCGACCTTGCGATCGATCATGGCCAGCTTGCGATGCAGGCGTCGCAGGCGCTTGCGCGAGAACCACGCGAGGCCGCTGCGCCACGAGTAGTGCTCGGGTCGGAACACGACGTACTCGACGCCGGCCGCGTCGAACGACTCCCGCAGCGACGGCGCGAGGTTGGCCGAGCCGAAGCCGTCGACCGACACGCGCACGACGATGCCGCGGCGCGCGGCCGCGCAGAGGATCTCGGTGACGCGCCGGCCGGTATCGTCGTCGTGATAGATGTAGGTCTCGAGGTAGACCTCTTCGCGGGCGCCTTCGATCGCGGCGATCAGCGCCGGGAAGTATTCGGAGCCGCCGCACAACAGCTGGACGCGGTTGCCTGCTTCGAATCTCACGCGCCGTCGAGAACCAGTTCCGCGAGGATCGGCGCGTGGTCCGAGAGCCGGCGCCAGGTCGGACCGGACAGCACCTGCGCCGATGCGATACGGAAGCCGCGCACGTACATGCGGTCCAGCCGCAGCAGGGGGAAGGCGGCGGGGAAGGTGCGGGCCGGCGCAGCGAGCCGCCTGCGCGGCGTCGTGTCCGCGACGGGTCCGGCTTCGTCGGCCTCACGAGGCTTGCGCAGCCGCGCTCCCTGCGCCTGCGCATAGCCCGCGGCCCTGCGCGCCAGCGCTGCGGGGCCGGTCTCGCGTCCCGAGAACACTTCCCGGACACCGAGGTTGTCGACCAGACGCTTGCCGAGTCGATGCCGCCAGTCGTTGAAGTCGCCCGCGATCACGAGCGGCGCCTCGGCCGGCACGTGCGAGCGGATGCGCGCGATCATCGCATCGGCCTGACGGACGCGACTGTCTTCGAAGAGCCCGAGATGCGCGCAGATGCAATGCACCTTGAGTCCGTCGACATCGAATTCGCAATGGAGCAGGCCGCGCGATTCGAAGCGATGGTCGGAGATGTCGATGTTCTCGTGCCCGACCAGCGGGAAGCGCGACAGCATCGCATTGCCGTGATCGCCGTCGGTGCGGACCGAGTTGCGTCCGTAGACCGCTTCGGCCCAACGGTCGCCCGCGAGGAAGGTGTGCTGGGCCACCTGCGGCCAGTTGTCGAAGCGTCCGGCATGCAGGTCGTTGCGGCCCTGCACCTCCTGGAGGAACACCACGTCGGCCTCGAGCGCATGCAACCCGGCGCGCAGGTCGTGGATGCGGTTGTGCCGCGACATCGCGGACAGGCCCTTGTGGATGTTGTACGTGGCGACGCGCAGGCGCTTGCCGGTCTGCGGCACCGACTCGTCGGCGACGGCCTCGGCGGCGTCGCGTTCGTGCGCGAGCAGCGCCTCCTCGTCGTCGTCTTCCTTCATCGGGGTCGGGGGCGGGCGCTGCATCGTCGCGGCAGTTGAAGGATGGCTTCGGCGTTGCTCGACGAGAAGCATCGCTCGGCCGCCTCCCGATAGGGCAGCCAAGCGTATTGCAAATGCTCACGAGGGGCAACGCGCACAAGCTCCTTCGACGGGAATTCGTCGGGCAACACGAGGCCGAACCAGTGCTCGGTGTTCCGCTCGATGCCGGGCGCGTATCGATGACGCCAGTGCGGGTAGATGCCGTACTCGATGGCATGGCTCCAGTCGTCGAGCACGCCGTCGCGATCCGCGTCGATCGCGGTCTCTTCGCCGACCTCGCGCGCGGCCGCGTCGCGCAGCGGCTCGTCGAGACGATCGACGCTGCCGGTCACCGACTGCCAGTGCGCGGGCCGGTCGGCCCGCTCGAGCAGCAGCACCCGCAGGTCCTCGGTGTGGATCACGACGAGGACCGACAGCGGGATCTTGTACGGCCGCCGGGGCGGCGACGCGGGATCGTTCATCGACGTGCCGGCGGCACCTCCGCCCCGCTCGTGGGCGGGCTCAGGCCGCGCGTGGTTCGAGGTCGCTCGCGAAGCCGCCGCGCTCGCCCGGCACCGCGACGCGGTCGCTGCTGCGAAGCCGGATGTGCAGCTCGCGCAACTGGCGTTCGTCGACAGCGCTCGGCGCCTCGGTCAGCAGGTCCTGAGCGCGCTGCGTCTTCGGGAAGGCGATCACGTCGCGGATCGAATCGGCACCCGTCATCATCGTCACGAGCCGATCGAGGCCGAAGGCGATGCCGCCGTGCGGGGGCGCGCCGTAACGCAGCGCGTCGAGCAGGAAGCCGAACTTCGCCTGCGCCTCGTCGGCATCGATCTTGAGGGCGCGGAAGACCTTGCTCTGGATCTCTTCGCGATGGATGCGGACCGAGCCGCCGCCGATCTCCCAGCCGTTGAGCACGAGGTCGTAGGCCTTGGCCGTGCAGCGCGCCGGATCGCTGACGAGGAGGTCCTCGTCGCCGTCCTTCGGCGCGGTGAACGGGTGGTGGGCCGCGGTGAAGCGGCCTTCGGCCTCGTCGTACTCGAACATCGGGAAGTCGACGACCCACAGCGGACGCCACGCGTCCTCGAGAAGCCCGCTGCGCCTGCCGAATTCGGAGTGGCCGATCTTCACGCGCAGCGCTCCCATCGCGTCGTTGACGACCTTGGCCTTGTCGGCGCCGAAGAAGATCAGGTCGCCGTCCTCGGCGCCGGTCCGCTCGATGACGGCCTTCAATGCGCGGTCGTGCAGGTTCTTGATGATCGGCGACTGCAGCCCGGCTCTCAGGTCCGGCTGCGAGCGGTCGTTGACCTTGATGTACGCGAGGCCCTTCGCGCCGTAGATCGACACGAACTGCGTGTAGGCGTCGATCTCCGAACGCGCGAAGCCGCCGCTGCTCGATCCTCCGCCCGGCACGCGCAGCGCGACGACACGACCCCCGTCGCTCTTCGCCGCGGCGGAGAAGACCTTGAAATCGACGTCCTGCATGACGTCGGTGAGCT
Source organism: uncultured Burkholderiales bacterium (assembly GCA_937872165.1). GTDB lineage: Bacteria > Pseudomonadota > Gammaproteobacteria > Burkholderiales > Burkholderiaceae_D > CAHJXF01. The sequence continues at coordinate 17,365 of CALMOR010000116.1, read as the reverse complement.
CGGTGAATTCGAGCTTCACGCGCAGGTCCGGCTTGTCGGATCCGAAACGCCCCATCGCCTCGCCGTAGGTCATGACGGGGAACTCGGGCAGGTCGACGTCGATCGCGGCCTTGAAGACATGGCGCGTCATCGTCTCGAAGATGGCGCGGATCTCGACCTCGTCGAGGAACGAGGTCTCGCAATCGATCTGCGTGAACTCGGGTTGCCGATCGGCGCGCAGGTCCTCGTCGCGGAAGCACTTGACGATCTGGTAGTAGCGGTCGAAGCCGGCCACCATCAGCAACTGCTTGAACAGCTGCGGCGACTGCGGCAACGCGAAGAACATGCCGGGGTTGACCCGGCTCGGCACGAGATAGTCGCGCGCGCCCTCCGGCGTGCTCTTGGTCAGCATCGGCGTCTCGATGTCGATGAAGCCCTCGGCATCGAGATAGCGGCGCACTTCCATCGCGACCCGGTAGCGCAGCATCAGGTTCTTCTGCATGGCCGGTCGCCGCAGGTCGAGCACGCGATGGGTGAGGCGAGTGGTCTCCGACAGGTTGTCGTCGTCGAGCTGGAAGGGTGGCGTGACCGACGCGTTGAGGACCGTGATCTCGTGGGCGAGTACCTCGATCCCTCCGGATTTCATCGACGCATTGACGGTCCCTTCCGGGCGCGCGCGCACCACGCCCTTGATCTCGACGCAGTACTCGTTGCGAAGCGACTCGGCGGTCGCGAAGGTCTCGGCGCGATCGGGATCGCAGACGATCTGGGCCATCCCTTCGCGGTCGCGAAGGTCGACGAAGATCACGCCGCCGTGGTCGCGTCGACGATGGACCC
>CALMOR010000116.1:0-16539 GCA_937872165.1 uncultured Burkholderiales bacterium | reverse complement strand
AGCCGGTGAGCACAACGGGCTGCGACAGTTGGTCGGCCGTGACGAGGCCGCAGTAATGGGTACGCATGAGCACTCCGGAAGAGAGGGTCCGCCGGCGATGCGGCACGCGGCCGACATCGGAACGCGACGGATCAGGTTCGCCGTCCGTGGCGAACGAGAGGACTGGGATTCGAGGGAAGGGCGCTTCGTCGGGAGGCGGGTTGGCCGGCCCCGGCCAACCCTATCGATTTCGAAGCGCGCGGCGAGCGAAGGTGGACGGGGAACCGGAGGTCCGTCGGGCGGCAGGCCGGGTGGAGAAGACGAATCGCATCGGCGGAAATTATCATGCGAGGCCGGTCCGGGCAATCCGGACGGTCACGCCGGACGCACGACCGGAAGGGCGGACGGTCACGCCGGACGCACGACCGGAAGGGCGAGATCGGCATTCGACAGGCGGGGGCCGGGTGCGACGACGCCCATCGAAACGACGAACTTGAGCGCCTCGTCGACGGTGATGTCGAGGTCGACGATCTGTCCGACCGGCAGGATCAGCACGTAGCCCGACGTCGGGTTGGGCGCGGTCGGCACGTAGACGCTCGCATGCTCGCCGTCCAGCGGCTCCTGCAGCGCGTGGCCCGGGGTGCCGACGACGAAGCCGATGGTCCATGAACCGGCGCGCGGGAACTCGATCAGCACCGGCTTTCGGAAAGCCTGTCCCGAGGGCGACAGCAGCGTGTCGGACACCTGCTTCACGCTCGAGTAGATCGCGGACACCACCGGGATCCGACCGAGCAACGCTTCCCACCACAGAAAGAGACGGCGGCCGATGAAGTTGCGGGCGAGTACGCCGACCGCGAGGATGATCGCGATCGTGAGGATGACGCCCATCCCGGGAATGTTGAAGGGCGCCTGTGTCCTGATCGACGGCGGCAACAGCAGCAGCGTCTGGTCGAGCGTCGTGACGACCAGGTTCAACACCCACACCGTGATGCCGAGCGGGACGAGGATGACGAGTCCGGTGAAGAAGGTCTTCTTCAGCATCGTGCCCTCAGGCGGACCCGCCGGCCGGCGCCGGCGGCGGGGCCTTCGGAGCCGCGGCTTCGGTGCTCGGCGCGGCCGGGGTCGCGGTCGTCGGCGACGACGAGGGAGCGTCGGACGCCGGCTGCGCATCTCCGGTCGACTCGGGCTTCTTGGCCGCGTCGTCGGACTTCGCCGGCGTCTTCGCCTGGTCGCGGAAGTCGGTGACGTACCACCCGGAACCCTTCAGCTGGAAACCCGCGGCGGTCACCTGCTTCTTCAGGCTCGGGGCCCCGCAGGCCGGGCAGTTCACGAGCAGCGGATCCGACATCTTCTGCAGGACGTCCTGCTGATGCCCGCAGGCTTCACAGCGATACGAATAGATGGGCATGTGGATGAGCGAGGCGATGCGCCTGCAATAAAGCGGTGAAGTATAGAGGCTTGCGCAAGGCGAAAAAAAAGCTCCGTAATTCCGGAGCTCTCTTGTCCTGCGGTCGGCGCGTCGATCGGAGCTTACCGCTCCTCGTAGCGGCCGCGCGGCACGTCGATCGCGATCGGCTGACGCCGCAGATGCGAGGGATCGGAACTCCATTGGACCTGATGCTTCAGGACGCCATAACGCGCTTGGAGCCGTCCCGCATATTCCATCTGCTCCCCGTCCAGCACGGCTTGCCGACGATCGTAGCGACGACCGAACGCCCGCATGACCCGCCCGACCATTTGTCTGCCGTGGCCGATCGTGATATCCCAATTCATCTCAGTCCTCGCGAAGTCTGTGCCCAATGAAAAGAAAGACGGTCCATTACATCCACTTGCTCACGTGCCGGTGATAGACGAATCGGACGTCCGGATCCCATGCATAGATGGCGGGAACCACCTCGCCATCATCGTCGACGCCGTCGGCGGACAAGGCCTCGCTCGCATCCTCGGCGGTCGGTGCATCGCCGAAACCGCCAGAGTCCGGCGATTGCAGCGGATTCAGTCGCGAGTCGCTCGAACTCGTCGTCAGCCCTTCCATCGGAGTCGGCAAGTACGGCGCCAGCGGCTGCGAAGCCGCCTCGGAGTTCACGGGCCGCATGTTTCCGACGACCCCGATCACGCCCAGCAGGACGGCCAGCGAGAGACGGCTCCGGATGAACTTTATCTTCCCGCGCTTCGCCATGCCTTCCCTCCTCGGTCGCATTCCCGGGCCGCCAATTTCACTTCTATCGTCGGACCAGGCCGACCAGCAGCGAAATGACGAACAGAACGACGAAGATGAAGAACAGAATCTTTGCGATTTCCGCTGCGCCTGCCGCGATACCACCGAATCCGAACAGAGCGGCTATCAGCGCGATGACAAAGAAGACGACGGCATAGTGCAGCATTTGAACTCCTCGTTATTCAGGTGCGCAACGAACTGGACGCCTCTTCGTCGTTCAGCCCGATCAGCACTTTGGGTAGATCCGAAAACTGGGTCGACTTGTCGAGAAAATAATCCGCACCCAGCTGCTTTGAATTCCTCAGGTATTCCTGTCGGGGGTAATTGGTGAACACCACGATCTTCGGCTTCGCTTCCTCTCCCTCGCCCCACTTCAATTGCGCCAGCACGTTGAGTCCGTTGCCTTCCCGCAGCTTGATGTCGACGACCAGCGCTTCGGGCTTCAACGTTCGAATCTTGAATAGCGCTTCCTTTTCGCAGTCCGCCGTACCGACGAGGAGCAACGAAGGTTGATCTGCGATCGCTTCCGCAATGCGTTCGAGAAGAATCGGAGAATCTTCGATGACGAAAACCCGCAAAGGCGTATTCATACGAGACGAGACCGCTTTCAATGGTTAAGGCGACCCACCCCCGACCATTGATCTCATCCCGGCGGCTTCGGTGCCCACGCACTACGCCTGTTTCGGCACCACGGACAGGCTAGTGATCGCTCCGAACGGGCCGTATCGGCTCCCCGCTACTTGGGCTGTCCGCGTTTGTCTTATCTAGCCGAAGGTTTGCGAGGCGACCCCGGGAAGGGCCACGCGCGAAGAGGCGCGGTCGCGATGCGGGGCTCGATAGCCCGGCGAATCACTGGATCAATTCGTTCTTGATCGCGTAGTAGGTCAAGTCGGCATTGGTGCGCAGATTCATCTTCTCGAGAATGCGTGCGCGGTGCGTGCTGACCGTCTTGACCGAAAGGAACAGTTCGTCGGCGATGTCCGAGACGCTGTGTCCCGCGGCCAGCTTGCAGAAGACTTCGAATTCTCGGGTGGAGAGTTTCTCGTGCGGTGCGCCGTGGACGTCGCTCGTGAATGCCGTCGCCAGTTGCTGGGCCAGCGCGGGACTGACGTATTTCTTCCCGGTCAGCACCATGCGGACCGCCTTGAGGATCTCCGACGGCGGGCTGCTTTTCGCGATGTATCCGTTCGCGCCGGCCTTCAATACGTTCATCGCATATTGTTCTTCGGCATGCATCGAAAGGATCAGGATCGGCAGGTCAGTGCGCTCGCCGCGCATCCGACGCAGAACGTCGATGCCGCTACGGTCCGGCATCGAGAGATCGAGCAGGACACCGTCGACCGGTCGAGCACGCAGGAGTTCCAGGGCCTCGGTACCGTTGGCCGCTTCGGCATCGACGACGATGTCGGTGCATTCCGCGAAGATCTGCTTGAGGCCCGCCCGCACGATCTGATGATCGTCCACCAACATGATTTTTTTGATCAACTGGACATTCCCTTGAGCCGATTGCGTGCGCGATTGTAGCCCCATCCGGAAAAGAACCGGCGCGAAACCGGCTCCAAATGCGAAGGGGGCTCCCGCAGAATTGAAGGAACGACGACGAACGGAGAACTGCCGCGGAGCCGTACCGTCGTACCCGATTCTGGAGGCGCCGCCGATCCGACGATCTTCGGCCGCGATCCCTTCGCCTCCCGTGTTCGCCCGGTCGTCTACCCTGCCCCGACGAGCCGTTCAGGCGAAGGTCGCTGCATAGACACTGGCCGGTGCGGTAGCGGGTAGCGGACTGCAGGGCATGACGGCGCGCACCGTGTTTCCGCCGCCGTGCGTCTCGACGAACGTCACCTCTCCGCGATAGGCGAGCACACGCTCGCGGATACCGAGGAGCCCGTGCGCGCCCGGCTTCCCGCGATCCGCTTCGGTCAGTCCGATGCCGTTGTCGGCGATCTCGAATTCGATCGTGTCGCCGGTGCGGTAGGCATGCGCGGCGACGCGCGTGGCCGACGAATGCCTGGCGATGTTCGTCAGCGATTCCTGGAAGACGCGGAAGATCGCGATCGGGCAGCCCTCGTCCCCGCTGTCGAGGTCGCCCTCGTGGTCGAACGTGGCCTCGATGCCGGTGCGCCGCGACCATTCGTCGATGTACTGCTCGAGCGCGGCGCCGAGTCCGAGGTTGTCGAGGATGCTCGGCCGCAGATCGCTGATGAGCTGACGCTTCATCTCGATGGCGCTGCCCAGCAGCCCGAGCGTGCGTTCTAGCTTGGCCGCCTGTTCGGGATTCGTGTCGGCGATCTTGTCCCGGGCGCGGGAGACGTCCATGTTGATCGCGGTCAGATAGCTGCCGAACTCGTCGTGGAGGTCGCGTGCGATGACTTTCTTCTCGTGTTCGCGAACGTTGAGAAGGTGTCGCGACAGATGCGAGAGGTCGGCCGTGCGTTCGGCGACGCGCTTCTCGAGCTCGGCGTTGCTGGCCTCGACGACGGCCAGCGCCGCGTCCCGTTGACGCAGATAGCGACGCATCAGCAGATAGAACGCGGTGAGGGCGAGGGCGACCAGCGCGCTCGCGATCGACGCGCGCAGGATGCTGCCCGAGTAAGCCGACGCCGCGCTGACCCGACGTTCGGCCAGCAGACGCGACTCCTCGCCGAGCATCACGCGGATGGTCTCGCGGACGTGCGCCATCGTGTTCCTGCTGTCGGCCTGCGCGACGATGGCGACCGCTCCCGCCGCCCCGTCGCGCCGATAGGCATCGAGCGTCTTGTCCATCTCGTCGAACTTGAGCGTCGCGAGTGAACGCAGGCCGTCGACCGATGCGTGCTGCACGGGCGTGTCGGATACGATCGCGGCCACTTCGGCGAGTCGCACCGGCATCCGCTGCTGCATGTCGCGGTACGGCTCCAGGTAGGCCGGATTGCCGGTCAGCAGATAACCGCGTTGCGATCCTTCCGCGATGAAGATGGTGTTGCCCACCTGGCGCAGCTTGTCCATCGCCTGGATCGTACGGGACACGCTGGCGCCGGTTTCCTCCAGGTCGCGCGCGTTGCGGTAATCGACATAGGCGCTGCCGACGAGAAGCACCATCGCGAACGCATAGGCGGTGAAGAGCACGACCGGTGCTCCCCAGGCTCCGAGGCCTCGCTTACGCGTTAGCGCAGCGGGACTCATCGACGGCCGCCGACCACGACGCCGCGAGCCGCGGCCGGGCCGGATGCGACGGCAGGCGGAGCTTCAGAATGGAATGTCGTCATCCATGTCTTCGAAGCCCGAGGTCGCGCGCGCCTGTGCAGGCTTGGATGCGGCAGGGCGCCTCGGTTCGTTCACTCGCGACTCGGCGGCCGGCGCGTCCTGCTCCATCGATCCGGAGCCCTCGCCGCGGCGATCGAGCATGCGCATGACATCGCCACGGACCTCGGTGGTATAGCGCTCCTGGCCGTCCTTGTCCTGCCACTTGCGGGTGCGCAGCGATCCTTCGACATAGATCTTCGCGCCCTTCTTGAGGTATTGGCCGGCGACCTCGGCGGTGCGGCCGAAGAAGGCGACGCGATGCCACTCGGTGGCTTCCTTCTTGTCGCCGCTCGCCTTGTCGGTCCAGTTCTCGCTCGTCGCGAGCGTCAGGTTGGCGACCGCATCGCCGCTCGGCAGGTAGCGGACTTCCGGGGCCTTTCCGAGGTTGCCGATCAGGATGACTTTGTTGACCGAGGACATGGCGGGACTCCTGAAGGACGTCGAAGGATGCGGCGCGGGCGACCCGTTCCGGACGGATCCCGGAGGGCCGGGTCGAGTACGCCGGGGCGGATCCGCTTGCCCTGCATGATTGCGGCACCACATCGCAACGACTAGAGGCCGATCGGGTCAGCTATATTAACTGATCGGTCTGGCTGATCCCCGCGGTCGGCGCCTCCTCCCACATCCCCGACGTCGTCGGTCCGCCCTCCGGTCCGGCGCGTCATCCTGTCTGAATCGACGATGGACGAGATCCGCATCCGCGGCGCACGCACGCACAACCTAAAGAACGTCAGCCTCGACCTGCCCCGCGAGAAGCTGGTGGTCATCACCGGCCTGTCGGGCTCCGGCAAGTCGTCGCTCGCGTTCGACACGCTGTACGCGGAAGGCCAGCGCCGCTACGTCGAATCGCTGTCGGCCTATGCGCGGCAGTTCCTGCAATTGATGGAGAAGCCCGATGTCGACCTCATCGAAGGTCTGTCGCCGGCGATCTCGATCGAGCAGAAGGCGACCAGCCACAACCCCCGTTCCACCGTCGGCACGGTGACCGAGATCCACGACTACCTGCGCCTGCTGTTCGCCCGCGTCGGCACGCCGTATTGCCCGGACCATCGCTTGCCGTTGCAGGCGCAGAGCGTCGCTGAGATGGTCGACGACGTGCTGGCGCTGCCGGAGGGCACGAAGCTGATGATCCTCGCGCCGACCGCGCGCGAGAAGAAAGGCGAGCACGTCGACCTCTTCGCCGCGATGCAGGCCCAGGGCTTCGTGCGCTTTCGCGTCGACGGCAAGGTCGTCGAGGTCGAGGCGCTGCCGAAGCTGAAGAAGACCGAGAAGCACAACATCGACGTCGTGATCGACCGGGTGAAGGTCGGCGCCGATCCGGAGCAGATCAAGCAGCGGCTCGCCGAGTCGTTCGAGACGGCGCTCCGCAACGCCGATGGTCGCGCCATCACGCTCGACATGGACTCCGGCAAGGAGTCGCTGTTCTCGAGCAAGTTCGCCTGCCCGATCTGCAATCACTCGCTCGCCGAGCTCGAGCCGCGCCTCTTCTCGTTCAACAACCCGATGGGCGCCTGCCCGACCTGCGACGGTCTGGGCGTGATCCAGTTCTTCGACCCGAAGCGGGTCGTGGCCTTTCCCAATCTGTCGCTCGCGAGCGGCGCCATCAAGGGATGGGACCGCCGCAACCAGTTCTACTTCCAGATGCTGCAGAGCCTCGCCGCGCACAGCGGCTTCGACATCGACGCGCCGTTCGAGCAGCAAGGCGAAGCCACGCGAGAACTGATCCTGCAGGGCTCGGGCAAGGACACCATCCCCTTCACGTACATCAACGAGCGCGGCAGGCCGGTGGTGCGCGAGCATCCGTTCGAGGGCGTGATCCCGAACCTCGAGCGGCGCTACAAGGAGACCGACTCGATCGCGGTGCGCGAGGAACTCGCGAAGTATCTCAACAGCAAGCCGTGCCCCACCTGCGACGGTACGCGGCTGCGACGCGACGCGCGCTACGTGCGGGTCGGACCGAAGGGCCACGACAAGGCGATCTACGAGATCAGCGCGATGCCGCTGTACGACACGCTCGCATGGTTCCAGGGCCTGGAACTGCAGGGCGCGAAGAAGGAGATCGCCGAGCGCATCGTCAAGGAGATCGTCGCGCGCCTCGCCTTCCTCAACAACGTCGGGCTCGACTACCTGTCGCTCGAACGCAGCGCCGAGACGCTGTCGGGCGGCGAGGCCCAGCGCATCCGCCTCGCATCGCAGATCGGCTCGGGGCTCACCGGCGTGATGTACGTGCTCGACGAACCGTCGATCGGCCTGCACCAGCGCGACAACGACCGGCTGATCGACACGCTGAAGCATCTGCGCGACCTCGGCAACTCGGTCCTCGTCGTCGAACACGACGAGGACATGATCCGGGCCGCCGATCACGTCGTCGACATGGGGCTCGGCGCGGGCATCCACGGCGGCCATGTGATCGCGTCGGGCAAGACCGCCGACATCGAAGGCAACGCGCGATCGCTGACGGGTCAGTACCTGTCGGGGAAGATGCGCATCGCGACGCCGTCGCAGCGCGTCGCGCCGGGCTCCGCCCCGAGCACGCCGATCGATCTCGCGCTGCCTCCGCCGAAGGTCAAGAAGGGTCGGAAGAACACCGTCGTGCAGGCGTTGCCGTTCCGCCGCGCGAAGCAGGACGGCTGGCTGCGCATCCACGGCGCATCCGGCAACAACCTGAAGAGCGTGGACCTCGCGATTCCCGTCGGGCTCCTCGTCTGCATCACCGGCGTGTCGGGCTCCGGCAAGTCGACGCTGATCAACGACACGCTCTATCACGCGGCCGCCCGCCATCTCTACGGCTCGTCGACCGAGCCCGCGCCCTACGTGAGCGTCGAAGGCCTCGACAGCTTCGACAAGGTCATCAACGTCGACCAGAGCCCGATCGGCCGCACGCCGCGCTCCAACCCCGCGACCTACACCGGCCTCTTCACGCCGATCCGCGAGATGTTCGCCGAGGTGACGACGGCGCGCGAGCGCGGCTACGGTCCGGGCCGCTTCTCGTTCAACGTCAAGGGCGGACGCTGCGAGGCCTGCCAGGGCGACGGCGTGCTGAAGGTCGAGATGCACTTCCTGCCCGACGTCTACGTGCCGTGCGACGTGTGCCACGGCAAGCGCTACAACCGCGAGACGCTCGAGGTCCACTACAAGGGCAAGAACATCACCGAGGTGCTGGACCTCACGGTCGAGGACGCGTTCGACTACTTCAAGGCGCTGCCCGTGATCGCGCGCAAGCTGCAGACGCTGCTCGACGTCGGACTCGGCTACATCAAGCTCGGCCAGAGCGCGACGACGCTGTCCGGCGGCGAGGCGCAACGCGTCAAGCTGTCGCTCGAACTGTCGAAGCGCGACACGGGCCGTACGCTCTACATCCTCGACGAGCCGACGACGGGTCTCCACTTCCACGACATCGCGATGCTGCTCGAGGTCATCCACACGCTGCGCGACCACGGCAACACGGTGGTCGTCATCGAGCACAACCTCGACGTCATCAAGACCGCGGACTGGGTGGTCGACCTCGGACCCGAGGGCGGCGCCGGCGGCGGGACCATCGTCGCGCAGGGCACGCCCGAAGACGTCGCGATGACGCCGGCCAGCTACACGGGCCGCTACCTCGCACCGATGCTCGCGCGCGCGGCCTGAGCTCGTCGACGGCGTACCGCTCTCTTCCCCGTCGTACCGGCGAAGGCCGGCGACCCGCGTGTCCGCCGTCGACGGAGCGCCACCCGGCCCCGCCCCGCGCCTGGCAGACGAGGTGGGAGAGGCGGCGGTCTCCCGTCGCGCCGCTCAGTGCGAGAGGACGAAGTCCGTGAACTCGCCGTCGACCGGCGCGAGGAAGCGCAGCGGCCGGGCCATCGCTCCCACCAGCGTGATGTGGTCGACATGGTCGTGCAGGTCGACCGTGACGTCGACACCGAGGCTCTTCAGCTTCGCGCCCATCCGTTCGGTGTTCTTGTCGGGGTGCACGAAGGTGTCGTGCCGCGCCGCGATCAGCAGCGACGGGATCGAGTCGCGCGTGACGTGGTTGATCGGCTGCGTCTCGGGCGGCGTGTCGGGCCAGTGGAACACTTCCTTCACGCCCGCGTCGACGATCGGCAGGAAGTTGTACGGACCCGCGAGGCCGACGAAGCCGCGCAGCCGCGAAGGCGAGAGGCCGTTCGGCCGCAGCCAGCTCGGATCGCTGGCCACCATCGCCGCGTTGTACGCGCCCGCGCTGTGGCCCGTGAGGAAGACGCGCCCGGGGTCGCCGCCATAGGCGTCGATCTCGCGGAAGGTCCAGGCGACCGCCGCCGCGGTGTCCTCGACGAAGCCGGGATAGCCGACCTCCGGGAAGACCCGGTAGTCGGCGATCACCGTGACGATGCCCTTCGCGGTGAGCGCGTCGGCGATGAAGCGGTAGTCGGCCTTGCTGCCTTCGCGCCAGCTGCCGCCGTAGACGAAGATCACCACCGGCGCCTTCGCGCCGGGCGCGAGCGAGGCCGGTCGATAGACATCGAGCCGACGGTGCTCGCCTTCGCCGTAGGCGATGTCGCGGGCTTCGGTGTAGCCGCTCTTCGGCGTCAACGCGTCGATGACGCGGGTACCGGTCCCCGAGCATCCCTGCAGCAGACCGACGACGGCCGCGAGCAGCAGCGCGAGGCTTGCGAACGGTGACCGGCGGTCCGGTCTTCGGGGAGTGGCTCGCATCGGGAAGGAAAGGAAAGGACGGACCACGGACGATGGCGCAGCCCGTTGATACGCGGCTCGACGCGCTTCGGTTGCGCCCGTCGCTCAGGCGACCCACTGCGCGATGTCGCGCGCGAAGTAGGTGAGGATGCCGTCGGCGCCCGCGCGCTTGAACGCGAGCATGGCCTCCAGCACGGCCTTCCTCTCGTCGAGCCAGCCGTTCCGGGCGGCGGCCTTCAGCATCGCGTACTCGCCGCTGACCTGATAGACACAGGTGGGCATGCGGAACTCGTCCTTCACCCGGCGCAGGATGTCGAGGTAGGGCATGCCCGGCTTCACCATCACCATGTCCGCGCCCTCGGCGATGTCGGCGGCCACCTCGCGCAAGGCCTCGTCGCTGTTGGACGGATCCATCTGATAGGTCATCTTGTCGCTGCGCCCGAGGTTCGCGGCGGAGCCGACCGCGTCGCGGAAGGGACCGTAGAAGGCGCTCGCATACTTGGCCGAGTAGGCCAGGATGCGGGTGTGGATGTGGCGCGCCTCCTCGAGCGCGAGCCGGATCGCGCGGATGCGCCCGTCCATCATGTCCGACGGCGCGACGATGTCGACGCCGGCATCGGCCTGCACGGTCGCCTGGCGCGTCAGGAGGTCGACCGTCTCGTCGTTGATCACGTAGCCACGCTCGTCGACGACGCCGTCCTGGCCGTGACTCGTGTACGGGTCGAGCGCCACGTCGGTCATCACGCCGAGCTCGGGGAATTCCTTCTTCAGCGCAGACACGACGCGGGGCACGAGGCCGTCGGGGTTGGTGGCTTCGCGGCCGTCGGGCGTCTTCAGCGACGCTTCGATCACCGGGAACAAAGCGATGACCGGGATGCCGAGCTTCAGGGTCTGCTCGGCGACCGGCATCAGCAGGTCGAGCGACAGTCGTTCGACGCCCGGCATCGATGCGATCGGATGCCGCTGGTTCGTGCCTTCGTGCACGAAGACCGGATAGATCAGGTCGTCGGCCGCGACGCGATGCTCGCGCATCAGCCTGCGCGAGAAGTCGTCACGTCGCATGCGGCGTGGACGGTGGATCAGCGACGACGGCTTCCGCTCGCCGTCACGGTCGAGCCGCGCGAGGCCTTCGAGATTCTCTTTGGGATTCATGGCGTTCGGGGTTGTTACAGATCGGCGTTCGAGTCGTCGCGAACTTTTCGTGCGAGGCGCGTTCATAAACTTCGGATGGCTCACACCATCCCCCGCTTCTCCTCCCTGAGCGGGTGCCTTTACGATAAGGCGTTATCACCCCGGTGTCATTCCCCTTGCGCCGGGGTTTTTTTTGTCCGCTCGACCTGCAGGGCTCCCGCGTTGTCCATCGTCGCGTCGGTCGCTTCGCGCAGTCCCAACATCTCCTGGACGCGCAGGTCGGCATCGTCGACGCCGGTCCGGTCGAGCGCCGAGAACAGCTGCGCGGTGTGGAAGGGCGACAGTTCCCCGAGCCGTCGCCGGGTCGCCCTGAGCGCGTCGGTGCGCCCGCTGCGGTTGAGCTTGTCGGCCTTCGTCAGCAGCACGTGGATCGGCTTGCCGGTCCCGGAGAACCACGCGACCAGCGTCTCGTCGAGATCGGTGAACGGACGTCGCGCGTCCATGATCAGCACCAGGCCGACCAGCTCGTTGCGCTTGCGGATGTAGGTACCGAGCGTCTGCTCCCAGTGCGCCCGCGAGTCGCGCGCCACCTGCGCATATCCGTAGCCCGGCAGGTCGACCATGAACGCGGCGGGAACCTCGTCGTCGTCGGGATGCCTGCCCACCGCGAAGAAGTTGATGTGCTGCGTGCGGCCCGGGGTCTTGCTCGCGAACGCGAGCCGCTTCTGGTTGGCGATGGTGTTGATGGCCGTCGACTTGCCCGCATTGGACCGTCCCGCGAACGCCAGCTCAGGCAAGCCGAGCAACGGCAACTGATGCAGGCGATCGACCGTCGTGAAGAAGCGGGCTTGCTGGAGGACGGACATGGGGGCGGTACTGCCGTCTTGCCGTGGGGGCTCGTCGGCGCGGAGGGCTCTGTATAATACGGCGGTTTGTCGGCAGGCCTCGATGCGACGTGTCGCGCGCCGGCCCTCCGCTCGAACCGATGCTTCGACGATCCGACCGAAGCGCGGTCACCCACCCGTCCGACCGGTCGTCCACAGAGGTTCCAATGACTCGTGCTTTCGCTTTGTCCGCGGTGCTGACGTTGACGCTGATCGATTCGGCGACGCCCGCTCTCGCCGAGGAAGCGGCCGCCACGGCGGCCAGGCCCGACCTGACGAAAGGCGGAGCCATCGCGGCCGCGGTATGCGTCGCGTGCCACGGCGTCGACGGTAACGCGAACGGTCCGGCTTTTCCCAAGCTCGCGGGCCAGAACCCGGTCTATCTGGCGAAGCAGCTCCACAACTTCAAGGTGCTGCCCGGCTCGGCGATGCCGTCGCGCTACAACGTGTCGATGGTCGCGTATGCGGCCGCGTTGTCGGACACCGACATCGCCAACGTCTCGGCCTACTACGCGGGCCAGGCCTACAAGCCCGCCACCGCGAAGGTCAAGGACACGGTCGACCTCGGCCGAAAGATCTGGCGCGGCGGCATCGCCGAGAAGAACGTTCCCGCGTGCGCGGCCTGTCACGGTCCGACGGGCGCGGGCATCCCGGTGCAGTACCCGCGACTCTCGGGTCAGTGGGGCGAGTACAACGAGGCGCAGCTCACCGCCTTCAAGACCGGCACCCGCAAGAACAACGGACCGATGACGACCATCGCGTCGCGGCTTTCCGAGGGCGAGATCAAGGCCGTCGCCGACTACGCGGCCGGCCTGCGCTGATCGCCGTTTCTCCACGCCGCGATGCGCGCGGCGACCTTCCTTGATGCTTTCTTGACGCCGGCGCGCACGATCTCTTCGCGCGCTTGAGGCCGTCCTTCCTACGCTCGCTCCTTTCATTCGAAGGAGCCCGCGATGGACTTCGTGTACTGCGCACTGACGCTGTTGTTCGCGGCCCTGACGATCGGCTTCGTCGCGGTGTGCGAGCGCGTGGAGAAGAGGCCATGAACCTCCTCTACGTCGTCGGAAGCCTGGCGTCGCTCGGCCTCTTCGTCTATCTCGTCCACGCGCTGCTGCGTGCCGAGGAGTTCTGATGCCCGCCACCGACATCGGCCAGCTCGCGGCCTACGTGGTCGTGCTGCTCGTCCTGAGCTATCCGCTCGGCCTCTTGATGGCGCGCCTCGCGATGCCGAAAGGCGTCGGGGCGCGCCGGCTCGGCGCGCCCGAGCGCGCGCTCTATCGCATCGCCGGCATCTCCGCGGGCGAAGGCATGACGTGGATGCAGTACGCGAGCGCGGTGGTCGTCTTCAACGCGATCGGCGCCTTCGTGGTCTATGCGTTCCAGCGTCTGCAGGCCGTGCTGCCGGTCAACCCGACCCGCATGACCGCCGTCTCGTCCGACTCTTCGTTCAACACCGCGGTCAGCTTCGTGACGAACACCAACTGGCAGGGCTATGCCGGCGAGTCGACGATGAGCTGCCTGACGCAGATGCTCGCGCTCGCGGTGCAGAACTTCTTCTCGGCCGCGACCGGCATCGCGGTGGCCTTCGCCCTGATCCGCGCTTTCGCGTCGAAGTCGTCCCCGTCGATCGGCAACTTCTGGGCGGACCTCGTGCGCATCACGCTGTACCTCCTGTTGCCGCTGGCCGTCGTGCTGGCCGTCGTGCAGCTGCAGCAGGGGACGATCCAGACCTTCGAGCCGTCGCGCGATGCGACCACGCTCGAGGTCACGGCCTACGACGCCCCGAAGTCCGGACCCGACGGCCAGCCGCTGAAGGACGACAAGGGCGTCGCGATCACCGAGCGCGCGACCACGAGGACGCAGACGATCGTCCTCGGACCGGTCGCGTCGCAGGAGTCGATCAAGATGATCGGCACGAACGGCGGCGGCTTCTTCAACGCGAACTCGGCCCATCCGTACGAGAACCCGACACCACTGACCAACTTCCTGCAGATGGTGGCGATCTTCCTGATCCCGGCGGGCCTCGTGTTCACGTTCGGCAAGCTGGTGGGCGACATGCGGCAGGGCTGGGCGGTGTTCGCCGCGATGGCCGCGATCCTCGTCGTGATGGCGGGCATCGGCATCGCGGCCGAGCTGCATGCCAATCCGCTCATCACGTCGCTCGGCGTCGACGGCGGCGCCGGCAACATGGAAGGCAAGGAGACGCGCTTCGGCGTCGTCGGCTCGGCGCTGTTCGCGGCCATCACGACCGCGGCTTCGTGCGGCGCGGTGAACGCGATGCACGACTCCTTCCTGCCGCTCGGCGGCCTGGTGCCGATGTGGCTGATCCAGTTCGGCGAAGTGGTCTTCGGCGGCGTGGGGTCGGGTCTCTACGGCGCGTTGATGTACGCGATCGTCGCGGTCTTCATCGCCGGCCTGATGATCGGCCGCACGCCCGAGTACCTCGGCAAGAAGATCGAGGCCTACGACATGAAGATGGTGTCGCTCGCGATCCTCGTCACGCCGATGCTGGTCCTCGTGCTGACGGCCGTCGCGGTCGTCGTCGACGCCGGCAAGAGCGGCGTGGCCAATCCCGGCGCCCACGGCTTCTCCGAGATCCTCTACGCGTTCTCGTCGGCGGCGAACAACAACGGCAGCGCGTTCGCGGGTCTGTCCGCGAACACCCCGTTCTACAACGTGCTGCTCGGCGTCGCGGTGTGGTTCGGCCGCTTCGGCGTGATCGTCCCGGTGCTCGCGGTCGCCGGGTCGCTCGCCCGGAAGAAGCGGCTCGAGGCGACCGGCGGGACCTTGCCCACCCACGGCCTCCTCTTCGTCCTGTTGCTGGTCTCGACCATCGTCCTCGTCGGCGCGCTCACCTACGTGCCGGCGCTCGCGCTCGGCCCCGTGATCGAGCAGCTGCAATTGTTCGGAGGCGCGCGATGAGCACGCGACACATGGCCCTGTTCGACAGGGCGCTCGTGGGTCCGGCGATCGTCGACTCGTTCCGCAAGCTCTCGCCGGCGACGCAGTGGCGCAATCCGGTGATGTTCGTCGTCTACGTCGGCAGCATCCTGACCACGGCGTTGTGGGTCCAGGCGCTGGTCGGCAAGGGCGAGGCGCCGGCGACCTTCATCTTCGCGATCACGGTCTGGCGGTGGTTCACGCTCGTCTTCGCGAACTTCGCCGAAGCGCTGGCCGAAGGACGCAGCAAGGCGCAGGCGGCCTCGCTGCGCGGCGTCAAGACCAGCGTGACCGCGAAGAAACTCGCGGGGCCGCAACGCGGCGCGGCGGCCAGCGTCGTGGCGGCGGACACGATGCGCAGGGGCGACTTCTATCTCGTCGCGGCCGACGAGATCGTCCCCGCCGACGGCGAGGTCGTCGTCGGCGCCGCGTCGGTCGACGAGAGCGCGATCACCGGCGAGTCGGCACCGGTGATCCGCGAGGCCGGCGGCGACTTCTCGTCGGTGACCGGGGGTACGCGCCTGCTGTCGGACTGGCTCGTGGTGCGCGTGTCGGCCGATCCCGGCGAGAGCTTCCTCGACCGGATGATCGCGATGGTCGAAGGCGCGAAGCGCCAGAAGACGCCGAACGAGATCGCGCTGACCATCCTGCTCGTCGTGCTGACGCTGGTCTTCCTGCTCGCGACCGCGACGCTGCTGCCGTTCTCGATCTTCTCTTCCGAAGTGGCCGCCGCGGCGGCCGGAGCGGGCTCCACGGTCGCCGCGGTTCCCGTCACGATCACGGTCCTCGTCGCGTTGCTGGTCTGCCTCATCCCGACCACCATCGGCGGTCTGCTGTCGGCGATCGGCGTCGCGGGAATGGGCCGCATGCTGCTCGCCAACGTGATCGCCAAGTCGGGTCGCGCGGTCGAGGCGGCGGGCGACGTCGACGTGCTGCTGCTCGACAAGACCGGCACCATCACGCTCGGCAACCGCCAGGCGTCGGCCTTCCTGCCGGCCCTCGGCGTCGCCGGCGCCGACCTCGCGCGGGCCGCGCTGCTCGCGTCGCTCGCCGACGGGACGCCCGAAGGCCGCAGCATCGTCGCGCTCGCCGGCAAGGAGGGTCATGCCGGCGTCGCCGACGACGGCGCGAGCTTCGTCCCGTTCACCGCGCAGACACGCATGAGCGGCGTCGACTCCGGAACGCGGGAGATCCGCAAGGGCGCGGTCGACGCGGTGAGGAAGCACGTCGTGGCGATGGGCGCCACCTTCCCCGGCAGCGTCGCGGACCTCGCGGACTTCGTCGCGCGTCGCGGGTCGACCCCGCTCGTCGTCGTCGCCATCCTCGGAGGTCTTCTGGACGACGCTTCACCGGACGCCCTCGGCGCGCGCCCGGGCCGCGACAGCGGCGAGCAGGTTGCCGATCGCCTTGTGGCTGTTGGAGGAGACCGCGACGCGTCGCCCCGAGCAGACG